>JAGNLV010000004.1:0-300000 GCA_017999435.1 Candidatus Zixiibacteriota bacterium
TGGTGGAGCCAGGGGGAGTCGAACCCCCGGCCTCTTGAATGCCATTCAAGCGCTCTCCCAACTGAGCTATGGCCCCAAATGACCTGTAGGTTCGCCAGTATACGCCCTCCCCGAGAGGTTGTCAACTGCATTTTACGGCGCCGGCGGACCTGTCAGACTCCGGCGGCGGGAGGCTCCGGCGCTCCGCCCCCTTGTCCCGGACGCGGCCGGTTGTGCCGCGTGAGGCACAGCGGCACCGTCAACAGCGCCACCCCGAGCGAGACCTTCACGACATCATGGAAGGCCGCGACGAACAGGGCGGCCGGGTCGCCGAGACTGACCGCCCGCCGCGACCGAAAATAGGCGAAGAGAGCTGTCGCCATTGCGATCCCGATCGAGTTGCCGATGTTGCGCGCGGTCCCGATAATGCTGCTGGCCCGGGCCCGCTCCGTCGGTCCGACCGACCCCATGATCGACGAGGAGTTGGGCGTGTTGAAGATGGCCGCGCCCAGGCCGATGACCGCCAGCACGAGCATGATGAAAGCGTCTGATGAAGCGGCATCCAGGTGCAGCAGCAGATACTGCCCGAAAGCCGCCACCGCCGCTCCGCTCGTCGTGAGGAAAAGAGACCCGATGCGGTCGGAGATTCGCCCCGACAGCGGCGCCACCACGAACATGATGGCGGGGATGATCACGAGGAACAGGCCGATGCGGCTGGGGCCGTACCCCTTGACGCTTTCAAAATAGAACGGCAGGAGAATGGCCCCGCCGGCCATGGTAACGAACATCAGGATCGCCGCCGCAATCGCGGTGGAGAACTGGCGGTTCCGGAACATGTCCAGGCCGATCATGTGGCGCGCCGGGCGGCTCTCGTAGCGAAGGAACAGCAGGAACGCCCCCGCCGCCGCCAGCGCCGGCGCCCAAACCTGCCAGTCGCGCAGCGCGTGCTCCGAAACCATCGACAACGCCAGTGTGCCGGCCACCAGGGCGGTCGCGATCGCCGCCCCGCCGGCCAGGTAGATCGGGCGATCGTCCTCCGGCTTCGGTAGGAGCCGGAAATAGCGGGCCGCCAGCGCGATCCCCACGGCGCCGATGGGAAGATTGATCACGAAAATCCACTGCCACGGGAGAAACTGCAAAATGAACCCGCCCAGCGGCGGCCCGGCCATCAGCCCGGCCGCCACCATCATCACCATCATCCCGATCCCTCTCCCCCTCTGTTCCGCCGGAAAGACGGCCGTCACCAGACCCGGTCCGACCGCCTGAAACATCGCCGACCCTATCCCCTGCACTACCCGGGCGAGGATGAGCGAGTGGATCGACGGGCTCAGCGCACAGGCCGCCGACCCGAGAACGAAAAACGAGTAGGCGAACCGGTAGGCGAAGTCGTACCCCTTGCGCTCGGTCCAGGCGCCGAAGATGAGCATGAGCGAGATGATCGTCAGCGTATAGGCGAGGACAACCCATGCCACCAGGTGAATGTCCGCCCCCAGGTCGGCGGCGATCGTGGGCAGGGCCACGTTGAGGATCGACCCGTCCAGGGTCGACATGAAGGTCCCTATGGCCCCCACGAGAAAGAATCGGTGTCGATGCGCCTCGATGATGCGCTGATGTTCGCCTGAACTGCCCACGGGTATAAGTTGTTGCCGTAAAAAAGATTGACAAACTTCAGCGGCAAGCATATGCTTGCCGTCGGGGATAGTCAACAGAATTTTCACCCCGATGATTGCACAGGTGGCGATGCCGTACGTCTCTTCGATACATCATGACTTCGGGGATTATGCATAAGACTGTCCCGGAGTTAGTGGATGATTTCGTCCGAGGGAGTGACGCCGCCTTCACTGAACTTGTCCACCGGTACCAGCGGAAGGTCTACTCCCTGGCCTACCAGGTGCTCGGCAATCACCTGGATGCCGATGAAGTCGTCCAGGAGACCTTTGTCCGCATTTATCGACGACGAAAGGAGCTGGCCGAAGTAAAGTTTTTCTCGACCTTCCTGCTGCGCATCGCGTCCAACTACGCCATTGACGTCCTGCGCAAGCAGAGGGGCCACAGCCGGATGCCGGAAGATTCGTCCTCCCTGCCGGGGGAGGTCCAGATCGATCTGGCCCGGCAGGTGGCCACGCCGAGCGAAGAATTCGAGAACAGGGCTTTGCTGGAGGAGATCAAGCGGGCGCTCAGGGAGCTTCCTCCGCGACAACAACTAACCGCCATTCTGCACGACATCGAAGGGTATTCGAAGGCGGAGATCGCGGCGATGTTGGGTTGCCCGGAGGCGACCGTCCGCTCCAATCTCCATATCGCCAGATCCAAACTGCGAAAGGCCCTGAAGAAGCGCCTGAGGAAAGGGAGTTGAGATGACCTGCTCTGATGTCGTAGCGCGGCTGGATGACTTTCTCGACGGCGAGCTGTCGGCCGAAGCCGCCGGGCGCGTGCGCGACCACCTGGCTGACTGCGCAGCCTGCCGGCGCGAACATGACCTCGCCGTCCAAGTCCGCGGCCTGCTCGGCTCGGCCGCCGCGCCCGACCCCGGGGACGAGTATTTCGCCGAAAGCGAGAGCCATATCCTCGCCCGCACGGTTCTGGCCGGCGACCCAGAGGCGGTTCGCCGCGGGGGCGGCGAAGGCGCCGCGCCGCGCTCCTCCACCGCCCTCCTGCGGGCGCTGGTGTCGGTGGCGGCCTCGCTGGCGATCCTCTTCGCCGCCATCTACCTCGGATCCAGCCGGGAGCTCCTGATCAGCCGGACGATCGGCCCGGAGATTCCCGTGCTGGCGACGGCCGAGGTGCGCTCCGAGCTCGGCGACAGCCCGGTCTTCACCCGCGAAGATCGGGCCCGGATCACCCGCGGCATGATGCTCATCGGCGGGCCGGGAATCCTCGGCCGTTTCACCGCCCTGCCGCAGATAGTCAAAACCAACCCGCTCGACGAATCGTAATAGCCTCTGGGAAGGAGTCTCGGAATTGTGACCAGACTAACCGCCTGCCTCTCCGCAGTCATCCTCGCCGCTGTGCTCGCGCTGGCGGCCTGCCAGCAGGGCGAGAAGACCGTCCTGTTGCGCTACAAGTTCGCCCCCGGACTTCAGCTTGTCTACAACCAGGACATGAAGCGCAACGTCCTGGTCGCCCGGGGCGACTCGATCATCGAAAAGAGCAGCACCGCTTTCAAGGTCCGCGTCATGCAGACGATCGAGGAGGTCCGCGACGAGAACACCGCCCTCATGCGCGAGGTCGACTCCTGGTCCTACACGGTGCCGTCGCGCGAAGACACCCTCAAGCGCGACTCGGTGTCCATGGAGCGGACCATGCGCATCCTCATGCAGAGCGACGGCAACGTCCTCGATGTCAAGTTCGACGACAGCGACGACCTCCCCTCGCAGAACTACATCAAACACTTCATGGAGCAGGGCATGCCGGTGTTCCCGCCCGGCGAGGTGTCCCCCGGTTTCTCCTGGACCCAGACCGCCAAGGTGCTGCTGCCCAATGAGAACATGGAAGCCTCCACAACCTACGAAGTGGTCGCCTTCGTCCGCGAGGCCGGCTACGACTGCGCCCTGCTCAACGTCGACGGCAACCTGGTGATCCCGGTCGAGCCCAACCCGAAGGACAGCGTCCAGCGGTTCGGCGTCGACCGCATCCGCACGACCGGCAAGATGTATTTCGCGTTCCGCGAAGGCATGGTGGTGCTGCAGCGGGAGCGCTGGATCATTCAGGGCGACTACACGCGCGTCAAGAAGAGCGACACGGCGACGTACGATGTGCGGATCGAGGCGGACGTCGACTACGCGCTCGAGTCGCGGAAGATCACCCCGTAACCCGCACGCCTGCGGCCGGGCGGCCGGTTCCCGGTCTTGGTCCCGGCCAACGCGAAGCCCCCGGCGCCGCGGGCAGCGTCCTTGTGCGCCCCGTTTTCGGTTTACAACCGGCCGGCGCCGGCCTACTTTGGCGGCATGTATATCCGGCGCGCCATCATCCTTGTCATCGACGCCTGCGGGGTCGGCGCTTTGCCTGACGCCGCTGCATACGACGACGTCGGGGCCGCCACCGTCCCGCACTGCGCCGCCGCGGTCGGCGGGCTGGACCTGCCGAACTGCCGGCGCCTCGGCCTCGGCAACATCGTCCCCATCGCCGGCGTCCCCCCGGTCGCCGCGCCGGCGGCCGCGTTCGGCAAGATGGCCGAGCAGTCGGCCGGCAAAGACTCGACCGCCGGCCACTGGGAAATCGCCGGTCTCATCACCCCGGTGCCCTTTCCGACCTACCCGCACGGTTTCCCGCCAAGCCTTGTCCGAGAGTTCGAGCTCCAGGCGGGCGTCCGGACGATCGGCAACATCCCCGCCTCCGGGACCGCCATCATCGAGCAGTTCGGCGAAGAGCATCTCCGGTCCGGGGCGGTTATCCTGTATACCTCGGCCGACTCGGTCTGGCAAATGGCCGCCCACGAGGAGCGCTACCCCTTGGCCGAGCAGTATCGCTACTGCGAGGCGGCCCGCGAACTGCTCACCGGTGAGCACGCGGTCGCCCGGGTGATCGCCCGCCCCTTCATCGGCTCCCCCGGACGGTTTGTCCGCACCGCCGGCCGCCGCGATTTCTCGCTGCCCCCCGGCGGACCCACCCTGCTCGACCTGATGGTCGCGGCCGGCCGCCCCACGTACGCGGTCGGCAAGATCTGGGACCTGTTCGCCGCCCGGGGCATCACTTCCCACGTGAAGCCCGAGGGCAACGCGGCGGGCATGGAAGCGACCATCGAGCTGGTCCGGGGCGACCGCGACCATGGCCTCATTTTCACGAACCTCGTCGATTTCGATCAGGCCTGGGGGCATCGCCGCGACCCGGCGAATTTCGCCCTCGCCCTGGAGGATTTCGACCGCCGCCTCGGCGCGCTCCTTGACGCCCTGCGCGAGGATGACATGCTGATCATCACGGCCGACCACGGCTGTGACCCGACCCTGGCGCGCCACACCGATCACACCCGCGAGTATGTCCCGCTCCTGGCGTACGGGCGGCGGGTGAAAGCCGGCGTCAATCTCGGCGCCCGCGCGACCTTCGCCGACGTCGGCGCCACGGTCGCCGAGCTGTTCCGCCTGCCGGGCAGCCTGGCCGGGAACTCCTTCGCCGGAGAGGTGGGACTGCGATGAGCGACCCGCTCCTGCACGAGCTCCACCGTCGCTTCGATCACGCCGCGCTGAAACCGGACGTCACCGCGGCCGACATCGGGCGGCTGTGCGCCGAGGCGCGCGCCCACGAATTCTGCGGCGTCGCCGTCAATCCCGTCTGGATCCCCCTCTGCGGCGATCACCTCCGGGGAACGGGCGTCAAAGTGATCGGGGTCGCCGCCTTCCCGCTCGGAGCGAACCGCACCGACGTCAAGGTTGAAGAAGCCGTGAAGGGCGCGGCCGATGGTGCGCGGGAGATCGACTTGGTCGCCAACATCGGCTGGCTGGTCGAGGGACGGTGCGCGGACGTCGCGCGCGAGATCAGCGCCGTGCGCCGCGCCCTCCCCTACAACGTCCTGCTCAAAGTGATCATCGAGGCCGGCCTTCTCCCCGCCTCCCGCTGGGCCGAAGCGGCGCAGGCGGTGATCGACGGCGGCGCACAATTCGTCAAGACCGGCACCGGGTTTTTCGGCGGGGCGACCGTGGAGCAGGTGCGCGCTCTTTCTCGGGCAGCTGGCGGCCGGATCGAGGTCAAAGCCTCGGGCGGGATCCGCACGCTGGCCGATGCGCGCGCCATGCTCGCCGCCGGCGCCTCGCGGCTGGGCAGCTCGGCCTCGGTCGCGATCATGCGCGAACTGGCCAGCCCGGAACCGGGCGGCGACACCGCAGCCGGGTCTCACTGACGGCGATCGAATCCTTCGCCCCCAGGGCCTCCTCCAAGTGATTGATTTTTCCGTTTTTCTTCCGTATTCTTGTCAGCGTATGAACGGTCCGAAAGACGCCCATCACCGGCCTTTTCTCGGGATGTATTTCAAGTGCTGCCGAGTCTACTCGCGCATCTACCTGAACCGGGAGGGTTCGGCCTTTGTCGGGTGGTGTCCGAAATGCGCCGGCCAGGTGCGGGTGGGTGTGTCCCCGACGGGCCGCAGGGACCGCTTTTTCACGGCCGAGTGACGCACAACCGCCGGCTGCCGATGAAGGGCGACCCGGCGACAGGTTGCGGCCGCCCGAGCCGACGGCCGGGAATTGGGGTTCATGGCGATATTGAGATCTAAGATCGTGGTCGTCCCGCTCGGTGAGGTTGACCCGATGATGGTCAACCGGTTAGCCGCCGACATCGGCCCGGTGTTCAACCGGTCCGTCGACATCCTCAAGGGCATGAAAATGCCCAGCGAGGCCCTCAACGTCGTCCGCAGCCAGTACTATGTCACCGTCCTCTTGGCCAAACTCGAGCGCGTCAAAGCCAATTCCCGCGAAAAAGTGATCGCGGTGTGCGAAGAAGACCTCTATCTTCCCGACCAGGACACCCTGCTCGGCCACGCCGACATTGTCGCCGGAACCTCGGTGGTGTCCCTGTACCAGTTGCGGCAGGAGTTTTACGGCCTGCCCGAAGATGAGAAGAAGGTGTATCCCCGGCTGTACAAGGAGGCGCTCCACCAGTTGGCCCATTTGTTCGAGTTGCGGGAGTGCCGCAACCCCCGGTGCGTCAACTACTACAGCCAGATGATGCTCGATATCGACAACAAGGGCCGGAAGTTCTGTGATGTGTGCCGCCGTAAACTGACCGGCGTGGTGTGAACGGCCGCGCCGCCGGCGCCCGCGATCGGCTCCTCCGGCGCCCAAACCCAGACTGGCTATCCATGAACCTCGAACAAGTTCTCGATCTCCTCCGCTCCGACAAGGACATTTCTGAGAATGTGACGCACTGGCGGTCGTTCGATGCCCGTCCGGCCCGCTATGTCGATTTCCCCGGCGCCCTCGACGGCCGCCTGATTGGGGCCCTCAAGACCCGCGGCATCGACCGCCTCTACACCCACCAGGGCGAGGCGGTCGCCCACGTAGCCGCCGGCCGCGACGTGGTCGTCGTCACCCCCACCGCCTCCGGCAAGACGCTCTGCTACAACCTCCCGGTCCTCGACCGCATCATGCGCGAGCCGGAGTCGCGGGCGCTCTACCTGTTTCCCACCAAGGCCCTCTCCCAGGACCAGCTCTCGGAGCTGTACGACCTGATCCAGAAGCTGGGAGTCGATATCGGGACGTATACGTTCGACGGCGACACGCCGCAGACGGCGCGGCGGAGGATTCGCGCGGCCGGCCACATCGTCATCACCAACCCCGACATGCTCCACGCCGGCATTCTCCCCCACCACACGAAGTGGATCAAGCTGTTCGAGAACCTGAAGTACGTGGTGATCGACGAGGTCCACCAGTACCGGGGCATCTTCGGCTCCCACCTGGCGAACGTGATCACGCGCCTGCGGCGGATCTGCCGGTTTTACGGCTCCGACCCGCAGTTTATCTGCTGCTCGGCGACCATCGCCAACCCGGCCGAGTTGACCGCGCGGATCATCGGCCGCCCGGTCGAGCTGGTGGACAACAACGGTGCGCCCGCCGGCGAGAAGCACTTTCTCATCTACAATCCGCCGGTGGTGAACAAGCAGCTCGGGATTCGCCGCTCTGCCCTCAACGAGGCCGCCCGCCTGGGCGCCCTCTTTCTGCGGCAGCGCATCCAGACCATCATCTTCGCCCACTACCGGCTCTACGTCGAGGTGCTCCTCACCTACCTCCAGCGCGAGCTGCAGGGGGATTTTGGCCGCGGCGTCGTCATTGCCGGCTACCGCGGCGGCTACCTGCCGAACGAGCGCCGCGCCATCGAACAGGGTCTCCGGGCGGGGCGCATCCACGGCGTCGTCTCCACCAATGCCCTGGAACTCGGGCTCGATATCGGCAGTCTCGACGTCTCCATCATCGTCGGCTACCCCGGCACCATGGCCTCGCTCTGGCAGCAGGCCGGGCGGGCCGGACGGCGCTCGAAGACATCGCTTACCGTCATGATCGCCAACTCGACCGCCATCAACCAGTTCCTCTGCGCCGAACCGGAGTACATCTTCGGCCGCACCCCCGAATCCGGCATCATCGACCCGAACAACCTCATCATCCGCAGCAACCACCTCAAGTGCGCGGCCTTCGAACTCCCCTTCGAGGAGCACGAGTACGCCCGCGACGACGGCACCCGCGAGATCCTCGAGTACCTCGAGGACGCCAAGATCGTCCGCCACGCCGGCGCCCGCTACCACTGGTCGTCGGAAATCTACCCCGCCCAGGAGGTGTCGCTGCGCTCCGCCTCCCCGGAAAACTTCGTCATCCTCAACGAGAGCAACCGCTCCGAGGTGATCGGCGAGGTCGATTTCTTCTCCGCGCCCATCTTCCTCCACCCGCAGGCAATCTACCTCCACCGCGCCAACCAGTACCAGGTCACCCGCCTGGACTGGGAGGGGCGCAAGGCGTACGTGAAAGAGGTCTCCGTCGATTACTACACCGACGCCGAAACCAAGACTGACCTGAAGGTGCTCGATGTCGACCGGACCCGGCGGTTCGGCGAGGCCGACATTTCGTGCGGCGAGGTCACGGTGACCAGTGTCACCGTGCTGTTCAAGAAAATCAAGTTCGAGACCCACGAGAACGTCGGGTGGGGCAAACTCACCATGCCGGAGATCGAGATGCACACCCACGCAGTGTGGTACTCGTTCGCGGGCGACGTGGCTTTCCGGGTCGGGGTGGGCGGCGAGGATTTCGGCGGGGCGTTGCGCGGCCTCGCCAACATCCTCGGCAAGATCGCCCCCCTGTGGGTGATGTGCGACGCGCGCGATCTGCGCGCCGTCTCCCAGGTCCGCGCCCCCTTCACCGAGTGCCCCACCATCTTCCTCTACGAAAACATCCCCGGCGGCGTGGGGCTGGCCGAGAAGCTCTTCACCGAGCACGAACGGCTCTGCGAGGCGGTCTACCACCGCCTCCGCGGCTGCGGCTGTGAGGCCGGCTGTCCCGCCTGTGTCGGACCGTCCATGGAAATCGGGGCCGGCGGCAAGGCGGGCGCCCTCCGCCTCCTGGAGTACATGCTCGCCACCGCCCCCGTCTAGCCGGCCCCGCCCGGCCCGGACTCAGTTGCCGGAGCCGTCCCGCGCCCCCCGGCCGTGGCGCTCGAGAATCGCGTCGATTTCCTCCATCGTGAAGTAGGTCAACTGCGTCACTTTCGCCTGGGAGCGAAAGGCCGGCGGCACGACGCTGCGGGCGGCCTCCCGCGTGTCCGTCTCGACCGTGATCCAGGCCTTGTGCTCGCCGTCCTCGCACCCCCAGTCCGCGTGGGTGAGAAAATGCGATCCGGTCTCCAGGAACACCTTCACCACCCGGGCGCAGGCGACCGTGTCTTCCTCGTGGGGCACTTCGATGAGATAGCGCGGCATCGTAATCACGCTCCTTTCGTCCGACGCATTATGCAATGTATGGATCAAAATAATCTACGATACGCCTGCCCGCCGGGCAAGCGCAAAATGCATTCCCGCAGCGGCGCGTTCGTCCGCCGCCGGATGTGGGTCGCCGGCCCAGATCCCCTCTTTACCGGGGGCTGTACAGGAGGTAGCGCGCCCGCGGCGCCTCCCACCCGGCGTCCGTCTGGACCGGACGCCCCCACTTCTCCAAACTCAGCGACAGATCGATCGTGCTCACCTGCCCGTCCGCCACCACGATGCTGTCCACGAGAACGGGCCGGAAATAGTAGTCATAGGGCGGCATCGACTTGACCGGGTCGGTGATGGTCGTGTCCCCATCCGGACTCACCACAGTATCCAGCTTGGTCTCCGCCCGACCCAGCCGCGACACGTAGACGAGCAGCGTGTACCTCCCCGGCGGGACGCTGTCGAGCACGCTCTCGAATCCGTCAAACTCGCGGTACCGGAGCACCTCGTAGTTGGCGATGGAATCCATGAGCGCGTACTGGTGCAGGCCGAGTTCGAAGGGCTGGAGGGGAATCGGCCCGCGCAGGTGGTAGAAACCCCTTGAGACAATCTCGGGCGAATAGGGGCCGGTGATCAGGCGAATCACGCCGAAACCCTCCGGGACCGCAATGACCCGGTCGGGAACGACCTGGGGACGGTCCGGGTTCGGGGCAGGCTGCTCGGACTTCGAACAACCGCCGACAGCGAGGACCGACAGGGCGGCAAGCACAACGAGGATACGGCAGCGGCGCATTCCAACTCCCATCAGAAAATCGAAAACCCCAGATACTTTTTCGGATCGTCCTGAATATCCTTGACCAGCCGGTTGCTCCGGGCCAACAGAGCGGCGATCTCCACGTACAGGGTCGTATCGTTGACCAGCAGCCCGAGACTCCCTTCGGCCCGGTTGATCTTCGTCAGGGTCGAGTCCAACTGCGAGGTAAGCGCAGTCAGATTGGCGTAGAGCATGGTGTCGGTCACCAGCCGCCCGACTGTCCCCGTCGAGTCATCGAGCTTCTCCCCCACGTCGGCCATCGTGTTGGCCGCCCGGGTCACCGAGGTCAGCAGTTCCTTTTGGTTGGCCTGGAGACCGCGGGCGAGGTCGGCCATCTCGGAGGCCAGCCGCGTCATCTGCACGTACAACTCCTGGTTGGTGGCGAGCATTCCGAGCGTGCCGACGCCGGCGTTGGCCCGGGCGAGCAGCGTATCGAGGTTGGCCGCCAGCGCCTCCGCCTCACCGATGGCATTCTCGGCCGCCGCGAATACCGCTTCGGCGCTCCCCACGTCTTGGGGCGGAATGAGCGATCCCTCGGGAAGGACCGGCCCGCCGATTCCCCCGGGGATCACTTCGAGGTACTTGTCGCCGAGAAACCCGATCGTCCCGAGCTGCACCCGGGCGTCGCTTGTCACCATCTTGTGCACCGACTCTTTGACCGTGAAGGTGATCAGGACCCGCCGGAGGCTGTCGAGGTTGACGAATTCGATGCGGCGGACGTTCCCGACTTCGACCCCGGCCATCCACACCGGCGCCCCGGCGACCATTCCGCTGACATTCTTAAAGTAAGAGTGGTAGGTGAATTTGGCGGAGAAGATCGAGGTTCCGCCGCCGCTGAGCGAGGCCCAGAGCAGAACCAGGATCGCCAGCATGATGAGGATCCCCACCTTCAACCCGCCCCACTTGACACCGACCGTACTTCTCATATGCGCGCCTGTCGCTTGCCTTTTTCCTTTGGCGGCCAAACCGCCGCCGCTTCGACTCTATATAAAACGTTTTCTGCTGACTTCCGCAAACGATTCCCGGAAGGGGGCGAGGAAATCGAGCACCCGGGGATCGGCGCTATCGCGGAGAGCCTCGAAGGTCCCGTCGAACGCCACCTCGCCGGCCGATATGAGCACAAACCGGTCGGCCACCGCGAGCGCATCGGCGATCTCGTGGGTCACCACCACCGACGCCGTTCCCTTGTCCGCGTTCAGCCGCTGGATGAGCTTGAGCACCTGCTCGGTGGAACGCGGATCGAGACCCGTTGTCGGCTCGTCGTAGAGCATGATTCGGGGATTGGTCGACAGCAGCGCCCGCCCGATCGCCACCCGCCGCTGCATGCCGCCGGAGAGCTCCTCGGGCAGCTTGTCGATGATCTCGTCCGCGTCGAGCCCGACGAACCCGAGCATCTCGCGCGCCCGGCGGTCGACCTCGTCCCACGGCAGCCGGGTGTGCTCCAGCAGGTAGTAGGCGACATTTTCGCCCACGGTGAGCGAATCAAACAGCGCCCCCGCCTGGAACACCATCCCGATCTTCTTGCGCACATCGATCTTCCGTGACTCCTTCATGCGGCAAATGCTCTCGCCGTCGATGATCACGTCGCCCCGCTGGGGACACTCCAGCCCGAGGATGAGCCGGAGGATGGTCGACTTGCCGGAGCCCGACGGCCCCAGGATCACCATGGACTCCCCCTCCGCCAGCGAAAACGACACATCCCGGAGAATGGGCCGGTCGGCGTAGGCGAAATGGACGCTGCGGAGCGCGATCACAGCCACCCCTTAATGGTTGCGAACACCACCCGGGTGATGAAGAAATTCACCACCAGGATTGTGATCGACGAAATCATCACCGATTCCGTGGTCGCCCGGCCCACGCCCTTGGTGCCCCCCTCCGCGGTGAACCCTTTGTACGTCGACACCAGGGCAATGACCACCGAGAACACCACCGGCTTCAGCAAACCGATGAACAGGTTTCCGAATACGAGGCGCTCTTTCACCGCCGCCCAGTAGATCGACGGCGCCAGGTGCGCCACGAGCGTGCCGACGATGTACCCTCCGAGAATGGCCAGCACATCGGTCACCACCGTCAGCACCGGCACCATCACGAGGAGCGCGATGATGCGGGGGACGATGAGCTTCTTGCGCGGGTCGACCCCGAAGGCCACCATCGCATCGATCTGGTGCGATGATTTCATCGCCCCCAGCTCGGCCGTGATCCCGGACGACACCCGGGCGGCGATCATCAAGGCCGCCAGGAGCGGCCCCAGCTCCCGCACCACCGCGATCGCCATGATCCGACCCAGGTAGTTCTTGGCCCCCAGTTCCGCCAGTTCAACCGCGAAAGCGTAAGCCAGCCCCTGCCCGGCGAACATCCCGGTCAGGATCACGAGAAAGAGCGACCCCACCCCGACGTTGTACATTTGCTCGATAGTCTCGGTCCCGTAGAAAGGGCGCTGGAAGAGGGCCGCCGACGTGCGGAGCGAGAAGAAGAACATCCGTTGGAGCTCGAAAGCGAAGTGCTTGAGCCAGCTGTTGATCGCGCGGAGAATGGCTGCTTTCCTTTCCCACCGTCGGTTGCGCCACAAATTAGCCGCCCCGCAGCATCAAGTCAAGGTCTTTGCCCTTGCCCGGTCGGCGGCCGGACGTATATTGTCACCGCCTGTCCGGGCGGCCAACAGTCCGTCGCCGGCCGGCGTATAGAGGCCAGCAGCAACGACGTAAAGAAGGACTATGCCAGCCCATGTATAACGGTAGCGGCGCCAAACGCGGCCACGCCATCGCCCTCTTCTCCGGCGGCCTGGATTCGGCCCTGGCGATTCTCCTCATCCTGCGCCAGAACATCGAAGTCACCGCCCTCACCTTCATGACCCACTTCGGCTGTGATCTCGGCGACCGGTCCTCCTGCGGCTCGAACCCGTACCCGACCGCCGAGAAGTTCGGTTTCAACGTCAAGCTCATGCACCTCGGGCAGAAATTCATCGACATCGTCGAGAACCCACGGTTCGGCCGCGGCAAAAACATGAACCCCTGCACCGATTGCCGCATCCTCATGCTCACCGAAGGCCGGACCTTCATGGAGATGGTAAACGCCGACTTCATCATCACGGGCGAGGTGGTGGGCCAGCGGCCCATGTCGCAGATCAAGCCGAAACTGCGCCTCATCGAGGAAGAGACCGGCCTGGCCGGCCGCCTCCTGCGACCGCTCTCGGCCAAGCTGCTTCCCCCCACCATTCCCGAACGCACCGGCCTGGTCGACCGCAACCTGCTCGAGGGGATCGAGGGGCGTTCCCGCAAACGCCAGCTCGAGCTGGCCGCCGCATTCGGTCTGGAGGATTACCCCACGCCCGCGGCCGGCTGTCTGCTCACCGACGTCGGCTATTCAAATCGCCTGCGCGACCTCATGGCGCACACCGACCGGCTGACTTTCGACGAGCTGAACCTGCTCAAGTACGGCCGCCACTTCCGCCTCGCGCCCGACGCCAAAATCGTGGTCGGCCGCGACGAGGAGGACAACCGGCATCTGCTCGCGCTCAAGCGGCCCCAGCACGTCCACCTCGAGGCCCTCGACACCAACTCCCCCGTGACCCTCCTGGCCGGCCGGGACCGGTCGGAGGAGATACTCCGCACCGCGGCGGCGATCACGGCGCGTTACTCCGATGCCAAGCACGCCGCCGCCGTGGCGGTCACGATTTTCGAGGAGGGTGCGGCGCCCCGCGCGATCAGCGTCGCACCGGCCGCCGACGCCGATATCCAATTGCTGATTCTCAAGTGAAGGGACAGACTTCGCCGCCGGCCGCTCGCCCTACGTCCCCGGGCCCGTTCCCCGGTCGTTCCGCTTCACCCACGCATCGAGGATCCCGTTGACGAAGGCCGACGATTCGGCGGTCGAGAACTTCTTCGCCAGTTCGATTGCCTCGTTGAGCACCACCTTCACCGGCGTATCGGGGAACTCATCCAGCTCCACCAGCGCCATTCGCAGGATCACCCGGTCGACGGCCGCGATGCGGTTGATATTCCAGTTGACCGCCAGCTCGGCGATGGCGGCGTTGGCCCATTCGACCCGGCGCCGCGTCGAGGCGAACAGACGCTGCGCAAAGGCCGTCGCCCCTTCGGCCAGCGGCTGGTCGGCGAGCAGGTCGGCCAACGCTTCCTCCGGCCGCGCGCTGCCGAACTCGGTGGCGTAGAGCGCCTGGAGCACCAGTTCGCGCGCCTGCCGGCGGGGTTGTTCGAACGGTCTCACGCGGCCCCCCCGTCGCCTGCGGCGTTCTCCGCCGCCGCCCGCTTCATTCGATCGCCCTGTAGAGATTCACCATTTCGAGCGCCGCCTCGGCCGCGTGCCACCCCTTGTTCCCCGCCTTGGTCCCCGAGCGTTCGATCGCCTGCTCGAGCGTGTCCGCCGTCACCACGCCATAGATCACCGGGATCCCCGCCTCCATCGCCAGCCGGGCAATTCCCTTGGCCGACTCGGCGGCGATGTACTCGAAGTGCGGCGTGTCGCCGCGGATCACCGCGCCCAGGCAGACCACGGCGTCGTACTTCCCCGACCGCACCATGCGTGCCGCGACGGGCGGCACCTCGAATCCGCCCGGGCAGTAGGCGACGGCGATTTTATCCTCGCTCGCCCCGTGCCGCATCAGGCAATCAAGGGCGCCCTCGAGCAGTTTGTCGGTCAGGAAATTGTTGAACCGGCTCACCACCAGCCCGAACCGAAAGCCCGCCGCCTCCAGCTTGCCCTCATAGGTCTTGTAGGCCATACGCTACGCTCCCATCCGTTTCAGTGAGAGAAAGTGTCCCAGCTTGTCCCGCTTCGCTTCCAGATAGCGGCGGTTGTATTTTCCGGGCGCGAACTCCAGCGGCACGCGCTCGGTGATCTCCAGACCGTACCCTTCCAACCCGATCACCTTCTTCGGATTGTTCGTCAATAGTCGGATCGAACTCAGCCCCAGATCAACCAGAATCTGCGCCCCGACGCCGTACTCCCGGAGATCCGGCTTGAACCCGAGCGATTCGTTCGCCTCCACCGTATCCTGCCCGTCCTCCTGAAGCCGGTAGGCGCGGATCTTGTTGGCGAACCCGATCCCGCGCCCCTCCTGCGTCATGTAGAGCACGACGCCGCAGCCTTCCCGGTCGACCTGGCGCATCGCCGCGTGGAGCTGCTGCCCGCAGTCGCACCGGCAGGACCCGAAAATGTCCCCGGTCACGCAGCTCGAGTGGACCCGGACGAGCACGTCTTTTTTCCCCGCCACTTCCCCTTTCACCAGGGCGACGTGGTAGTGGTCATCGAGTTTCGACTTGTACAGGTGAAGGCGGAAATCCCCGTATTCGGTGGGGAAGTCGACGGTCTCCACGCGCTCGACGTTCTTTTCGGTCCGGCGGCGGTAGGCGATGAGGTCGCGCACGGTAATGAACGCCAGCCCGTGCTCCCTGGCGAACTGCGCCAGCCGGGGTACCCGCGCCATGCTCCCGTCGTCATCCATAATCTCGCACAGCATCCCCACCGGGTTCAGACCCGCCAGCCGCGCCAGATCCACCGCGGTTTCGGTGTGCCCGGCGCGCTTCAGGACGCCTCCGGTCACCGCCTGGATGGGAAAGATGTGTCCCGGCCGCGCCAGATCCTCCGGCCGCGAGGCTGGATTGGCCAGCACCCGCACCGTTTTCGCCCGGTCGGCCGCGCTGATCCCGGTCGTCGTCCCCTCCACCGCGTCCACCGACACCGTGAACCGCGTGCCGTGGAGCGCCGTGTTCCGATCCACCATCGGGTGCAGCGCGAGCCGGGCGATCCGCTCCTCGGGCATGCAGACACAAATCAGACCCCGGCCGTGTTTGGCGAAGAAGTTGACCCACTCCGGCGTCACTTTCTCGGCCGCCATGATCAGGTCCCCTTCGTTCTCGCGGTCCTCATCGTCGGCGACTATGACACACCGCCCCGCGTGAATCTCCTGGATGGCTTCTTCCACCGTGTTGAATATCTGCTCGTCCGCCATGGCTTACCATCCGCTCTGCCTGAGCTTATCCAAGGTTAAAGTATTACTTCCGGTTGATTGCCGTATCTTAATGATATATTTGCCAATCATATCGAATTCAATGTTCACCCGCCGGCCCGCCTGATATCCGCCCGCGGTCGTCCGGGCAAGGCTGTGCGGAATCAGAGATACCGCCAGCCAGGCCGATCGCACGGCATTCACCGTCAGCGAAATCCCGTCAAGCGCAATCGACCCTTTCTCGACCACGAGCGCATCGAAGGCCGGGTCGAAGGTCACGGCGATCTCCCGCGATTCCCCCGCCGATCGGGCGTGCTCGATTGTCCCGGTCGTGTCGACATGTCCGAGGACGAAATGCCCGCCGAGCCGGTCGCCCGCCCGCAGAGCCCGTTCGAGATTGAGCCGGTCGCCGCGCCGGTAGTCATTCAAAATTGTCCGCGCCGCCGTCTCGGGCGACGCCTCCACCGTGAACGTCCCCGCCCCGACCCGGACCACGGTCAGGCAGGCGCCGTCGCAGTTCACCGAATCGCCGATCCGCAGATGCTCATCGGCCAGCACCGAGACTATCGACAACACCCGGTAGTTCCCCCGCAGGCCGATGTCGGCGATCGTCCCCACGTCTTCGACCAACCCGGTAAACATCTCACTTCCTCCTCTTCGGATACCCGATGACGACGATGTCCGGGCCGCAGGTGAGTATTTCAGTGCGCGCGAAGGTCAGCGCCCTGTCGATCGAGGCGATGCCGAGATCGCCGACGGCGTCGATTCCTGTGCCGAGGAGCTTGGGGGCCACGAACGCGACATACTTGTCGACCAGCCCGGCTTTGAGAAACGACGTTGCCACCCGGCTCCCCCCCTCGACCAACAGCGAGCGCAGACCGAATTGGCCCGCCTTGCGCACCAGGTCGGCCACGTCGAGCTGCCCATCCCGGCGCCTCCGAATCGACCAGAAGGTGAGCGAGCGTCCGCGCCGGGTCCGCGCAAACCGCTCGACATTTTCGGCCATCGTCGCGATGATCGTGCGGGCGTCGGCGTTGTCGTCCAGAAGGCGGCAGGATTTGGGGAAACGCAGGGAGGCGCTGAGGATGACGCGGTAGGGATCGGGTCCGGTGACGTGGCGCACGGTCAGGGCGGGGTTGTCGCGCCGCACGGTTCCGCCCCCCACTACGATCGCATCCGCTTCGGCCCGCAGTTCGTGGGCCATCCGCCGCGAGGCCGGACTGGAAATCCATTTCGAGTCGCCGTTGCCCGCCCCAATCCGGCCATCGAGTGTCTGCGCCGTCTTGAGGATAATGAACGGCCGGCCGGTCCGATGGAAGGCGAAGAATACTTCGTTGAGCCGAACCGCCTGCTCGCGCAGGATCCCGGCCTCTACCCGGATACCCGCCTGCCGGAGCCGCCGCGCCCCCTTTCCCCGCACGCGGGGGTCGGGATCGGTGGCGGCGAACACGACGCGCGCCACGCCGTGCTCGATGAGGGCCGCCGTGCAGGGACCGGTGCGCCCGGTGTGGCAGCACGGCTCCAGCGTCACGTACACCGTGCTCCCGGCCACCGGCTCGACGGCGTTCCGGATGGCCGCGATATCGGCGTGATCCGAGCCTGCCTTCCGGTGATACCCCTCGCCGATGATGCGCCCCTGGCGGACAATCACCGCCCCGACCATCGGGTTCGGCGCGGTTCGGAACCGTCCCCGCGCCGCCAGCTCGAGCGCCCGTTGCATGTACCTGATGTCCGTCTCGTCGGCCACGAAAAAACCCCGAATGCAGAGTTTCGGGGCCGAGGCGCACGGGCCGCCGGGCGGCATACACGGCCGCACCGCCGGTCGAATCGCAATCTTCTCCCATCCGGACTGTACCGTCGGCGCCTGAATTTCACAGGCTCAGTCCCACTCTCGTGGGAGTCGCGGGCTCTCACCGCCGGTCGAGGATTTTCGCCTCGCCCCGAAGACTGTTACCGGGAATAATATACGGCGCGGCGCGCAAAAGGCAACGGTTTTGTCCTGGCTGTGAGAAAGTTCTCAGGCGCCCGCCAGTTCGTCGACGAGCGCGCGAATATCCTTGAGATGAAACGGCTTAGACAGCACCGCCCGCACTCCCTTGGCCGCTATCTCCCGCTGGTCCAACTGCGTCCCCCAACCCGTGATCATGGCGATCGGCATTTTCGGCGCCTGCTCGTGCACAGCCCCGGCCAGATCGAGCCCGGACATCCCCGGCATCCCCAGATCGGTGATCATGATATCAAACGGCTCCCGGTTCACGGTCTCCAGCGCCTCGAAACCGTTCGCGCACGCCACCGCCTGGTGGCCGGCGATCACGAGCATGTCGCGGAGAACCTCCCGGATCTGGTCGTCGTCGTCGACCACCAGGATGCGCAGCCCGGCGGCGCTCGCCTTCCGCCGCGTGGTGACCTCGGAGATCTCGGCCACCGTCGCGGGCCGCTTGAACGCCGCGGTGAACACCGTCCCGGCATCCGGCGTACATTCGTATCCGACTTTGCCGCCGTGTCGCGACACGATGCCGTGGACAATGGCCAGGCCCAGCCCCGCCCCGCGCTCCGTTTTTGTGGTGAAGAACGGGTAGAAGATCTTCTTGCCTGCCTCCGGCGGAATCCCCTTGCCCCTGTCGCACACCTGCAGCCGGTAGTCGGAGGCGTCGGCCGCCAGCGCCACCGCCACGGTGGATCCTTCCGGCGCGTGCTCCACGGCGTTTTCGAGAAGTTTTCGCAGGACGGTGGCGAGATCCTCAGCGCAACCCTCGATGACCGCGGCCTCCGTTTCGGGGCGGAATTCTATCCGGATACTCTTGCTGACCGCCAGTTCCCGCCAGCGCGCCTGGGCTGGCTGCAGCGTCTTTTGCACGAGCGCGACAAGGTCGACCGGCTGCACATCCTTGGCCCGCCCGCTGGTGGCGAACTCCTGCAGACGGCGAACCGTCTCCGCCCCCTCGGCGACCAGCCGTTCGACCTTCGCCAGCTCGTCGTTGAACTGCGGGAGTTCCCTCGCACGGAGGCGGAGCAGTTGCACGCGGCCCATGATCCCGCCGAAGATGTTGTTGAAATCGTGGGCCACGCCGGAGGTCAGATCGGTCAGCGCCGCCATCGCCTCGGCGTCGGCGAGCCGGTCGGAGGACCGTTCGAGGAGCCGGTTGGCCCGCTGCAGCCGCCGGAAGAGGAGCGCGTTCCGGAGCACCGTCTGGGCAAACACCGCAAACACCGACAGCAGCTCCCTGTCGTTCGCCGACAGGCCGTGCTCCCCCGTCGCGCCGACCGCAAGCAGGTAGTACAACTCGTCGCCGGGCGCGACCGGTAGCACGACCAGGTCGGTCAGGCCGAGGGTATCGGCCCGCGCGAGATCGCGGCAGCGGAACCGGCGCGTGTCATCCTCATCGCCCGCCGCCTCCACCTGCGTGAGCGGCTCGGCCGCCCGGAGGATAAAGTCGCACAGTTCGGACGAGGGTTTCCGGTCGCCGTACGACTCCGCGCAGCCGATTCTCCCGGTCCTGCGGTCGCGCGCCAGAAGCACCACGTACGCCGTCGGGCAGATCCGCGCCGCCCGCCCGAGCGTCGCGCTCACCAGGGCCGAGAACTTCGTTTCCTCCAGCGGCGCCTCGAACACCGGGAGCAGCTCGGAGAGGCGGGTCGAGTAGTTCTCGACCACGAGCAGTTGGTCGGCGATCGACAGGGCCGCCCGCAGCACCGACCCGACCAGATCGAGCATCCGCTCCGCTTCGCCGGCGATCGCGCCCGGCCGCTCAAACCAGTAGCCGATCACCACCGCGCACAGCCGCCCATCCTCGTGCACCGGGAGAAGGTAGCGGCAGGCGAAGCCGTTCGCGGCCCCGAAAGCGTCCGCCGCAGACGCCCTGGCCGGCAAGTCCCGCAAACCCCGCTCCGGCGGCGTCTTCTCCACCTCGGCCTCCCCCCACGCCTTCTCGAGCAACTCGAGGTTCCGAATGCTGAGGTGGCTCCCGTGCTGATACGACACGGGAATGAGCGTGCGGTTGCCCGCGGTCCGGTAAAACACGGCGCAGAAGTCGCAGCCGAGTTGCCGCGCCGCCATCAGCGAGAGCGTGTCGACCTGGGCGATGATGCCGGCCAGCTTATGGCCCGTGCGCACGTGGTAATATTTCTGAATGAGTATCCCCGAAGTGCGCATCACCCCACCTCCCGGTCATGCCGATCCACCGGCCGGTCGGGCCGGAGGGTGTTGATGTCGTGCCGGATCGCCAGCCACGCCCGCTGGGGATCGCGCCCGCGCGCGTCGCACACCCATACGTACCGACCCGCGTCGAACAGGGTGCGCCCGCCTCCCTCGCGTTCTCCCGCCTCCCCGGTCCATACCTGCATAACGTCCGCGATACTTCTCCGGCCGAGCAGCGGCGCGGGACAGGTCACTTCCACCGCGTCGGCTCCCCGGTGAGTGGCCGCCCGGATGCGCACTTCGCCCGACCGAACCGCCGCCTCCATGACCGCCAGCAGCGCAGGGTAGAGATGGTCGTAGAGATCGCGGCGCAGAATCGAAAACGAGCGGCCCGACGGCGGCCCGATTGCCACTGTCAGCGCGAGGCCCCTTAGGTCCTCCAAGTGGTGCGCCTTCCCTTCCAGCATGCCCGGCAGTTCGGCCAGCGCCCGCTCGACCGCGACCGGCTCATCCGCCGCCGACGCCGTGTCGCGCACGAGGGCGCGCAGGTGGTCGAGGCTGCGCACGACCCGGGCGAGCGCCTCGCCGGCCGGAGAATGTCCAGTCTGAGCGGCCGCGCCGCCGATCGCCGCCGCCACCTCCGTCTTCCCCAGCAGCCCTGAGAGGGTGTCGTACACGGCGTGGAAATGTCCCTCCGCCATCGCCGAGGCTGTCGCCCAGCGCCGCTCCGGTTTTCCCTGGGCATCCGCCGCTCCCGGTGACGCGTTGAGTCTCCCCTCCAACTGATAATAGAGGTCCAGCAGCATGGCGGTCGAGTCGAGGAGGCGCTCGAACTGCCGCAGTCGGAGCCCGGTCTCCGGATGGCCGAAGGCGACGAGCGTTTCGCCGCAACCGGCATCCCGCGGCCGCACGCAGTATTCGGAGCGCACGTTGTCCAGGTAGTAGCGCTTCGCCTCGTCGTCGTCGAGGAGCCCCAGGGCCGACACATCGGGCGAGAAACTGCGGCCGCCGCGCGCCGCCGCCTGAATCGCCGCGGCGATCCCCGGTGAGGATTCGGCGCGCACCGACGGCGGCATCTCGGGGCGGCCGACCGCGGCCGCGCCCCCGCCGTCGGCGGCCGCCAACACGATTCGGGAGAGCCCCATCCGGCGCTGCAGCACCTCGAAGAGGTTCTCCAGCAGCTCCCGGCCGGGCCGCCCCTGGTCGCAGGCGAAACGGAACTGGCCGCACACGTTGATCAGATCCTCGGTGATGCTCAGGCCGTCCGCATCGAGCGCGGCGATGAAGCGCGCGATCGTGAGCAGCCGCTCCCCGGCCTCGCGCGCGATGTCGCCGGGCACGGGCATGATGACGAAGGACCGGGGACGACTGCAGCGCAGCCCCTCATGCACGAACAGGAAATCGGGGGCGGCATCGAGAAGCATGGGGCGTTCGGGGAGAAACCCCGCCGGCAGAAAGTGGCGCCCCACGGCCAGCCCCTCCATCCAGCGCCCCACGGTCGCGTGCGGCAGCGTCCCCTCGAGCATGTCCCACATGGCGATGTCGCCGACCGCCGTCCGCAGCCCGTACACGCCCTCCGATTCGCCGTACACGGCCGCCAGTCCCGATGGGACCTGCTCGACGAGGAGGTTCAGGGCGTTGCGCAGCAGCCGCTCCGGCGACAGGTCGCAGGCCACCAGCGCCGCCGCCAGTTCCGCCTGCGCCGGAAGCAGCGTCGCCTGAGTCGCGATCTCCCGCGTCCGCAGCCAGTCGAGCACCGCGGCCTTGAGCGCAGCGCCGTCCGGCCGGTCCATGCCGCTGAGGAAACCGCGCACCGCCCCGCCGACCACCAGAGGACAGAAGCGACCGCTATCGTCCACCGTCAGCCCTTCCGCCGAGGCGAACTGACCCTCCGTCGCCGGCGTCGTCGGCACGAGGCTGTCCAGAGTGCCGGCCGGCACATAGAGCCATGCATCCGCGCCTTCGGCGGTGCCGAGGCGCCGGAACAACTGGGGAATGCCTCCGCCGGTGTAGAGCGCGGCTGCGGCGGGCAGCTCCGGCGGGGCCGCCTCCGGGCCGCGTGCGGCGCACCGCTTGTAGGTCGGCACATCCATGCTGCGTGACCGGGGGATTTCGCCGATCGGCGGCGATCAGCGCGCCGGCGTCTCCTCCGAGAAAATTGTTTCGATGCGCCGGGCCGACCGATCGATGATCTCCACGAAGCGTTCGGCCTCAGGGCCGACCGGGCGGGCGCGGAGCATCTCCACCGACCCGAGGATGCCGGTCAGCGACGAGCGAATCCGGCCGCGCAGCTCCGCCCGGCGGTCCGCATCCTCGCCACTCTCGCGATCCCGCCAGGTGAGCGCGCCCCAGGGTGTCTCGTGCAGGCGCACGGCCTGGGCCAGCACCGCCGCCACGGCCGCGGCGAATGTCCGGTCGTCGTCGGTGAATCCGAACCGGCGGCTCCCCCGGCGGTCGGCCAGGGCAATGATCCCCAGCGTCTCGGTTCCCGCGGTGATGGGCGACAGGAGCGCGGTCGAGAGATCGCTCTGGTATATTTGTTGCGCCTCCGCCGCCGACATCCGCTCGGCCGCCTCGGCCTGGCTGATCAGGAGCGCCTCGCCCGTCGCCTGGACCGACTGGTGCAGGGGCATGAGCGAGCGGATCAGGTACCCGGTCGCCGGCACGGCGTTCTCCACCGGGTGCGCCGCCGCCGCGGCCCGCGACCGCAGGAACTGCCCGTCGTCTTCAAACAGCGCGATCCGCACCGCAGCCGCTCCGGTCGACCGGCGAAGGACGTCGGCTGCTTCGGCGAACAGCCGGTCGATGTCACCCAGCCGGGCCGCCGCCTGGGCGGACAAACGGGCGAGCGCCTCCGACCGCTTCATCCCGCGCGCCAGCCGGTCGCGTTCCCGTTCGACCGCCACCGCCAGCCGCAGCGGAAAGCGCACCTGCGCGGCGAGGTAGCGTTCGCGCTCGCCGAATTCCTCGGCCGAGCGCGCCGCCGCGACCAGCATCGCCGCGCCGCCCGGATCGCCGAGCGGCACCAACAGCGCCGCCGCCAGTTGCTGGCGGCGAAGCACCGCGGCCAGCGCCGGCTCGAGGAAACGCTCGAAATCCACGGTCACGAACGGTCGGTCCGGAGGCGGGCTGTCATTCTCCTGCGGGAGGCCCGCCGCCTCCCGCGCCAGCGACTTCTCCGTCAAATGCGTCCCGTTGCCGCCGGCCGTATAGCGGCGGATATCCCACTCCCCGTATGCCATCGCCAGCGAACTCAATTCTCCCCCGAGCGCCGCTTTCAACACACGCGCAATCGCCGTGAACGAATCCGCCAGCGGCGCCCCGAGGGCGAGTGCGTCCTGGAGCTGGGCGCGGACGATTTCCGCCTCGCGCCGAAGCGGTTCTGACGGGACGTCATGGAGGATCTTCCCCGTCCGACGCGCCGGCAGCCACACGGAGGCCCCGGAGGCCGTCAGCACGGCCCCGGTGATCGCGAGAATCGCCGCGCTTACCTCCAGGAACGGCGGCTGCGAAATGAACGGCACAGCGGCCGTCGCCCCCGTCGCCTCGCCGAGGTAGAGCACGGCCACCAAACCGAACAGGCCGACGCCGACGACGAGATTGCGGAACTGCTCGCGGTATTGATCCGCCAGGTATTTGCCATATAGTCTGAGCAGCACCAGCAGCGCCAACATGAACAAGGCGGCGCCAAACGGCGCCCACGGCAAAGCCATACACCCTCCGGTCGGGCTAACTGATTATCTTTTTTCAGATTATCGGCAGAACCGGGGGACGGTTTATGCATCGTCGGAACTTGTCACCGGCACCGGAGGCCTCGCCGTCTCAGTTCCGTATCCCCCTGAAACACAAAGCCTTGTGGCCACGAAAAGGCCTCACGACGGGAACAAAGAAGGATTGATGACTCGCTGATAGTTCTTGAAATGGATCTTGGCCGTCTTCCGCAGTATGTCCCGCCCGTGCTGCCGCACCAGCGCGGCTCCCGCCCGATCCACGATTGCCGCCGCCCCTTTCGGCAATTCCACTCCCATTTCGCGCGAGAGCGTCTGCAGTTGCCGGATGAATTCGGCCCGGGCGATGATGGAAGCGGCGGCGACCTGTGGAATTTCCTCGGCGCGAAACCGCTGCTCGAGCGCGACCGAGTGCCCATGGAACGCCACGGCCTCGGCCACGAGGGCAGTCTTGCCGAACTGGTCGACCACCACCAAATCCGCCGGGTGGTCGCGCAGCAGACGGTCGATCGCCCGGGCGTGGAGATCGGCCAGCAGCCGATTGAGATTGCGGATTTTCTCGTAAGCCCGGTTGTATTCCTCGGGCGGCATGATTTCAACTGCGAAGGGGTAGGCGCGCCGCAACTGCTCATCGATCGTCAGGAGACGCCGGTCGGCAATTCCCTTGCCGTCGCGCACCCCCAGCCCCTTCAGGTCCGCCAGCGCGCTGTCGGGCGCCGCCAGCGCGGCGACCACCAGCGGGCCGAAGAAGTCCCCCTTGCCGGATTCGTCGACCCCGATGACGCGGCGGTCCCCCGCCGCCACTAGTTCGCCCGCTCGAGATACTCGCCCGTCCGCGTGTCCACCTTCACCATGTCCCCCTCCTTGACGAACGGCGGGACTTTCACCTCGAGCCCGGTGGACAGCTTGGCCGGCTTGGTGACATTGCTCACCGTGTCGCCGCGGGCGGCCGGTTCCGTATAGATGACCTCGAGAGTGACCGATGCCGGCAGATCGACCGAGATCGGCTGACCATCCAGGAAGAACACCCGGTACTCGCTGTTCTCCACCAGGTACCACTTGGCGTCGCCCAGCGAATCAGCCAGGATCACCACCTGCTCGAACGACTCGGTGTCCATGAAACTGAACTCCCCGGCGTTCTCGTACAGGTACTGCATTTTTCGTTCCTGGGTGTCGGGCGCCTTGAACGTGTCGTTCGAGCCGAACACCCTTTCGATCACCGCCCCGGTTTTCATGTGTTTCAGCCGCGTCCGGATGTTGGCTCTCCCGCGGCCCATTTTCACATGCTGGTAATCGACAATGTAGAACGGTTGTTCGTCGACTATTATGCGCAGCCCTTTTCTGAAATCCGACGGTGAATACATCAATTCCTCCTAGAGAATCGGCCCCAAATATAACAAAAAGTCGGATCCGCAAAAGACCTTTTTTCCCCGGCCGCCGTGGCGGCCCGGCGGGGTTTGCCGCGGCCGGAGACCCCGGTCGGCGCCCACATCCCAGGCGCGACCAACCCTCCCTTTATCCTGGTGAGAAAACAGTGCGGCGCCGGTTGCCCCGGATTCCTTACCCCCGTACCCGCATCTCCGCCGGCCCTTCGGCGGCGGCGGGCTGCGGCGCGCCGACCGGCAGGGTGATCGTAAACGTGCTCCCCCGGCCCACCCGCGAATCCACCTCGATCCGCCCCTTGTGCAGGTCGACAATCTTGCTGACGAGGGCCAGCCCCAGCCCGGTGCCCGAGGGGCGCGAGGAATAGAACGGCGTGAAGATCTTCGCCACATTCTCCGGGGCGATCCCGCAAGCGCGGTCGCGGACCCGGATAGCCGTTTCCCCGTTCCCCGCCGCCGCGTCGATCTCGATTTTCCCGGCCGCCCCGGAGTAGGCGTTGGCTGCGTTCTCGATCAGGTTGAGAAGCGCCTGGCGCAAGAGGAGCGGATCGGCGGGAATCACGACCTCGGGGATTTCGCCCACCGCAATTTCGACCCGCGGATACGCTTCCCGCGTGGCAAAACTCGCCGCCGCCTGGCCGATCAGGTCGCGCAGCGGGACCGCCTGGAGATCCGCCTGCAGCGGGCGGGCGAATTCCAGGAACCGCCGCACGAGCGATTCGGCCTGCGCCGCCTCGTCCGCGAGCTCCGCCACCGCCGGTTCCTCCACCCCCCGCTTGCCCAGCCGCCGCTTCAGAAGGTTCAGGTAGCCGGCGATCGCCCCCAGCGAGTTGCGCAACTGGTGCGCAAGCCCGCCCGACATTTCGCCGAGCGCCGCCAGCCGCAACCGCCGTTCGAGCTGTTCCCGCAACTGAGTGATCTCGGTCGCGTCATTGATCAGCAGCGCCGCGCCGATCGGCTCCCCTTCTCCGTCCCACACCGTCGAGGCCGCAATCCCCAGCACCGGTGTATCCGGCAGCCCCGCCGGCGTCACCTCCCGATACTCCCCGCCCGCTTCGTCGACAAGCGGCCCCGCGATAGCCTCTGCCAGTTCCCGGGGCATCAGCTCCGCGTGGAACCGCCCGCGCGCCTCGCCTTCCCGCAGGCCGAGAATCCGCTCCGCCGCCGCATTGATCGTCTGGATCCTGCCCGCCCGGTCGACCGTGACAATCCCCGATGGCATCGAGGCCAGCAGGTACCGGTTGAACTGCTCGAGCGAGCCGGCCCGCCGGCTGATCTCGAGGTTGAGGCGAAGCAGTTCCCGCTCTTTCTCGCGCAGCTCCGCGATCATCCGCCGGTAGTCGTTGAGCAGCACCTCGACATCGTCATCGCTCTCGTCCACCGTCCGGCCGGCCGTGCGCGCCTCTTCCTTGGCCTTCCGGAAGGGCGCAAAGATGAGCCGTGCGAGAATCACATACACCGCGGCGGTGGCCACCAGCGCAATGAGCGACATGACCAGCGCCAGCCGGTAGACGTCATCGAGGCGGGCCAGTTCCGGCTCGCGGCGGGAGACCAGGAGCAGCTTCGCCCCCCCGGGTCCCGGCGCCGCCTGGAGAAGGAAATACTCCGCGCCTTCCCCGCGATTGAGCCGGCCCGGTTTTCCGGCGACGACCTGCCGCACAATTCCCGGCACCCGGTCCGGGGGAAACCGGTCGGCCACCGCCGCGAGCCAGCGCCGCCGGTCCTCGACCGCCCGGCTCTCGGGCGCCGCCGGCAGGATCCACAGGCTCTCGAGACGGAACCGGCGCATGATTTCCGACTGCCCTTCCCCGGTCGCGCCCTCGGCCCCCCGCTCAGCCATCAGCCGGAGGACCGCCTGCCCCGCCTCGGCCAGGTGCGCCGCCACCGCCGCCCGTTTGCTCGAGCGCGCGGCGTAAAGGAGAAAATTGGACGTGAAATTCAGAAACAAAAGCAGGAAGACCAGGGCGAGAATGCCCAGTTGCACCTCGGTCTGGAACTTGTGCCGGCCGGGCCTCATACCGCGTTCGATCCCTTCCGCCTGCCCCCACCCGGGTCAGTTGAGGCCGACGATCCGGGTCAGGTAGAACCCGATGATGCGGTCGCCGTAGAGGCCGCTGATCACGGCGGCCACCGCCAGGTACGGCCCGAAGGGAATCATCCGGTCGCGGCGCATCTTCGATGAGATCAGCATGGCGATGACGCCCACGACCAGGCCGATCACGGCCGCCGCGAGAAACACCAGGAGCACTTTCTGCCATCCGAGGAAGGCCCCCAGCATCGCCGCCATCTTGATGTCCCCGCCGCCCATCGCCTCTTTGCGGAACAGCGCCTCCCCCAGCACCGCGATCAGGTAGAGCGATCCTCCACCCACGACGAGACCGATGAGTGACTGCACGATGCCGAGCCCGTTCGGTAGAAACGACGCCGCCAGCCCCGCCGCCATGCCCGACAGCGTGATCGAATCGGGAATGATCTGGTGGTCGAGATCCACGAAGATGATCACGATGAGGGCCGAGACGAGTGCCGCCCAGACAAAGAACATGGGGCTGAACCCGAGGTAGGCCCAGAAGTACACGTACGCCCCGGCCGTCATCAGCTCCACCAGCGGGTACCGCCACGAAATCGGCTGCCGGCAGAATGCACACTTCCCCCGCAGAGCGGCCCAGCTGGCCAGCGGAATGTTGTGGTACCACCGCAGCTGCGTCCCGCACTTCGGACAGATCGACCGCCCGAGGCCGAACCGCTTCTTCAGCGGCAGCCGGTAGATGACGACGTTGAGAAACGAGCCGATCGCCAACCCGACCGCGCCGATCCAGATGAGAATGAGTGTATTCATACACTCTCTGTATCGGCGGATCGGGCGCTAACTCAACTCGCCGAGCGCGTGCATGACCAGCGCGCAGACCACCGGACCGGCTGTCTCGCTCCGAAGGATGCGCGGGCCGAGACTGATCGGCGCGTAGCCGGCCGCGATCGCCCGCCCCGCCTCGGCCTCGGAAAACCCCGCCTCCGGACCCACCAGCAGCGAGACCCTTGACACGCCCGGCGGGATCGCCTGGGCCGAGAGCGGCTTTCCCCCCGGCGCGGCGTGAAACACGAGGTTCAGGGCCTCGGGGTCGGTGTACGCGAGGAACGACTCGAGGCCGGTCGGCAGGGCAATCTCCGGGCGATAGGAACGGCGGCATTGCTTGACGGCCGCCAGGGCCACCTTCTCCAGGCGGCGCACCCGGGCCGCCGCCCGCCCGGCGTCCTCCATCCTGACCTTGGATTTCTCCCCGAGAATCGGCACGAACCGCTGCACGCCCAGCTCGGTTCCTCTCTGGACCACGGCGTCGAACTTCGCCCCCGCCGACAGCCCGGCCGCCAGCGTCAGCCGCACGGCCGGCTCCCCGAAATTGCGGATCGTGTCGCGGACTCGCACGGTCACCGTCGCCCCCCGCGCTCCCGCCTCGACGATCTCCCCCCGCCGCGCGGCGCCGAGACCGTCGATCACCAGCAGGCGGTCCCCGATGCCCAGGCGCAGGACGCGCAGGGCATGGTGCGCCTCATCCCCCCGGAGCACAACCGCGTCTCCGGAGAGGTCCTCAGGGGGAGCGTAGAAGATGGGGAGCGGGGTCGGCATGGTTCAGGCAAACGTGATGGTGATCGTGCGCCACTCGTTGTCCGGGAGCACCGCCCGGTCGGCCGCGCCCAGGCGGTCGAGGCCAGCCGCCACCTCCGGAACATCCTGTTCGAGCAGCCCGGAGAGCACCAGGTGTCCCGGCCGGCCGGTCAACTCGACCAGCCGCGGGAGCATCTCCAGAATCGTGCTCTTGATGATGTTGGCGACGGCCAGGTCGTAGGGACGGTCGCCCCGGCATTTCCCGATGGAGCCGAAGAGAATGTCGTGCGGGGCCGCCACCGCGTTGCGCCGGAAATTCTCGCGGCAGTTGTCGATCGCCGTCACGTCATAGTCAATCGCCTTGATGTAGCCGGCACCCATTTTGTCGGCGAGGATCGACAGGATTCCCGACCCGCAGCCCAGGTCGAGGACACGCCCTCCCGGCTGGAGATGCTGCCGGATGATCCTCAGACAGGACCGGGTTGTCTCGTGGGTCCCGGTCCCGAACGCCATTTTCGGCTCGATGACGATGTCGTAGGGGGTGGCGATCGGCGCCGGTGCCCAGGGCGGTCGGATGACGATGTCGCCGATCACCACCGGCTGCACTGAGCGCCGGTATTCCTCTTCCCACGCCCGGTTCCTGATTTCGGTGGCCGTGACCAGCCGCCCCGGGTCGACGTCCGCGCCAAGCAGCTGCACGACATACCCCCTGACCATCGCCATCTGCGCCGCCACCGCCTCGGGGTTGGCGTAGAACAGCACCCGTGTTTCCGGGGACCCTTCCTCCTCCTCGAGCACCAGTCCGGCGCTGATTCGTTCGACGATGAAATCCGACAATGCGTCGACCTGAGCGCGCGGGACCCGCACGCGAATTTCGTAGATCGATTCCGGCGAAGTTGCCGCCATAGGCGCGCCTCCGTTACACTCCGAGTGTCTCGCGCAGTTTCGACAGGAACGATTTCCCGCCCTGGGGCGCTTTGAACGATTCACACCGCGCGAGTTGTTCGAGCATCTCCCGCTCGCGCGCCTCGAGCCTGGTCGGGACCCAGACATGGATGCGCACGAGTTGGTCGCCGCGGCCGCCGGTGTGCAGATGGGGGATCCCCTTCCCCTTCAGTTTCAGCACTTTCCCCGGCTGTGTGCCCGGCGGGACTTTCAGCTTGGCCGACCCGTCAAGCGTCGGCACCTCGACCGTTCCGCCGAGGGCCGCGGTCGCGAACGACACCGGCAGCTCCATGACCACGTTGTCGCCGTGGCGCTCGAACGTCTCGTGCTCCTGCTCGTCGAACACGGCGATGAGATCTCCGGGCGGGCCGCCGGCCGGCGCGGCGTTCCCCATCCCCTCGACCGCGAGGTAGTTTCCGCTCGCCACGCCCGCCGGGATGTTGATTTTGACGGTGCTCTCGCCGCGCACCCGCCCCTCGCCGCCGCAGCTCGGACACGGATCGGCGATGATCTCCCCCGACCCCCGGCACATGCTGCAGGTCGACACCTGCTGGACCGTGCCGAGGAACGTGCGCGTGACGGTGCGCACCTGCCCCCGTCCTTTGCACTGCGGGCAGGTTTTCTTTGACGATCCGGCCGCCACGCCGGTCCCGTCGCACGCGTCGCAGGTGACCAGCCGCTTGACGCGGATCGATTTTTCCAGCCCCGTGTTGATTTCTTCCAGTGCCAGCGGGATCCGCACCCGCAGATCTTCGCCGCGCACGGTGCGCCGCTGGCGCGTCCCGCTCCCCATGCCCATGCCGAAGAGATCATCGAAGATCGAGCCGCTGCCGCCGAAGTCGCGCATGAACGCCCGGAGCGCGTCGCCGAGGTCGAACCCCTCGAATCCGCCGCCGAATCCGCCGAACCCCGGTCCGCCGGCGCCCACCCCGGCGTGCCCGAACTGATCGTAGGTCTGCCGTTTCCGCGGATCCTTCAGCACCTCGTACGCCTCGGTCGCCTCCTTGAACTTCTCCTCCGCCTCCTGATTCCCGGGGTTGCGGTCCGGGTGGTACTTCAACGCCAGCTTGCGATAGGCGGACTTGATCTGCTCTTCGGTGGCGCCGCGGTCGACCGCCAGCACCTCGTAGTAGTCTCGTTTGTTCATCCGGGCTGCGTCTACTTCTTCTTGTCGTCGTCAACGACCTCAAAGTCGGCGTCGACCGCACCCTCGCCGCCGGGGGCGCCGCCCGCCGGGGCCTCGCCCGCCGGGGCGCCGCCCGGCGATCCCTGGCTCTGCGCCTGGCGGTACATTTCCTCGGCCAGCTTGTGCGACGCCGCAATGAGCTCGTCCTTCGCGCTCGTGATGTCCTGGAGCGACTCGCGCGGAATCGCCTCGCGCAGTTTCCTGATCGCGCTCTCGACCCGGCTCCGCTCCTCGGCGGAGATCTTGTCCCCCGCCTCCTTGAGGGTCTTCTCGGTCGAGTAGGCCAGCTGGTCGGCCTCGTTGCGGGCCTTGATCAGCTCCTCGCGCCGTTTGTCGTCGGCCGCAAACCGCTCGGCATCCTTGACCATCCGGTCGATCTCCTGTTCGGAGAGTCCCGACGAGGCCTCGATTCGGATCGACTGCTCCTTGCCCGTCGCCCGGTCCTTGGCGCTCACGTGGACGATGCCGTTGGCGTCGATGTCAAACTTTACCTCGATCTGCGGGATTCCGCGCGGGGCCGGCGGGATGCCGACCAGGTCGAATCGGCCGAGCGTGCGGTTGTCCTGCGCCATGGGCCGCTCGCCCTGCAGGACATGGATCGACACGGCGGTCTGGCTATCCTCGGCGGTCGAGAAGATCTGCGCCTTGCTCGTCGGAATCGTCGTGTTCCGCTCGATCAGCCGGGTCATGACGCCGCCGAGGGTCTCGATTCCGAGCGAGAGCGGCGTGACGTCGAGCAGGACGATGTCCTTCTCGCTCATCTCGCCGCCGAGAATTCCGCCCTGGATCGCGGCCCCGAGCGCCACCACTTCGTCGGGGTTGACGCCCTTGTGCGGCTCGCGCCCGAAAAGCTCCTTCACGAGCGCCACGATGCGCGGCATGCGCGTCATCCCCCCGACGAGGATCACTTCGTCGATGTCCGAGAACGAGAGCTTGGCGTCCTGCACCGCCCGCCGGCACGGTTCGACCGTCCGCTGCGTGAGCTGGTCGGTCAACTGCTCAAGCTTCGCCCGCGACAGCGTCAGGTCGAGGTGCTTCGGGCCGTTCTGGTCGGCCGTGATGAACGGCAGGTTGATGTTCGTCTGCATGGTCGACGAGAGCTCGATCTTCGCCTTCTCGGCCGCCTCTTTCAGCCGCTGGAGAGCCATGCGGTCCTTGCGCAGGTCGATTCCGTTTTGCCGGCGGAACTCGTCGGCCAGCCAGTCGATCACGGCCTGGTCGAAATCGTCGCCGCCCAGGTGGGTGTCGCCGTTGGTGGCGCGCACCTCGAACACCCCGTCGCCGATCTCAAGGATCGAGATGTCGAAGGTGCCGCCGCCCAGGTCGTAGACCGCAATCTTCTGGTTCTTGTTCTTCTGGAGCCCGTAGGCGAGCGAGGCCGCGGTCGGCTCGTTGATGATGCGCAGGACCTCCAGCCCGGCGATCCTGCCCGCATCCTTGGTCGCCTGCCGCTGCGAATCGTTGAAATAGGCCGGCACGGTGATCACCGCCTGCGTGACCTCGTGGCCGAGGTAGTTCTCCGCCGCCTGCTTGAGCGACCGAAGGATCATCGCCGAGATCTCCGGCGGCGTGTAGCGGCTGCCGGCTGCCTCCACCTGCACCATGCCTTCGGCGCTGGCGACGATCTTGTACGGCACCAGCTTCTCTTCCGACTGCACCTCGCTGATCCGGCGGCCCATGAAGCGCTTGATCGACGAGATCGTGTTCTCCGGATTGGTGACCGCCTGGCGTTTCGCCGGCGCGCCCACCAGCCGCTCGCCGTCGCGGGTGAAGGCCACCACCGACGGGGTGATGCGAGACCCTTCCTGGTTGGGGATGACTGCCGGCTCGTGGCCCTCGAGGACCGCGACCACCGAATTGGTCGTTCCCAGGTCGATGCCGATTACTTTGCCCATGCTGCCAAAACTCCTTCCCTCACTATCTCACTCAATTCTCTTTCCCTTCGTCGGGCGCCTCCGGCGCTCCCGTGCTGACGCCCACTTTCGCGTACCGCAGCACCCGCTCCCCCCGCCGGTAGCCCCGGCTCACTTCCACCGCGACGGTCCCCGCCGGGTGCTCGGCCGACGGCACCCGCAGGAGCGCCTCGTGCACGTTGGGGTCGAACGGCCGCCCCACCGCCTCGATCGGTGTGACGTCGTAGCGCGCCAACAGCTCGGTCATCTGACCGTAGATCAGTTCCGTGCCCTGCCGGTAGGCGTCCATGTTCCCCTCGCCGGCGGCCGCGTCGAGCGCCCGGCGGAAATTGTCCACGATGTCGAGGAGGTCCGACAGGACGCGGTCGGCGGCCGTCTTCACCAGTTCGTCGTACTGGCGCGCCTGCCGTTTGCGGTAGTTGTCGAAATCGGCCGCCGTCCGCAGCAGGCGGTCCTCCAGCTCGGCGATCCGTCGCCGGAGCTGCTCCTCTTCCGGGATCTCCCCTGGCGGCGGGCCCGGTTCGGCGTCGCCGTTTTCTACGCCGGCCGCCGGAGGCGCCTCCCCTGATCCGCTGCGCTCGACACTTTCGCACGGCTGCCCTCCCGGCGCCACCGGGTCTTCCGGCTCGATATCCTTCTTACGCATCCTTCGATTCTCCCTCTTTGCTGCTCATGCCCGAGAGCACCTCGGTGATCGCGCGCGCCGTGTAGTCGACGATCGACACCAGCTTCCCGTACTCCATGCGCGTCGGCCCGATTATGCCGATGGTCCCGGCAATACTCCCGACTTTGTATGACGACGTCACCAGGGAGCAGTTCAGAATCTCATCAAACTTGTTCTCCCGCCCGATGGTGATGAACAGCCCTTCTTCGTAGGCGCTGCTGAGAAACTCCTTGAGCGTACGGTTGTCCTCGAGCAGGCGGACAATGCGCGTGATGCGGTCGATCTCGGAGAATTCGGGCTGGCTGAGCAGCCGCTCGACTCCGGCGAGGTGGATCGCCCCCGCCGGATCATCCGCCCAGATGCGGTCCCGCGAATCGATGATGAGCTTGACCAGGCGCCCCGACCCGGTGTGGTCGGCCAGCCGCTTGCTGATCGTGGTGCGAATCTCCCCCAGCGACAGCCCGGCGAGCCGCTCGTTGAGCACCTGCTCCACCTCGCGGAGCGAGGCTTCGTCGATGCTCGTTTCGACCTCGACAATCACGCTGCGGGCCAGCCCCGATTCGACCACCACGACCGCCATGATCCGACCCTGCGACAGCGAAATCAACTCGATCCGGCGCAACACCCCCCGGTCAAAGCGCGGCGCGATCGACACTCCGAGCTGATTGGTGATATCGCTCAGCACCCGGCAGGTCTGCCCCAGGATATCATCCAACCCCCGTCCGTGGCTCACGATCACATCCTTGATCCGCTCCTTCTCCGACTCCGTGAGATCCTCCGGCTTCAGGAGGTAGTCCACGTACACCCGGTACCCCAGGTCGGTGGGGATTCGCCCGGCCGAGGTGTGCGGCTGACGCACCAGCCCCAGCTCCTCAAGATCCTGAAGCGTGTTGCGGATCGTCGCCGAAGACACTCCCATCCGGAACTTGTGGGCGATCACCCGCGACCCGACCGGATCTGCCGAACGGATGTAGTGCTCGATCAGATTCGACAGAACCTGCTTTTCGCGCTCTGTTAAATTCTCAAATGCCATAACAGCTTAGTGTTTACCCACCGGGGGCTCCTGCCATTTTGGCAGCATACCTGTCAGACCGCTAACAAATGTATACGATTTATAACGCAAGTCAAGCCCAAATGATTCCGGCGATCACAACTTCTCACGTTCAACTCGCCCCGAACCGGCCCCCAAAAAAGAAAGCCGGGCTGTTCGTCCGGCTCCATCTTCGGTCCCCTCACTTCACTGCCCGATTACTACTTCCCGTCCTTCTTGTCCGTGGCCTTCTTCGGCTCGACCTTCTTGACTGAGTCCGCCTTCTTCGAACCGTCCGCTTTCTTGCTCTCCGCTTGTTTGGCCGAGACCGACTGCGCCTTCGCTCTGGCGGCCTGCGATTCCGCCACCGCCTTGTTCTTCAGGTTCTCCCGGCGGTCATCGATCCCATTTCCATTTTCATCGACGAAGGTGTCGAACTGCTTGGTCGCCGGCTTCTTCGCCGCCGCCGGATCTTTTTTGACGGGAGCGTCCTTCTTCACCGCACCGGCCTTCGTCTCGGTCTTGGCCTTGTCGTCCTTGCTCTTCTTCTCGACCGCCCCGGCGTTTCCGCCGAGCGAGAAGAGGAGACCGGCGCACACCAGGGAAATGAATATCCGCTTGATCATTTTCTCAACTCCCTCCGGTCGACTCCCCGGGGTAGAAGCCCCGGGGAGTCTCCGTCAGTCTGCCTTTTACCGGCCGCCTTTTCCTTTGCCTCCGCCGCCCCCGCTCTTCACTGTCCCGCTGCCGCCCGAACTCTTTCCGGAGGGACTTGATCCGCCCGAAGGTTTGCTCGGCGGGGCGACGGTTGCGCCCTTCCCCTTGGAGGAGCCGCCGTCGGACGGCTTGTACGAGGGTCGCGACCCGCTCGATCCTTTGGATCGGCCCTGGTTCACTTCGACCTCGCGCCGCTGCGCATTTTCCTTAAAGCCGGAGCGGCCCGCATCCGAACCGGACTTCCGCTGGTAGTATTCGGAGCTGGTGCGCTCGCGTTCCTGCGTGACGGCTCCGCCCTGATTCTTGCTCTCCGTCTGCCCGTCCTTGCCGACTACCACGTCCCGCTTGCCTGAGGCATACCCGCTCCCGGGCCCCTGGTAGCCGTCCGACGGCTTGGTGCTGCGCCCCTCGGAGCCGGCGGTGAACTTCTTGGAAGACCGGCTGTAGGACGACTCCGCCCAATCCGGGACGAGCCCGGCCGTTTCGAACCCGCGGTCGGTCTTGACCAAATTGGTCGCCCCCCGCACGTGCGTCTTCGGACCGATCGCCACCTTCTCCACTGTGCGTTCGCCCGACGGCCGCTGCACGGCCACCTCTTCTGTACGCACACCCTTGGCGCTCGCGATCTGCTTGGTCCGCGCGACATAATCCGGGTAACCGTTCTTCACCGGGTCACGGTAGCCGGCCACCACCACTTCGCGGTACTTCGACTTCACGTGGGGCGCCGGGCGGATATGGTGATGGTCGAGCACCAGCGTGTGGTAGCGCGACACATGGATATCCGACTCCCAGCAGTACCCCCAGTGGTCGATGACGGTGATCGTGTGCCATCCGACGTACACCCGCGGCAGGTACAGCGGCGTGCAGCCCCAGTAAATGCCGTTGATGTACACGGTCGCGCCGAACGGGTAGTCGATATAGACGTTGCCCGCCAGCGTCCACGGATGGTACACGGGGTAGTAAACCGGCTGGAAATAGTACTCCTCCCACTCGTTGACGTGAATGGCCGTGCGGTCGTAGGCGAAGCGCTGCCCGCCGTAGCCCACGAAATACCGGTCATTCAGATAATCCATGTACGCCATGCGGTCGTCCCCTTCCGCCATGATGCCCGACACCGGGTACCAGTCGGGGATAGGGAACGGCTCGCGCGACGCGACAATCTGGATATTCTCGACTCCCTCGGGACCCGAGACCACGAGGTCATAGTCGGCCTGGGACGCGGGCAGCCGGTGTGTCACCCCCCCTTGGACGAAGTTGTCCTCGTTCGGCCCGGCCGGGAACAGGAGGTTCACCCGTCCCCGCGAGTCGATGCTGTAGATCGCCACAAAGGCGTCCCGGTTGGCCCGGAAATTCAGCACGATCCGATCCCCCTCATAGTACTCGCCGTCGTGATGGTTCGGCCAGATCTCGACCCCGAGGTAGCGGTCGATCTGCGCCTGGTCCCCGTACTCATACCCATAGTCGTAGGTATCGTCGCGGTCGACGCGTACGATGCTCTGCTGCTGCGACAGCGCTGCCGGCGCCGCCAGGGCCAGCGCCGCGAGCGCCATCACTGTCAGTCTGGTCACCTGCCGCAACATCGTCTATCACCTCTTTCCGATTCGTGTTCTCACTCAGTCTATTACATGGCGGGACGTCCCGCCGTCATCTCCGTCGCTCCGCCGTGGGGCGCAATCAACTCCGGGTTGTTCACCTGCGGCTGCCATGCCCACTGGAACATCACCGTCCCCGTGACCCCATCCACGCTGATCACCCGCAGCTTGGCGAAATGCTCGTCATCCGTCCAGATGATGTAGGTGTGTCCAATGATGATCTCCGCCCAGCCGAGGTTCGACCAGCCGTCGGTCGGCGCCCAGCCGATCACATCCCAACTCCCCGTGAACCCCATGTCCTGAATGTCCGTGTAGCGCGTGCCGAGGGTGTCGCCCGCATTCAGATAGAGGATACCGTCAAAAGAGTCAATCCAGACGTCGGCCGAGGGGCTTCCGGCCGACACCACGTTCTTGCCGTTGAAGTCAAAACCGGCGTTGTTTACATCGAGCGCGTAGTCCCGCAGCGTCACCACGCCCTCCGGCCGGGGCGTGTCAAAAACCGGCTCGGCCGACAAATCCGAAACCCGGCCCGCGTGGTCCACGGTCGCCAGCGCATACCAGTACGTTTTCCCGTTGTCCACCGAGTTGTCCCGCGTCGAGTCCCAGACCAGGTTCAGTTCCGGGTTATCCACGGCCGGCACGCGAAACTGCAGCGTGTACTCTTCGGGCGGTTCGTCCATCGGCGCCTCAGCCCGGTAGACGAGGAACTCCTTGATATCCCGATCGTAGGGATACATCCACCAGAGATCAACCCATCCGTCGCCGGTAATGGAGAACACTCCCTGCGGGGGCTGCGGAATCGGATCGTACACCGGATCGTCATCCTCGCAGCCGGCCAGGGCCATCAGTACCAGAATCAGACCGCCGAATGTCAACGCCTTCTTCATATCCCAAACTCCTGCCATACTGGTTTTCGTTACCTTCACACGACTATTCATCAAAAGCCGTGCCAATCGGTGCATCTCATTGCTAATCAATTTCTTATACACATAACAGGGAATCCGGAGCGGTCCGCGATGCACAAAAATTGTGCGGTCGCGCGCCGGGAAGCACAGAAATTGTCGGGGAGTCGCTGCAGCCGGGAAGCGGTAGATTTGACGGTTGGCGCCTAGCCCTGCGTGAGCCCGTATTCCTTTATTTTCGCCCGCAGCGTATTCCGGTGGATTCCCAGGAGTTCCGCGCACAGGGTGATATTCCACGCGCGCGTCTCCAGGCACCGCTGGATGTGGCGCCGCTCCACCTCCGACAGCGGCAGCACTTCTTCCGAGGCCTCGGCCGCGGGCGCCTTTTCCAGCCCCGAGAGGTCCTCCGGCGAGATGCGGTCGCGGTCGCAGACAACCACGGCCCGCTCCAGCACGTTCTGCAGCTCGCGGACATTCCCGGGCCACGCGTACGAGGTGAGCAGGCGCGCCGCCTCCGGCTCGATCCCCTTCACGTCCCGCCCGATCTTCTGCGCAAACCGCCGCACGAAGGTGTCGGCGAGTAGAAGGATATCTCCCGGCCGCTCGCGGAGCGGCGGCACGTGAATGGTGATCACGTTGAGCCGATAGTACAAATCCTCGCGAAACGTCCCGGCGGCCACCGTGGCGGCGAGGTCGCGGTTGGTGGCCGCCACGATGCGGATATCCAGCGGAATTTCTTTCACCGACCCGAGCCGCTGGATCACCTTGGCCTCCAGCACCCGGAGCAGTTTCACCTGCATCGACAGCGGCATCTCCCCGATTTCGTCGAGGAAGAGGGTTCCGCCGTCGGCCAGCTCGAACCGTCCCTGCTTTGCCCGGTCGGCGCCGGTGAACGCTCCCTTCTCGTACCCGAAGAGCTCCGATTCCAGCAGCGTCTCCGGGAAGGCGGCGCAGTTGATCGCCACGAGCCGCTGCTCGGCCCGCCCCGAGAGGGCGTGGATCGCCTGGGCCACCAGCTCCTTGCCGGTTCCCGAAGCCCCCGTGATGAGCACGGTGGCGTCTTTCGGCGCCACCAGCGAGATCATGCGCCGGACCTGCTGCATGGCCGGCGATTCCCCGATAATCTCGGTCCGGGGAAACACCTCCGCCAGCCGCTGCGCCATGGCCTGGCGGTCGACCACCAGGCGGTTCTGCGCCTCCGCCTTCTGCAGCTTGATCAGCAGTTCATCGAGATCCTCGACCGGTTTGGTGAGGTAGTCGAAGGCCCCGGCCTTCATCGCCGCCACCGCCGTCTCTACCGACCCGAACGCCGTCAGCATGATCACCTGGAGAAACGGGTTGATCTCGCGCAACCTGCCCAGCAGCGTGATCCCGTCCATGCCCGGCATCTTCATGTCCACCAGGGCCACCGGCGCGAACACCTCGTGGTACGCATCGAGCGCCTGCGCGCCGTTCTCGCAGGGATAGACGGCGAACCCGTGCTTGGCCAGATATCCACAGAGCAGGTCGCGCTGCACCGCCTCGTCGTCGACAATGAGGAGTTTTGTGTCCGCCATGTTTGCCCCGGGCCTCCCGCGGCCGGAATAAAAAAGCCCGCCGGTGACCGACGGGCTTGTCGTGCTTAAGTTCGCATCAGTCCCCGGAACCGATGATCATCTTCACGCCGGCGTTGAGGGTGAAAACGCCCGCGTTCTCACCGAACACGTAGTCGTCCGCCCCCAGGTAGGTCCCCACGGCGTCGTCGGTCATCGCGTAGTGGTACCCGGCTTCCAGGAACAGGCCGCTATAGTCGGCCGTGTAGTAGAAGAGGCCGAGCGAGGCGCCGATCGCCACCGCGGGATGATACGATAGTTCGCGGAAGATCCGCTGCTGGCCCGGGATGGCGCTCCGGTTCAGAACGGCGGTGCTGAATTTCGCGTTCTCCATTCCCACCCAGCATTTCACGAAGGGCACAAAATAGGACTCGCCCTCAAACGCATACTTGGCGTACAGGTTCGGATTGAACAGCCGGTGCGCCTGCGACCCGTCGAGGTCCGAGTCAATCCCGAACTCCGTGTACCGGAAGTTGACGCCGGCCGTCAACCGCGGCGTCACGTAGTACCCGAGATCAATGGCGATGTCCCAGCCGGTTTTGGCTCCGCGGTCGTACAGCTTGTCGGCATCCGCCTGCTGAAGCGGCAGCCCCATCCCGGTGGCGAAATCCGCGATACCGCCGACCGGAACGGCCAAGCCGCCGTACAGACTGATCTCCAGAATGTCCCGGGAGACGACCTCCTCCTGCGCGCACACCGTCGCGCTGCCCAGCAGCAGGGCCGCGGCCAACACCGATAGAAATGTCTTTGTCATTCGCAATCCCCGAATATGTGTAAACGAACTCCTAGTCAAACAAAGACGGTTCGCGCGCCGGTCGCTGTTCAAGACAAAGACCGGCCGCCGTAATTTCGGGCAATAAACATTCGGGGCTATCCTTTGTCAACAGATTATGTGGCGCCCCCGCATTCTGCGGCGCGGGCCGCGCCCCCGTTCCCGCGACCGCGCGTCGGGAGAAAAAAGCGCTTGAATTCGGGGGATATTCTCCTATAATTCAGGTTCTGGTTTATTTGACGACATGCTCGAAGGAGAGCTATGAAGGTTCTGGTGATTGGTTCCGGCGGGCGGGAACATGCTCTTGTCTGGAAGCTGAGCAAGTCCAAGAAAATCGACAAGATCTTCTGCGCGCCCGGCAACGCCGGGATTGCCCAGTTGGCCAAGTGTATCAGCCTCAAACCCACCGATACCCGCGGCCTCGCCGACTTCGCCCTCCGCAACAAAATCGCCCTCACCGTGGTCGGACCGGAAGATCCCCTCGCCGGCGGGCTGGTCGACGAATTCCAGAAGCGCCGCCTCAAAGTCTTCGGCCCCGACCGCAAAGGCGCCCGCATCGAAGCCAGCAAGGTGTTTGCCAAGCAGTTCATGCGCAAATACCACATTCCCACCGCTGCCTTCCGCGTGTTCTCCACGGCCGCCGAAGCCATCGGCTTCTGCCGCAGCGTGGAGTTCCCGGTGGTCATCAAGGCCGACGGCTTGGCGGCCGGCAAGGGCGTCTTCGTCGTCGACAACCTCAAGGCCGCCACCCACGCTCTGGAGAGACTCATGCTGGAGCGTTCTCTGGGCAAGGCCGGCGACCAGGTCATTGTCGAGTCCTGCCTGAAAGGTCAGGAAGTGTCGCTCATGTGCCTTACCGATGGGAAGACGGTCGTCCCCCTTCTGTCCAGTCAGGACCACAAGCAGGCATTTGACGGAGACCGCGGGCCCAATACCGGCGGGATGGGCGCATACAGCCCTACCACATTGATCGACAAAGAGATGCTGGAGCAGATCACCGACTTCATCCTCACTCCCACGATCAAGGGCCTCCAGCAGGAAGGGATCACCTACCGCGGCGTGCTGTATATCGGTCTCATGATCACCGAAACCGGACCAAAAGTGCTTGAATTCAACTGCCGATTCGGCGACCCCGAAACCCAAGTTGTCCTGCCGCTGTTAAAAAACGATCTGCTGGATCTTCTTCTCGCTGTTACCGGAGGCAAGCTGGCCTCGGTCGGGCGGCTTGACTGGCGCCCGGAATCCGCCGCCTGCGTCGTCATGGCCTCGAAGGGCTACCCGGGGAGCTACCACGCCGGCAAACGCATCACCGGTCTGCAGGAGATCGACGACAGTCAGACGTTCGTTTTCCATGCCGCGACAACCCTAAAAGGGAACCTACTGCTGACGGCCGGCGGGCGGGTGCTGAATGTCGTGGCGGTTGACAGGACGCTTAGCCAGGCGCTCGCCCGGGCCTACCGGTCGGTGCACAAGATTCGTTTCGACGGCGCTTTCTTTCGGCGCGATATCGGGGCTCGAGTGCTCAAAACTGCGCGGAGATGATGCATGCCCAAAGTACTCATCCTCATTGGTTCGAAATCCGACCAGGAATTCGCCGACACGTGCCGGGAACAGCTCGCCGCGCTCGGCATCGACGCCGCCATCGAGGTCTCGTCCGCCCATCGGCATCCGGACAAGACTGCCCGTCTGGCGGCGGAAGCCGAGGCGAACGGGTACGAGGTGATCGTCGCCATGGCTGGTCTCGCGGCCGCTCTGCCGGGCGTAGCTGCCGCCCACTCCAACCTTCCGGTCATCGGCGTGCCGCTGCCCGCGGCGCTCGGCGGACTGGACTCACTTCTCTCGATCGTGCAGATGCCGCCCGGCATTCCGGTGGCCGCCGTCGCCATCGGCGCCCCCGGGGCGAAAAACGCCGCCGTGCTGGCCGCCCGCATTCTTGCGCTCCGGCACCCGGGTGTCCGCGATGCTCTGCGCAAGCACCGCGCCGCGCTGTGAAAACCCTGAACGAATCGGCTGGGAACTGGTACAAATAACAAATTGGACATTGGATAGTGGAAGACTGAAGGGAGACCTATGAACAACCGTAATCGAATTCGTCTGCTCGCCCTCCTCGGCCTAGCGCTCGTGATCGGGCTCGCCGCCGCACCCCCCGCCGCGGCCGACGCCGCCAAAGCCAAAGAAGCGTTCAACGCCGGCGTCAAGGCCATGCAGGCGGGCAATGTCGACGAGGCGATCGTCAATTACAAACTGGCTATTCAGGAAGATCCGGCTTACGCCGACCCGGCGATGAACCTCGGCGCCATCTATTTCGACAAGCAGGCCTACCAGGAAGCCCTCACCGCCTTCCAGACCGCGACCGAGCGCGACCCCAAACGGGCCGAGGCCTGGTCAAACCTCGGCAAGGTCCACTACACGCTTAAGCAGTGGGTCGAGGCCACCACGGCCTTCCAGAAAGCGGCCGACCTGGAACCGAACAAGGTCCAAAACTTCATCGACCTCGGCAAGACTTTCAGCCAGCGCGACATGGCCGCCGAGGCGGCCGCCAGCCTCGAGAAGGCCCACCAGTTGGGCGGCGGCGATTACCTCTCCTGGTACTATCTCGGCAAGGCCTACGAGGGGCAGAGCAAGCCCACCGAGGCGGTGGCCGCGTATGAGAAGTCGATTCAACTGAAGGATGACTTCTACTACTCGCACTCCGCCCTCGGCAATTACTACCTGTCCAAGGAGAAATACGGGCTGGCCGCCGGGCATTTCAAGAAGGCCGCCGCGACCGGCGATACCCAGGCTTACCGTGCCGCCTACAACTATGCCATCGCCGTGCAGTCGGAAGATCCGGAGGACTACGAAGCGGCCACCGTCGCCTGGGAGTCCTTCATCCAGAGCTACAAGAACAACCCCAAGGCCGCCAAGCAGGTCGCCGGCGCCCGCGAGACGTTGAAGGCGCTGAAGGAAGCGAAGGATCAGGCCTCGAACATGCAATAGCCCGCACGTGCGGTGAGAAGTTTCTCATGGCGAACAGCCCGGTCCCCCCGGACCGGGCTTTCTTGTGCCTCCGCAATGCAAACGGCGGGTTCTCCTGCGAACCCGCCGTCTTCCCTTCATTCCGATTGCACCGAACTTGCCGCCGCTAACGCCGGTCGAACTCGACCGACGCAAAATCTTCCCACGCCACTTCCACCGTCTCCCCGTCGCCCTGCGTTACGAAGATCCCCTTGTTGTCGCTGTCGACGTCGTTGGAGCCCCGGAGCCGGAACTCCCGGCCGTCCCACAGCGTGACCATGGACGATCGGTTGGTGCGCTTCTCGATCCGTTTTATGGCTCCGAATTCGATGTCGAACTGGATGTCCTGGCTGTCGCCGTCGAGAATCTCCCAGGTGTGCGACTCGTCGTCGTCCCACCGGATCCGGCCCGTGTAGGTCTTGCCGTCTTCTGTGGCCACTTTGCCGGAGAGCGGCCGGCCGCCGTCAAACGCGTCATACGATGCGCGGTCCTCGTTCGGACGGCTGAACTCGACCCGCTCGAATTCATCCCAGCCCACGATCACCTGCCCGAATGACGGGTCGGCGACAATGATTCCGCGGTTGTCGTCGTTCACATCGTTGGTCCCCCGCAGCACGAGCTCGTCGCTGCCGGAGACGAGAGACACGGTGGCCCCGCTCGACGAGTAGCGCTCGATCGTCTTGATCTTGGCGAACTGGATCTTCCGCGACCGGTCCCCTTCCTCGCCGTCCAGCACATCCTGCCCGAAGACCTCGTCGACATCCCAGGCGATGAACCCGGTGAACGTTTCCCCCCGCCGCGTGGTCAGGGTCCCATACAGCCGTTCTCCAAAGACCGACTCGCTGTCTTTGTCGGTGAGCTGGAAAATGACTTCCTCGATATCCCCCCAGACGAGGTGCACTTCGCCTTCGCCGGGATCCTCGACCACAATCTCCCGCACGCCGTCTCCCAGATCAGTCGAACCTCCGGACAGTTCGACTCTCTGGCCCGACTTGAATTCCAAAAGCGCCCGATCGTCGCCCAGGGGCTGCAACCGCCGGAGGTGGCCGAAGCGCACGCCGCACTGGGCGGAGGGGGACCACCAGGAGTCCGATTCGGTGCCGACGGTGAATCCGAAAATCTTGATCCGCCGCTCGGTCTTGCCCCGCGTCGTGCGGTCGCTGTCGTCGCCGCCCTTTTCGGAGCTTCGGATGCCGTCGAGCATATCCGCCCAGGAGGCCTCGTTTTTGTCCCAGCGAATCAATCCCTCGTACTCGTCGCCATCGACCGTTACCACCCTCGCGTAGATGCGGTCGCCGCCTGCGGCGTGCGCACACGCCGCCAGGAGCGCTCCGGTCGCCACGGCGAGGATCAAGCGAATGCCGTTCATGTCTGTCCTCCGACACCTTTCCGGTGACCGCTGTCTTTATCTGCGTTTACGAGATTGCCGGGAAAAGGTTTAGCCCGAGGCCGAATTTGAACCCCTATTTGACCAGGATCATCTTGGCCACCAGCGCTGTGTCCGCCGTCTCCAGGCGGTAGAAATAGACACCCGAGGGGGCCTCTCCCCCCTGCTCGTCCTTTCCCGCCCAGTGAACGCGGTAGACGCCGGGGGTGTGCACCCCCTCGGCCAGAACCGCCACCCGTCGCCCGAGCACATTGAACACCTCGAGCCGGACCGGCGAGGTCTTCGGCACCGTAAACGACAGTGTCGTGCCGGAGTTGAACGGATTGGGGAAGTTCTGCGACAGCCCGACCGCGCCCGCCGCCTCCCGCTCCCCCTCCTCGCCGACCCCCCCCGGGCTCTCCAGCGCCACCCGCCCCGCCTGCACCACGGGAAACTTTGTGTCCCCCTCGTCGGTCACCACCACCGGCGAGAGCGAGTCGCTGTCCAGCGCCCGCAGCGAGACGATTCCGGTCACGCTATCGGCGGTGAAGTAGATGCGGGCCAGAAGGTACTCGCCCGGCGCCAGGGCCGTGTCGCTGGTCGTACGGACCAGTTGCACGACGATCGCCGAAGCGGCCGGTTCAATCCGGTAATAGCGGTCGAGAAAGTAGGGCAGTCCCTCCCCGAATTGCAGGGAATCGAACGAAATCAGTCCGGGCGAACACTGCAGCGGCAGAACGAGCGCCGCCAGCCGGTTGTGGATGCGTGCCCGGATCGAGGTCACACCCGACTGGCCCGGCCTGACGGTCGCCGGCTCGACTACAATTGTGTCGGTGCGCAGCGGCGCCCACGTCAACGAGACGCCAACGGACGCCGAGTCGGTATACGAGCCCGGCGCATTCACGGTCAGCACCGCCGTGTTGGCTCCCGGTGCGAGCTGCCCCGCGTTGGCCGTCAGCCGGACCGTCCCCGGCCCCACGCCGGCGGCGGGCTCCGCCTCGAGCCAGGCTGCGCCGCCGGAGACGCTCCAGATCAGGCTTCCCCCGCCAGCGTTGGCGACGGTGAAAGCGGTATCGAAATCGGCCGGGTCGGCCACGGTCGTCGCAATCGCCGGCGGGGCCACGGCCAGCACCGGCAGGTCATCGCGGACCTCCAGCACCACGGCCACCGTAGCGGGAGAATTCTCGGCGGCACCGGCATCTATGACGATTTCCGCAGCGTAGGTTCCGGCGGCCAGGGCGCGGGCGTCGATAGCCGCGACCACGACCGAGGGGGCCGACCCGCCGGTTGATCCGAGGCCCAGCCAGGGCGCGCTCTCCGCCGCCGTCCACGTCATCGCCCCCGGGCCGTCATTGGCGATCGTGAAGGCCTCGTGGAGCACGGTGTCGTATCCCTCCGGGGCCAGTGCCCGGATGGTGTCGACGGAGACGCTCAACCGGGCCGAGCGGACCTCGAGCCGCACGGCCGCGTCGATCGCCGAGTCGCTCGCCATCGGCGCGCGAAAGCGCACGTACCCGAGGTAGACGCCGTTGGGAAGGGTGTCGGAGGCGATCGCCACGGCGACCGAATCCGGCGTCGTTCCGCCGAGCGGCGCCACGGTCAGCCACCGGCTGTGCGACACCACCTCGAAATCGAGAGCGTTGTACCCCCGGTGGTCCAGGGCGATCGTCTGGGCCGGCGGTATCGGTCCGCCCACGCGCATGTCGAATGCCAGGTCGAGCGGCGTGACGGTCAGTCCCGGGCTGTTGTACCGCTTGACCGAGGCGAAAATGTCCCAAGCGACGTCCTCGCGCTGGTCCGTCCACACCACATAGCGGTAGGCGCCGTCGGCCGCCGCATCGGGATTGTACTGATTCCCCGCCGTGGCTGTGCTTCCGGCGAAATTCGCTTCCCGCACCACGCCGTCGGCATCGACCATCTGCCCGATCACGTCCCACCCCGAGGTGGTCGAATCCCCCCACACGATCACCGTGTTGCCCATCCGGTCGGCACCGATCGCGGCGCCGCGCTGCACCGGGTTCGTCCCGACGGAGTTGAGCCGGAGGTTGGCGGTGAGCGGCGTCATGGTGGTGTCGAAGCGGGCCGCGTAGATATCCGGATTGCCCGTTCCGTTGCGGTAGTCGGTCCAGACGACCGTGAACCGGCCCGCGCCGTCGGCCGCTACGTCGGGGGCCGTCTGCTCCGCGGACCCGGCGTCGGCGTTGACTTTCACGTTTGGCCCCACGCGCTGGCCGGCCGCGTCGAATCGCTGCACGAAGATGTCGTGGTGTCCGAACCGCTTATCCTGCCAGGCCACCACGAACCATCCCCGCGGCGAGCAGGCGACCCGCGGTGCGTGGCGCGCGCTGTCGAGCACGGTGTTCGCCCGCCACAGCGGCCCGGTGACATTCCCGGCCGTATCGATGCGCTTGCCGAGAATTCCCCAGTGCCCGCCGGAGTACTCGCCCCAGACGAGCACCCCGCCCCATGAGGAGAACGCCAGATCGGGCGCCTGGCGGATAGCGATCGTGTCGGTGATCCGCACGTTCCCGCCGAGCGGCGTCCCGGCCCCGCTGAACCGCTGCAGGTACACCTGGGGGTCGATGGGAAATCCGCCGCGGTAGTCCAGCCAGGCGACGACAAAGCGCCCGGCGTAATCGGCCGCCACTGCCGGCTGCGCTTTGGCCGACCCGACCGGGTCGTCGCTCACGCGGCGGTTGCCGCCCAGCCGCGCCCCGGCGCTGTCGAAACACTGGATGAAGATGTCGCCGTTGGCCCCGAGGCGGCGGTCCGACCAGACCACCGCAAAGGTGCCGTTGGCTGCGACGGCCACCCGGGGGTCGGCCTGAATGGCCGACCCGGCGTCGTCGTTGACGCGCAGGTCGCTCAGCTCGCCGGCCGCAGCCGGCCGGGCGCACAGGAGAGCCGCGCTGAACGCCGTGCGAATGAAAAGAGCCCGCCACGGGTGGCGGGCTCGAATCGCCGCATCGTTGGCTGGACGGATCGTGTCGAGGCAGCGCAACATCCGTGTTGTCCGCAGCAACGAAGTAACTTGGAGGCCTTCGGGCCGGCAGGCAATCCTGCCGCCCCGCCCAGCAATCAACACAACCTATCTGATTTTCTTCTTATGGCGATTGGCACGTCTGCGCTTTTTGCGCTTGTGCGTCTTGATTTTGAGCCGTTTCCGCTTCTTGCCGCTGGGCATTGATCCTCCAAAATCACTGGTGCGTGGTTCAGATCTCCAACTTGGTGATCATGTTTTTAAACTCATTGGACGGCTTGAACACCGGGACCTTGCGGTCCGGCACCGGCACAACGTCGCCGGTCCGTGGGTTCCGGGCCTTCCGAGCCTTCCGTAATTTGACCTTAAACGTGCCGAAACCGCGAATCTCGATGTTGTGTCCCGTCTCGAGCGATTTCTTGACGGTGTCGAGAAACGAATCAACGACAACGGCGACGTCCGTTCTGGTCAGACCGGTCTTCTCAGCAACCCGCTCAACCAAATCAGCTTTCGTCACAGCGTTCTCCCTCGACCAGGTTTATGCATTCGTGTTATTCTCTGTTTCGGTCCAGTCCTTCTCCGTCCCCGGGGCCGATAAGTTAACCCTTTGAGACACGAAAAGATACACACCGTAGAGGAAACACGTTGCCGGACTGGTTGTCAACTATTTTTCGCGCCCAAACCCAAAAAAAACGCCGTAACTGACTGTTAGCGGTACAAATACAGCAATTCCGGGCCGCTCATCTCCCGGACCAGGTCCGTCTGCGTCGCCCGGAGCAACCCCCCGAGCAGGTCAAAGACTGAAATTTGGCGTCTTTTGACCGGCCGGACCACCCTCGGCGTCCCCTCTAAGTCGGCCAGATCCGCCGCCACCTGAATCGCCTCGTTCAAACCGCCCAAAGTATCCACCAGGTGCAGGTTGAGGGCCTGGAGTCCCGTGAAAATCGACCCGTCGGCGAGCGGATAGATCTGCTCCGGGTCGAGTCCCCGCCCGTCCGCCACCGCCTGCACGAACTGCTCGTAAGTGTCCATCACAACCGACCGGAGCATGAGCCGCTCTTCCTCGGTCATCGCCCGGCCGAGCGAGCCGACGTCCTTGAGCTCGCCCGACTTGACCGTCTCCGTCTCGATCCCCACCTTTTCCATCAGCTTGCCGGCGGTATAGAACTGGAAAATGACGCCGATCGAGCCGGTGAGCGACCCGGGATTGGCGACCACGCGGTCGGCGGCACAGGCGATGTAGTAGCCGCCGGAGGCGCACACGGAGGCCATCGAGGCGACGACCGGCTTGACATCACGGGCCCGTTTCACGGCATCGTAGATTTCCTGGGAGATGGCCACGCCGCCGCCGGGGGAGTTGACGTGCAGCACGATGGCCCGGATGCCCGAGTTGTCCTTCCATTCGTCGAGCAGGTCGATAATCGGGCGCCCCATCTCCTCATCGATCGTGCCGTACACTTCGACGAGTCCGATGTTGCCGCCCAGCCCGGCGAACCGGAATTCCCCCGACTCGGCCAGCATGCCCGCGATCATGAGGCCGAAGAACCCGATCGCCCCCAGGAAGACGACCGCAATAACCACCCCGACCACTACGTCGCGCGTCCGCGCCATACCCGACGTCCTTTACTCCGTGTAGATCCTCAGCTGGTCCCCGACCTGAAGCTGGTCGGGGTTACTCAGCGCATTCGTTTCGATAATCTTCGCGATCGTGGTCCGGTACTTCTGGGCAATCTGGCTGAGCGATTCGCCGCGCCGGACGCGGTGAATCACGTAGTCGGCGGCGGCGCCGGAACCACCGCCCACGGTGAGGACCTGCCCGGGGTAAATGCGGCTGGAGCGCCCGAGGTTGTTCAGGCGGCGGATGTTCGAGGTCGTTGTCCCAAACTTCCGCGCGATCTCCCACAGCGTATCGCCGGAGCGGACCGTGTATCTCTGCGAACTGCCGGAGGACTTCTTCGAAGCCGCCGGCGTTCCGGCGTAGGTCCGACCCGCGTCGGCCGGATGGGATCCGCCGGGGATTCTGAGTTTCTGGCCCACATAGATGCGCGCCCCGCGGCCGATGGCGTTGCTCCGCCGCAGCGCATCCACGGACGTCCCGAAGGCTTTCGCAATATCCCACATGGTGTCGCCCGAGCGCACCACGTAGACGCCGTTGCGCGATTCGTAGGACCTTCCGTCGCCCCCGCCCGACGGCGCGCCGTCAAGCGGCACGGGCACGATCAGCGTCCTGCCCGCGTAGATCTTCGAGCGGCTGCTCATGTTGTTCGCGGCCAGGATGGAGTACTGCGACACCCCGTAGCGGGAGGCGATGGAGCTGACCGTCTCCCCCCGGCGAATGGTGTGCCGCACCCAGCTCGACTCCTTGGGCGATTCCATGCTCTCGTAGGCGGCCAGGAATTTCGTCCGCGACCCGGAAGGGATCTTCAGCCGGTAGTCCTTCACGTTCGGGGGCGTAAACTTGCGCAGCAGTTCCGGATTGAGGTCTTCCAGCTCGCCCACCGTGCAGCCGACTGCGTCCGCCACCACCGTGAGATCGAGGCACCGGTCGATCGAAACTTCGTCCCAGGTGAGCTCGTCTTCGAACTCGATACTCTCAAAACCGTACTTCTCGGGTTCTTTGGAGATCATCGCCGCCGCCATGATGAGCGGGACGTAGTCCATCGTCTGGCGCCGCAGGTTGAGTTTCCAGAAATCCCGCGTCCCCTGCTTGGCGATCGTCCGCTCCACCCGGCCGGGACCGCCGTTGTAGGCCGCCATGGCCAGTTCCCACGACCCGAATTTCTGGTAGAGATCCTTCAGGAAACGGCAGGCGGCGTGGGTCGACTTGATCGGGTCGCGCCGCTCGTCGATCCACCAGTCGCGGTCCAACCCGTAGAGGCGCCCGGTGGAGGCGATGAACTGCCACAGTCCCGAGGCCCGGGCCCACGAGTAGGCGCGCGGATTAAACCCCGACTCGACCATCGAGAGGTACACGAGATCCTCCGGCATCTCGTACTGCCGGATGATGTCCTTCATCATCCGGTCATATTTCTTCGACCGCCGCAGAAACTTCTCGAACGCCTCCCGCGCCACGGTCTGGAAATACACCACCGACTTGCGCACCCGCTCGTTCATGTAGACGGGGATATCGAAAGTGATCTCCTCCGGCTCGGTCGTGAACACCAGCATGGAGTCGTTGCTGAGATTGTTCGCAAGATCGCCGAACCGCTCGATCAGCACGGCGGGCGAGACGTCCCCCTGCAGATCGCCGAGCGACAGAAGGGTGACCCGGTAGTCGGCGATGACGTCGTCCAGGAGGATGCTGTAGGCCGCCGCCTCGGGCGTCTCCAGCGAGTCGCCCTCGATGTCGAGCGACGCCAGGATGGTCAGGCCCTGCTCGAAATAGTACTGGGCCTCCTCCCAGCTTCCCTCGCGGTTGGCGATCACGCCCATCGCGTGGTACTCTTCGGCCAGGTCGAGCTGCCGCCACAGCTCGTCATCCACGGCCGCTGTCGAATCCCCCACGTCCCCCATTTCCACGAGCGTGTCGGTCGAGGGCGAGGGGTCGCTGATCGCGGTCGCATTGCGGCGGTTGTATTCGCGGACCAATTCCTCGCGGGAGCGTTTGCCCGCGGGATCATGATTTGTCGCAAGGGAAGTGTCCTGGTCGGCCGGTGCGGCCGCGGCCACGGCGCCGGAGGATGCCGGCGCGGCCTTCGAACCGGAGTCGCCGGTGGCGCTCCGCGAGGATTCGGTGAAATTCGGCGGTCGGGAAATGGCGGCCTTGCCGCCGCACCCGTCCATGACCAGCCCCGATACCCCGAGTGCACATGCCACAAACAGGGCCGGCAGACGGCCGTCGGCAATCGTCATTCGTCTCATGCGTGATCCCACGGTTGCGGTTTTTGATCCCATTATCGGTCATCCGCCCACCCCCCTTTAAAGGGGCGGTCATTGTGTCAACCTGGCCAAAGTACGGGTGTAAAAACCTCGTGTCAATTTTCAACAAGCCGGCCCGGTGATTTTCTCGTACTGCGCAAAAAGTGCACAGGCCCCGCCGTCACGCGCCCTGCAGCGCCGCCAAATTGGCGCGGAGCTCCTGCATAAGTGACGGTCGATCGGCGAAAAATCGGCAATCAGCCTGGTGGCGGAACCATGTCAACTGGCGTTTGGCGTAGCGGCGGTGGTTCTGTTTGACCAGGGCCACCGCCTCGTCCAGCGCCAGGCGCCCCTCCGCGTGATCGAGCAGCTCGGTGTAGCCGATCACGTTGGCCTTCCGCACCTGTTCCGGACCGATCCGGGCGGCCAGGCCGCGCACTTCCGCGAGCAGCCCCGCCGCCATCATCTGCTCCACCCGCGCATCGATGCGGGCGTACAGTTCCGGGCGCTCCGGGGCCAGGCAGAGGTATGCAAAGCGATGCGCGGCCTTGCGGTATCGGCCGGTCACGGCCAGTTCCGAGCGTGTGCGGCCGGTCACTTCGAATATCTCCAGCGCCCGGATCACACGCACGCGGTTGTTCGGGTGGAGCCGGGCCGCCTCCAGCGGATCGATCCGCGTGAGGTGGGCGTAGAGTGCCTCCGCGCCCTGCTCCGCCATCTCCCGCTCCAGTCGCTCCCGGATCCCCAGATCCCCCTCGGCGATCTCCACAATTCCGGTCGTGAGCGCCCGCAGATAGAATCCCGTACCCCCGACCACCAGGGGTATGGCTCCGCGGCGGAGAATGTCGTCGATCGCCGCCGTCGCATCATCGATAAACTGAAAAGCGGTGTACCGTTCTCCGGGATCGATAACATCGACGAGGTGGAAGGGCACAGCCGCGCGCTCCTCGGGCGTCGGTTTGGCCGTCCCGATATCGAATCCCCGGATCATCTGGCGGGAATCGGCGGAGACGACTTCGATGGGCCGCCCGTGCGCGGCTTCGACGGCCGCCGCCGTCTTGCCGGCGCCGGTCGGCCCGCAGAGGATCGGTATGGCGCGCGGCTCAGGCACGGCCGAATTGCCTGTCGAGGTCGCTGCGCGTAATGCGCACGAAAGTCGGGCGCCCGTGCGGGCAGGAGTAGCGGTCCCGGCACTGCAGGAGGGCCTCGAGGAGGTGGACCGCCTCGTGCTCGCTCAGGCGGTCGCCCGCCATCACCGCCGCCCGGCAGGCGATCGATTGCGCCATCGCCTTGGTGAGATCCTGCCCGGCCCGGCGCAGTGATCCGAGGTCATCGAGAATGTGCAGGAACATCGTGTCGGGCGACCTCTGCCGGCGGGCGAGCACCGAGGGCGTCGCGTCGATCGTCACCGTCCGCCCGCCGAAGGGCGCCACGGCGAATCCCGACCGGTTGAGCAGATCGCATGATTCCTCAAACACGGCGAATTGCTCGGGGCTCAGCTCCACCTGGGCCGGAAACAGGAGGCTCTGCCCGCTCAGCGACTGCTCGGCCAGCCGCCGCAGAGTCTCCTCGTAGAGCACTCGCTCGTGCGCGGTGTGCTGGTCCACGACATAGAGCTCCTCGGCGCTTTCGATCAGCAGGTAGAGATTGGCGAACCGGCCGATGAACCGGAAACCCTGAGAGGGACCCGGAGCCGCCGGGCCGGAGTCCGCCGGCTGATCGCCGCGCACCTCGCCGGTCACCGTATCCACCGTCAGCCCCGGCGGCAGCGCCGGATCCGCCGCGGCCGGGCCGTCTTCCGGCGGGCGGTAGAACTCTCCGAGTTGGTCGAGGCTGACCGGCCGCGCGTGGTAGACGCCGGGGATTACGCCCTGGCGGGAGGGAGGCACGGGCACGGGACGGATACCCGGCGGCCCGCCGCCGCTTTTCTCCCCGTCGCCCGTACGCAACGGGAAAGTCGGGACGATCCCGTCCTGCCGCAGCGTCTCGCTGACCAGGCGGCGGACGGCCTCGTGGAGTTCCCGCTCGTTCGACAGCCGCACTTCCGCCTTGGTCGGGTGCACGTTGACGTCGACCTCGCGCGGGTCGACTTCGATGAGGAGCGCGCCGACAGGGAACATGCCTTTGGGAATCAACTCGCCGTAGCCAGCCAGGAATGCGTGCGCCAGCGTCGCCGATTGAATGAACCGGCGATTGATGAAGAAAAACTGCCCGTAGCGGTTGTTCTGAATCATGTCGGGGCGCCCGATGCAGCCGCTCAGGCGCACCGGCCCGGCTTCCCCGGCAACCGGCAGAAATGGCCGGCCCGGACTCAAGAGGGTCGGGACGCGTTCGGCCACGGCCTCGGCCGCCGGCGCCGCGAACATCTTCCGCTCGTTGAGCGTGTACGAGAACGCGACATCCCAGCGCCCGATCGCCAGCGCCATGGCCATACGCGAGATATGCCGGGCCTCGGTCGTTTCGGCTTTGAGGAATTTCCGCCGCGCCGGGGTATTGAAAAACAGGTTCTCGACCTCAATCGTGGTGCCCGGCGCCGCCGCAGACGGCCGCTTGGTCATCAGCACCCCCCCTTCGTAGATGATCTCGGTTCCGTGCGCCGCCTCGCGCGGGCGCGTCACCATGCGCAGCCGCGAGACGGAGGCCACCGAGGGCAGCGCCTCGCCGCGAAATCCGTAGGTGTACAGCTCGTTGAGATCGTCAAACACGGCGATCTTCGAGGTCGCGTGGCGCGCGAATGCGATTTCGACCTGGTCTTCCGCAATGCCGCAGCCGTTGTCGACAATCTTGATCAGCCGGGCCCCGGATTTTTCGACCACGATGTCGACCCGGTCGGCGCCCGCGTCGAGCGCATTTTCGACCAGTTCCTTGACCACGGCAGCCGGCCGCTCGATCACTTCGCCCGCCGCAATCTTGTTGACCACCCGTTCGGGCAGGGGGCGTATCCGCTGCGGCGCCGGGGAATCGGTCGGCCGGGTCATGCGAGATCCTCTTTCATTTTGCGCAGCGCGTCGAGCGCCTCCAGCGGCGTCATGCGGTCAAGGTCGAGGGCCCGGATTTGTTCTTCGGTTGCCGACGGCTTCTGATCGAAGAGCGTCGGCTGCACGCGCTCCTTATACAGCCCTCGTCCCAGCTCGCTGCGGGTGAATTTTCCCGATTCGAGCAGACGGAGAATCTGGCGGGCGCGGGCGATCGCCGACCGGGGCAGCCCGGCCAGCCGGGCCACCTCGATCCCGTAGGAGTCATCGCACCCGCCGGGGATAATGTGGTGGAGGAATACCACCCGGTCTTCCCACTTCTTCACCTGCACCTGGTAGTTGTGGACGGACTCGTAGATTTCCGCCATCCCGGTCAGTTCGTGGTAGTGGGTGGCGAACACGGTGCGCGCGCGGATGTGCTCGTTGATGTGCTCGACGACCGCCCAGGCGACCGAGAGTCCGTCGAACGTCGACGTCCCCCGCCCCACTTCGTCGAGCAGCACGAGCGAACGCGCGGTGGCGTTGTGGAGGATGTTCGCCGTCTCCACCATCTCGACCAGGAAGGTCGACTGCCCGCGGGCGAGGTTGTCGACGGCGCCCACCCGCGTGAACACCCGGTCGGCCAGCCCGATCTCCGCTTTCTCCGCCGGCACGAACGACCCGATTTGGGCGAGGATCACGATGAGTCCGATCTGGCGAAGGTAGGTTGATTTGCCCGACATGTTCGGCCCGGTGAGGATGTGGATGCACCCCGCGTCGGGCGAGAGCGTCACGTCGTTGGCGACGAACGAGCCGGGCGGCAGCACGGCCTCGATCACCGGGTGGCGGCCGCCTGTGATCCGCAGCCGGGCGTCCTCGTAAATCTCCGGCTGCACGTACCCCCGCTCCACCGCCGTCTCGGCCAGCCCGGAGACGAGATCGAGCTCGGCGGCCAGCTCGGCCGCGAGCTTGATCGCGGCGATGCGGGTGTTGAGGAATTCCATCAGCTCCAGATAGAGCTCTTCCTCGAGCTTGAATATTTTCTCCTCGGCCGAGACGATGAGGTCCTCTTTCTCCTTCAGCTCGGGCGTGATGAACCGCTCGGCGTTCACCAGGGTCTGCTTGCGGATGTAGTCCGGCGGCACCAGGCCGAGGTGGGACTTGGTGATCTCGATGTAGTATCCGAAGACCTTGTTGAACCCGACCTTGAGGTTGCCGATCCCCGTCCGCTCGCGCTCGGTTTTGGCGAGGCCGGCGATGTACTGCCGGGCGTCGCGGATTCCGTCGTTGAGGGCGTCGAGGCGCGGGGCGTACCCCCGGCGGAAGATGTCCCCCTTCAGGTGGGTGAGCGGCGGTTCATCGACCAGGGCGCCGGCGAGGCGGTCGACAATCTCGGTGGTATCGGGGAGGGCCGCCGCGAGTTCGGTCAATAGCGGGCTGTGCGCCGCAGCGATCAGGCGGCCGAGCGCGCGGCACTCGGCCAGTCCCTCGCCGATCGCTTTCATCTGGCGCGGGTTCAGCTTCCCGATCCCCAGCCGCCCGGCGATCTTCTCCAGGTCCGGCAGCCGCTGGGTATGTTCGCGCACGCGGGCGGCGAGGTCCCGGTCGCGCACCAGTTCGGCCACGCCCGAGAGGCGCTTCTCGATCCGCGCTTTGTTGCGGAAGGGCCGCACGAGAGCGGCCGCCAGCCGCCGCGCCCCCGGGGCCGTCCGGCACCTGTTCACCGCGGCGAAGAGCGAATTCGGCTCGGTCCCCTCGGCGAGATTGCGCAGCAGCTCCAGATTCCGCACCGTCCCGTAGTCCAGCACCATGTACTCCGCGGTGTCGAACCGCACGATGCGGTCGATGTGCGACAACCGCTCGCGGTGGTTTTCGCGGAGGTAGCGGAACACCGCCCCCGCGGCCGCAATCCCCAGGCGCGCCTCGCCGATCCCGAATCCGTCGAGCGTGCTCGTCCCAAAATGCTCGCTGAGCTCCCGCACCGCCGTCCGGTAGTCGAAATTCCACTCCGCGAACCCGGTCAGGTGGATCGCGCCATTGGCCGGATCGAACCCGGGCCGGCCGTCCTCCGCTTCCCCGCCGGTGGGGTACAGAACCTCGCGCGGTTCGAGGACGCGCAGGCGCTCGCGCACCTCGTCGGTCGGCCCCTCGTCGACGAGGAACGCCCCGGTTGACAGGTCGAGCGCAGCCAGCCCGAGCGCGCTGTCTCCCCGCGGGCAGACGGCCGCGAGCCACACCGCCTGCCGGTCCGAGGCCTCTCCCTCGATCGTCGCCGTCCCCGGCGTCAGGATTTCCACGATCTCGCGTTTGACCAGCCCTTTGGCGGTCCTGGGGTCCTCGACCTGCTCGACCACCACCACCTTCTCCCCCGCCGCGAGCAGGCGGGCGAGGTACTTGTCGGCCGAATGGTAAGGCACGCCGGCAAGCGGCACGCGCTCGTTGGCGCCGTGGGACCGCGAGGTCAGCGCAATCCCCAGAATGGGGGCTGCCTTCACCGCGTCGTCGCCGAACATCTCATAGAAATCCCCCATGCGGAAAAACAGGATCTTGCCCGGATGCTGCGCCTTCACCGCGTAGTACTGGCGCATGAGGGGAGTAAGGGAATCGTCTGTGTCCCGCGGGCCCGTCATCGCGCGACGACCTGGTAGGTTTCGTTCATCTCGCGTTCGAGGCGGGCTTTGGCGGCGGCCGCCTCCTGGTAGGCGGCGAACCGCCCGACATACACCGCCCGGTAGGTCACGCGGGAGATGGTCTTGTCGGCGATCTCGGTCTTCCAGCCGGTCTGCCGGAAGCGCTCGGCCTGGGTGCGGGCGTTGTCGGCATCGGTGAACACCCCCACCTGAATGGTGTAGTACGTGCCGGTCACCTGTTCGGCCTCGGCGGCGCGGCGCTCGACTCCTTCGGCCATGACTGCCAGCCGATCCACCAGCGCCTCGAGCCCGACCGCGTTCGGGTACGCCTCCCGCAGCACGTTGTAGTAGAAGACGGCGTCGTCGGCCTTTCCCCGCCTTGCGGCATCCATCGCCAGCAGGTATAGGGCCTGGGGGACGCCTGGTCCGGTCTTTTCGCGCGCCAGTCCGCGGAGCATCTTATCGGCGCCGATTTCCTTCTTGCTCCCCTGGAGCACCCGCGCCTTGTCGATTTGCCCCCACTGCTGCGCCAAGCCCGATCCGTACTCGACCAGGTACCGGTCGGCCTGGCGGAGGGCCGATTCGCCGGCCCCGGCCTGCTCGTCCAGCAGCGTGGAGAATCGCATCATCTGTTCGCGGTAGCGGCCGTGCTCGAACTTCGCGCGGTAGTTGACAATCACGCGCTCGAGCTTGTCCCAGGCCTTCGTCAGGGAGTAGTACTGGGCCAGCCGCAAATTGGCCAGTTCGCGGTACTCCGCCCCGACGCCCGCACCGAGCGCCACCTCCAACAGCTCGGCCGCGCGTACGGCATCGGGCTCCAGGAGCGCCTGGAAGAACAGCGTGGCGCCGTCGCGCACCGACGCCGTCGACACCCGCGACAGTTCCTGCCGCGCCTCATCGAGTTTCCCCTGGGTAATCAGGCGGTAGATGAGGTCGTCGGCGGAGGCCGGGGCGGCCGGGGCGGCGGCCAGCATGACCATGCAGAGCAGTTTTTTCATGACCGGTGGCGCGGGCGGATTCCCGTTCGGATCAGGCGGTCCCGATCATCTTGCCGCCCGGGGCCGTGCGGGCGTCGGCCGCCGGCTTCTCCAGCCGCCCTTCGAGCTGGCGAAAAAACCGGTCGATCTGCCGCCGGTTGCCCTTTTCGACGAGCAACCGGAGATAGCCGATGATGGCTTTGAGGTTTTCCGGCGAACGCTCCACGACCTCGGCCAGGAGCGTCTCGGCCTGGTCGATTTCCCCTTTCGCGTGGTAGAACTCGGCGAGCGACAGCCGCGCCTCGACATTGCCCGAGTCGTGGGCCAGGATGTTGTGGCAGATGTCGGCCAGTTCGCTGAACCGGCCCAGATCGTAGAGCGCCTTTTTCAGCCGGTCGATCACGAGATGCCCCTTGTCCGGCACCGCTTCGATCAGCTTGACCCAGAAATTGACCGCGTCCTCGTGCCGCTCCTCCAGCCGGTAGGAATCACCGACCGCCAGGTAGGCCGGCGCGTAGGCGGGGTTCAGCCCGATCGCTTCCTTGAAGAGAATCCGCGCCTTGTGGTATTCCCTCTGTTTGTACAGCTGCATCCCCTGCTGGTACTTGTAGAAGGCGAGCGGTTTTTTCGACTTGTTGTTTTCGAGTTTGAGGATGTGGGCCGCCGTGTCGAAGGCCTCGTCCCAGCTCTGCTTCGCTTCCTGGATCTTCAGCAGCTTGATATGCGCCCACCGGTTGTTGCCGTCCAGCGAGATGAGTTCCTTGATGGCCGCGGCGGCCATGTCATAATCCTTCAGCTCGGAGTAGTCCTCGGCCAGCTGGTGGAGGATGCCCATCTTCTGGGAGGGCGGCAGGCCCGCCCGGAGCGTCAGATCCTTGTGGATCTGGAGGGCCCGGTCCGGCTTGTTGCCCTCGCGGAGGATCTGCCCCAGCCGGATGTAGGCGTCGATGTTGTGGTAGTCCTCGTTGACAACCTGGCGCAGTTTTCCGAAAGCCCGCACCCGCTGGCCGTCGAGGAGGTCCCGGAGGGCCTCCACGTAGAGGGCGGTCGACGGCATGGGCGTTCGGCGCACCAGCCGGTCGTAGCCGAGGTAGAAGATGATTGAGGCGGCCAGGAGAATGAGAAATGCCAGCACGTATTCGGCCATAGCTACTCCCGCTCGTCAAAGGGCGACGTGAGGTCCCGCCGGCCCGGAACGTCCTCGTCCAGCACCTGCGCCGACTCCTCGATCGGCCGGTTGCGCAGCACGGCCAGCTCGGCCTCCAGGGCCCGCACCTGCTTGCGCATCGCCCGCCCGGCCATGGACAGGCGGATGTACACCGACACGAACATCACGAGCGACACGGCGATGCCGGCGACAAACGACCAGAACACGACTTCCACCAGCGCAACCTGGTGGTAGCTCTTCCAAATCAGGTTGACGTCGACCTTCTGGTATTCGCCGACGTTATGGATCGCAAACGCGACGACCGCGATGACGATCACGGTGATGAGCACGGCCCTGACGGCCCACATACGACCTCCATCGCTCGCTGAAACCTCAGCTTTACATGATAGGACTGCGGAAGCGCCCGGTCAACATAAAAGAAAGGCCGGTCCCCGCCGGCCTTTCCCGAACAAACTGTAGCACGCTGCCCGCTCAGCGCGGCCACTTCAGCCCCTCGATCATGGTCCGAATCTCCTGCCACACCGAGGAGTGGTACATACCTTCGCTCATCAGGTGGAACAGCAGCAGGTTGTCGCCGTTTTTGACGGCCACGATGGTCCCGGCGTAATCGCCGTTCACCCGCTTGCCGCTCTGCGCGGCCGCAGAGAGGGTGACGTTCTTCACGTACTGCGCCTCACCGAACCAGAGCGACGCCGGTAGGGAGTCGAGATACAAGAGCTCGCGCGACTTGGTCACCACCGGCTCCCGCCGCGTCCCCTCGCCGATCGACACGTCATTGAGGATCTCAAAGTACTTCCGGATATCCTTCTTCTGGTCCGATTCGTAGGTCTTCGACAACAGCGAATCGCGGAACTCCAGGGCGCTCATCGTCGTCTGCAGAACATAGACCGTCAGGCGAGGCACTTCAGTGTAGTCCTCGGCATCGAGGTACTCCGGAGGGATCTGGTAGTTTTTCTGCACGAGGACCGCCCGCACCGGGTCGTCCCCGTCCTTGATCGCCACGCTCCAGTTTCCCGGCACCTGGAATTTGAAGTCATATTTCGCGTCGACATACCAGCCGTCCTTGATCGCCCCCGCTTTCGGCTTCTTCTTGGCGCCTTCCGCCGGGATCACGCAAACAGCCAGAGCAAGAACCGCAAGTAGCAGTCGTTTAAGCATTTGTCATTAACCTCCTCTTGGTTCTCCGGTCTCCCAACCAAGGTTTACTCTTATACACATTTAGTCAAGGATATTTTGCGGAAAACGTCGCGCTCCCGCCCCCGCCGGCTACGGGCGTTCGAGAAATCCGATCTGCCGCCGCTTCAGAAGGCGCAGGTAATCGGCCAGAGCGCAGAACTCGAAATCGCTGAGCAGGCGATCGAGCTTGTGGTAGAAAATCGAGGTCGAGCCGTACATGCGCAGCCGCTGCATCGCCGTCAACCCGGCCAGTTTGGGGGGGTCGGGGTCGATCTCCCAGGGGTGCATGTAGACGACCGCCGGCACTCCCGAGGTGTTCAGCCGCCGGATGATGTGTTTCGAGTACCAGTAGGGGGAATGCCGGAGAAACCCGCCGCCGCCGATGGGGATGTTTGATCCGAGAAGGCGGTAGGTCGAGGCCGGCACTTCATACAGGAGCCGGTCGTCCTCCAGGTGCATACGGTGGATCACCCGCGGCCCGTGCGGCATCCCGTAAATGTCGTGCTTGATGGGGTAAATCGAGCTGTCGTAGTCGAATTCCAGTTCCGCCAGGATGCTGAACGCCCACGGGATGCTGTCGTTGATCGACCAGCTCGGCGCCCGGTAGCCGCGGGGGCGGCGCTGCACGGCGGCAGTGATAGCCTCCAGCGCCCGGAGGGTGTCGGCCCGGAATTCCTCGGGCGTCAACGTATCCACCCGCCGGTGGTAGTAGCTGTGGCAGGCGATCTCGTGCCCCTCCGCCTCGATCTCGGCAATCAGCTCCGGGTGGCGCTGGGCCACCCACCCCAGCACGAACCAGGTCGCCGAGACCCGGTGCCGCCCGAAGAGCTCCAGGAGGCGGTGGCAGTTCTTGGCCACCGTCGACTCCAGCCCGTCCCACTGGCGCGATTCCAGCCGCTCGGCCAGGGCCTCGACGACAAACCACTCCTCCAGGTCCACGGTCAGAATGTTCATCGACGATTCCATAGGGGCGCGGACTCAGTGCTGTTGCTTGATCGGATTGTCTTTCGAGGGGCCGGCGGCGCCCCGGCTGCCGCGCCGCCAGTGCCTGCGGCCCGCCTCGGCCGACCCCTCCGTCGGCTTGTCTGTCGGGTATTGGTAGCCGTAGTAGCGATAGTCGTAGTAGTAGGGAAGGCTGTTGTTGACGTTGTTGAGGATCACGCCGAGCACGCGGTCGCGGTGGAGTTCGAGCATGTCGACCGCCCGTTCCACCACCTCGCGCTGCGTGGACCCGGCCTTGACCACCAGGAGGAGGCCGTCGACTTTGGCCGCCAGCAGGAGCGGATCGGACACCGGCAGGAGCGGGGCGGCGTCGACGATGATGAGGTCGTAGAAGAATTTCATTTCCTCGATGATCGTGCCGATCGCCTCCGCGTCGAACACCTCGGCCGGCTGAGGCGTGGCCCGTCCGGCGGTGATCAGGTGCAGGTTCTCCAACGCGGTTTTCCGGATTACGTCGGCCGCCGCCACCCCGTTGCCGAGGGTGTCGGCCAGTCCCGGGGCCCGCTCGGTGGAGAAGAACTTGTGGATCGAGGGCCGCCGCAGATCGCTGTCGATGAGCAGGGTTTTCAGCCCCTTCTGGCGCGCCGCGGTGAGCGCGAGCAGGGCCGCGATCGTCGATTTCCCTTCCGCGAGCATGGCCGAGGTGATCATGATCGCTTTCGTCTCGCGGCTCTCGCCGTGCTTGCGCAGCCGGTGGAGGAGCCGGCGGAACTCCGTGGCGAAGGGCTGGTCGAGAGAAAACAGGTCGATGATGGACAGGGGTTTCCGCGCCATGTGGTGATTATCCTTTCGGCCCCATCGCTTCCAGCGTGGAGCGCATCCGCTCGTATTCGTCTTCCGCCGCTCGCAGCCGCTCGACCGCCTGGGTCAGGGCGGGATTGAGTTCCGTGGCCCGCCGGTACTGCGCGATCCCCTTCTGCCACCCCAGCCGCGCCCGCTCCAGGTAGCAGCGGCCCAGTTCCGTGTAGAGGTCCACGTAATTCGGATTGCGCCGCACCTCCCCCTCGAGGTAGCGGATCCGCTCCTCGATCATCTGCTCGGACACCCATTCCGGGTGGAGCACGTAGCGCATGTGGAATCCGGCCAGCTCGCGCCGCCGCCGGGCCTTCCACGCGGACTTCACTTCGTTCATCGCCGCCCACGCCCGGGTCGCCTCGCCCGCCGCCAGCGCCCGCATGCCGTCGTCGAAATAGCCGGCGTCGTACCCGACGTTGACCATGGCGGCGCGGCGGAAACAATCGGCCGCCTTGTTCAACAGCGCGCGCGAGTCCTTGACCATCTCGTTGGTGCTGGCCAGCCCGACGTAGGTGAGGCCGAGATTGAAGTAGGCGTCGCCGTAGTAGAGGTTGATCTTGACGGCTTCGGAGAACTCGCGGTGGGCGCGCTCGAACTGGCCCGCGGCCAGGAGCGCTTCGCCGCAGCCGTTGCGATAGTCGGCGTAGCCCGGCCGGGCCGTGGCCGCGGCTTCGGCGGCCGCCACCGCCTCATCGACCTCGTCGAGCGCCAGGCAGGTCATGCCGAGGTAGGCGCGGGCCAGGTGGTTTTTCGCATCCAGCGCCACCGCCGCCTGAAAGACGCTCCGCGCGTCGGCAAAGAAATTCCTGTGAAAGAGCGCCGTCCCCAGGTGCAGCATCATCTCCGGATTCCCCTCGTTCATGATCCGGCGGTAGGCCCCCAGGAGCGTCTCGAGCTCCTTCTTCCGCTCGCCGTGGGTTTCTTTCAGCAGCGAGAGGACTTCCTCGGCCCGGATGTCGGGCGGGTGGGGTTGGCTGGCGGCCTCGGCCAGCCGGCCGTCGATGTAGATTTCCGACGAAATGGCGCCGAGGTTGGCGTCGTTGGCCGTCTGGATGACGAACTCGCGGTCGTGGTCGACCAGTCTGCTCTTGAGACGATATGTTTCCATGGTCTAGCGCCTGACGCTCCTCAACTTGTCGATGCGCGGGATGGTGGCGAGCACGGGCAGCCCGAGGCGCTCCTCGATATCCTCGATCCGCTTGACCGAGGTATCGAATATCTCGGCCAGAAACACGGCCGCCCCGCCGAGGAGGAAGCCGAGCACCACCCCGAACACCATGATCTTTTTGCGGTTCGGCCACTCCGGCGCCACCGGCACCCGCGCCGGCTCGATCACCCGGTAGGTCGTCCGCTCCTTGGTTCGCTCCGACAGAATGCCGACCGTGGTCTCCTCCGACTTGAAGGCGTCCCGATACTTCCGGGCATCATCCACGCGTCGCTCGAGCTCCTGAATTTCGGCCTGAAGGCGGGGGAGGCGGTTGACCCGCTGATCGATGTTGGCCAGCGAGGTTTCGAGCTGGGATTTGCGCGACCGCGCCACGTCAAGATGCTCCTCGGCGATGAAATACCGTTTCAGCAGATCCCGTTGGCTCGCCTCATAGGAGGCAAACTGGTTGTCGACCGCCTGCTGGATCGCCCCCTCGAGCCGCCGGAGGTTGTCGTTGAGGCGGACGTTGACGTTGATGACGTTCTGCTCGTTCCAGGCGTACTTCTCCATCATGGTGGCAAACCGGGTCATCTGCCCGTCGATCTCCGTCCGCAGCTCCACGATGGAATCGGTGTATTTCAGGCGGGCCGACGCCAGGGCGAGTTCGGCCAGGCGCCCGCGGAGCTCGTCGCGCTCATCCGAGTAGTCGTCGATCTCCAGCTGGGTCTTGTCGATGTCGGTGACGATGTCGCGGCGGTTGGCCTCGGCGGAGATGTTCTCGGGAAGCTGCAGCGACTGCAGGCGCGCCTGGGCCGCGGTCAGCGAGTCCAGCATCTGCCGGTAGCGGAACTCCGTCTTCTGGAGCTGCAGGTCGGCGAAATCCTGGTTGTCGAGAATCTTCTCGAGTTCGTACTTGGTGCGCTCTTGTTCCATGATCCGCGCCAGGCTCACGACCATATCTTTCGCCTGCACCGGGTCGGAGGACTTGACCGCCAACTCGATCTGGTCCTTGCCGACGAACGACACCTCGACCCGCCCGCGGATGTCGTCCACCAGCAGGTTGAGCTTCAACTGATCGAGGGAGTAGGAGAGGTTCGCCTCACGCATCTTGGCCGCCTGGCGCGTGACCTCCGGGTCGTTGTCGAGCCCGAGCTCTTTGATCAGCTGGAAGAGGTACGTCTGCGAGGTCAGCTCGTTCTGCAGCGCCTGGACCTGCCGCCGCTGCTCCTCGCTGCTCACTCGTCCCTCCTGTTCGCGCCCGAGGATCATCCCGAGTTCGCGGGACACGTTCGACGGCTGGTCGATCCAGATGATGGTCGAGGACCGGTACACGGGCGTCATCAGGTAGGTGCTGGCGAAGGCCAGACCGGTGACGGCGATGATGGGGATGATCACCAGCCACTTCCGCTTCAGGAGAATGGCGGCGATGTCCTTGAGATTGAGCGGTTTTTCCTGCGGTGTCTGCATGGCTGTCCCGGTTTAGTCATCCCGGCGCAATTGATCGTACACGAGGATCGAGGTGGTGATCACGCCGGCCAGGGTCGCTACCGTGGTGACGTTGAACCCCTGGAAGAATCCGCTCTTGTGCGGCACGACCACGACATCCTCGCGGCCGAGGACGTAGCGGGCGGGGGCGCCGGAGCGGCTGTAGCGCTCGAGGTCGATCTCGAGCGCCTGGCCGTAGAACTCGTCCTTGCACACCACCCGCGCCTTCTTCACGTTCGCTTCGTTGGTCGGGCCTCCGGCCAGCGCAACCGCCTCGAGCACGTCGATGTTCGGCTGGTACTCGACCGGGCCGGGCGTGGTCACTGCGCCGACTACGTAGACCAGGTTTTTGCGCTCGGCCGACCGGTCGAAGCTCGCCGAGGGCAGCCCCACCGGCGTGCGGGGGATGTCGATCGTGTCGCCCCGCCGGATCTTCGGCAGCCCCCCGAGCTGGCCCGCGGCGATCGCGGCGGCCACGTTCACGACCTCGACGCGGCCGGCCTCCTCGCCGCCGCGGATAATCGTCACCCGGCTCAGGTCCCCGGTCTCGGTTACACCGCCCGCCTCATTTATGATCGTCCACAAATCCGGAATCTCTTCAAAGGTCATCTTGCCCGGATGGTTCGCCTGTCCGGACACGAACACGTAGAGGTAGTTATACTCCTGCACGCGGACAACCGCCTGCGAAATCCGCTGGTTCAGGCGCGACATCTGGCGCACGATGTCCTCCTGCAGCTCCTGCGTCGTCCGGCCCGAGGCTTTGATCTCCCCGATGATGTCCAGCGTGATCGTCCCGTCAAAGGACACCCGCAGCGTCGAATTCAGGGTCGGATCCTGCCAGAATTCGATCTCGAGGACGTCCCCGGGACCGATGCGGTATTCCTGGCCGGAGCCGATCCCGCAGGCGGTCAGGACGAGCAGCGATGAGAGCAACAACAATCTCGTGTTCATACTTTTTGTGCCAACCTCCCTGTAAGTATCCGGCATCTAATGTCTTATATACATATCGGCGCGTCGCCGAGACTCCATTAAATCAAAATACACTCTTCCAACATCTCTGTAAAGGCATATCTGCGTTTGCGCTACGGAGGCCGCGATGCTTCCCGCCGGCTGGAGATTCACGGTGACTCGGCCGGCGCGTCCCCATACAGAACCGCTTTGTTCCGCCCTTGTTCCTTGGCCTTCAGGAGCGCCATGTCGGCGGCGAAGATCAACTGGCGCGGGTTGTCGGCGTGGTCGGGGTAGAGCGCTCCTCCGAGCGAGGCTGTCGAAGTCAGGGGCGCTGCCAAACCGGTCACCGGGAACTCCGCTTTGGCCACCTCGATCTTGACCCGCTCCATGAACCGGATGGACATAGCGCGGTCGGCCTCGGGCATGATGATGCAGAACTCGTCCCCGCCGTAGCGGGCGATGATGTCGATCGATCGGATGTTGTTGCGCAGGATCCGCCCCATCTGCCGTATGAGCGAATCGCCGGCCAGGTGCCCGTACGTGTCGTTGGTCTGTTTCAGACCGTCGAGGTCGAAGAAAATGAGGGCCAGCCGGCGGCCGTAGCGCTTGGCGCGCTGCACCTCCTCCTCCAGCCGGCGCTTGAAATACCTCTGGTTGGCCAGCCCGGTGAGCGCGTCCGTCTGCGACAGCTCCTCGATCTTCTCGTATGTTTCGACGTTGGCGATCAGGTCGCGGACGTGGCCGCGCACAGTGTCGATTTGCTCCCGGGGCACCGCCCCGGTCCGGTCGCTGTAGGCCAGCAGAGCCGGCCGCCCCTGTATCGCCGGGAAGGCCGTCACGTGGTCGAGCCCGGCCTCGCGGAGGCTCTTGACCCACTCCCGCAGCCCGGGCTGCTCCTGGGCCAGCCGCGCGAGCGTGTAGACGTCCTCATTCTTGATCGCCCGCAGGACCCCCTCGACCTGCCCCTTTTCCTGCGCCGGCAGGTTCATCCGGACGCCGTCCTGCACCACCTGCGGTTCCCCCCCGCCGTTGGGCTGATAGAGGTAGGCCACCCGCTCGAGTCCGAGATCCTTGCGGATCGACTCCACCAGTTTCGGCAGAAGCGTCTGCGAATTGCGGTGCGTGACCAGCCGCAGCAGGTGGCTGGCGGCGCGCCCTTCCCCTGCAGGCGGTTTTTGTGCCGAGGCCCGCGCCCGCTCGAGCTGCTCGCGCACCAGGTCGTAGCGCGACTCATGCCACTTGATGTGGTAGGCCGCCGCGAGCGAGTGGGCCAGGCTCGCCACCAGCACGTGAAACGACGGCGATTGGGTCTCCAGCGTGCTCCGCACGAAGTACAGCCCGTAGAGGTTGTCCCGCCAGAAGACGGGGAAATAGAGCCCGAAACCGTGGGTCCGCAGCCGCTCAAGGTAATCGTCGGCGAAATGCCCCTGCAGCCGATCGAGCGGCGCGGGGCGAAAGTCGGTCGCCAGCGCAGCCAGCAGGCCCCGTTCGGCCGCCGCGCGGAGCTGCGCCCGGTCGATGTCCCGCAACCCGTGGTGGTAGCTGAGCTCCAGGAAATCCCGTTTCTTGCGGAGGAACAGGATCAGGTCGCACCCGAACGCCGTGCGCAGCAGATCCGACACTTTCCGCGCCACTTCGACGATGTTGCCCTCGACGCTGTTGCGGCGGAGGAACTCGCTGAATTCCTCGAGTTTCATGCGCCGCAGGCCTTCCACCTGGCGCCGCTCCCGGCGAATCCGGTGGACCAGGAGGGCGGCCAGCACGACCACCAGCAGCGCCAGTGCAACCGTCAGGACCGTCTGGTCATCCATTCCGCTTACTCTCTGCCAAAGAAGAACCTGCGGGGAAGCCGGGGCTCAGAACCGCCGGGCCGGACCCCTCCCGCGCCCGCGCCCAAAGCGAAACCGCGAGCGGCGGCTCAGCAAGCCATGCCGGCGGAGAACGCCGAAGATTCGCCACCACCCGGCATCCGGGAACAGACCCGTTTCACGGACGGCGCGGCTGAGTTCGGAAATACTCGCGAAGGGGTCATCCTTGACCAGGCGAAGCACCGCGGTGTCCAGATCCCCGCCGTTAAGCACCTCGTCGGCCGGCCCGATCCCGCGCGGCCCCCAGCGGTCGGCCGTCTCAACACCAAGGTCGTCAACCACCGTCAGTCCGGCGGTCACTCCGCTTTTTTTTTTGCCTCTCCGGACTCCGCGGCCCCGAACTCCCGCCGCGCCGCATCCACGCTCTCGTGCGCCCGGAGGACTCTGTCGAACTCCAGCAGCTCGTAGATCTCGTAGACGTTCGGCACCATATTCGCGAGCTTGATGTCGCCGCCGAGGTTCCGCACGTCCTTGATGTGGGAGATGAAGATGCCCCAGCCCGCCGAGGAGATATAGTCGACGCCGGCCAGATCGACCACGACCCGGTAGCGCCGCCGCTTCATCAGCGCATCCATGACCTCTTCGAGCTCCCCCGCCGTCGTCGTGTCGATCACGCCGTCGACCCGGATCTCAGAAATGTTGTCGCGCTCGCTCTCGGAGAGCGAAATGGAGATATTTTCCATGGCCGTTTCTGCAGCCGGAGCTGCCTGGGTTCAGTCGGCCTCAAGGAAAGGATTCCGCCCGATGCAGGCAAGCATAAAACACGGCCGGTCAGTTCGGCCCGCCGGCCGCCGTCGGGTTCGACGGTCTCTCCCGCGCCCCGTCGGCCGTCCCCTCGGGCGGGTCCGCGAGGCGGCCCAGCGCCGCCCGCCCGATGATGAAGGTGATATCGTCGGCCGGCCCCGACAACCCGCAGAACTCCTCGAGCTCGGCCATGAGGGCCGCCGAGATGCCCGGCAGTTTCACGTCGGGCTGGGCCAATTGCGCCTTCATGAACCGGATGAGCCGGTCGATGCCGTAGTACTGCCCCTCCCGGCTCGACGCCTCCGTGATCCCGTCGGTAAACATGAAAAACAAGTCCCCGTCCTGCAGCTCGAGCTCGTACTGCTCGAGGCGCTGCTCGAAGGTCGTGTCGATCGCGGCCGGCACGCCCATGGGCATTCCGGCCGGGTTGAGGGGGCGGATTTCCCCGCTCGCCGCGTGGTAGTACAGGAGGGGGTTGTGGCCGGCCGACACGAAATTCAGCCTCCGCCGCGCGCTGTCGTACACCGCCAGCATGATCGTGATGAACATCCCGGGCGGGATGTTCTCCCGCAGGTACTCGTGGACGAGGACGAGGGTGCGCCGCGAGGAGTGCGACTGCCCCGCCTGGATCTGGATCACCGTCCGCAGCATCGACATCACCAGCGAGGCCGGCACCCCCTTGCCCGAAACGTCGGCCACCGCCAGGCAGTACATGCCCGGGTCGATCTCGAACACGTCGTAGAGGTCGCCCCCGACGACGGCCGCCGCCCGGTAGAACGTGTCGATTTCCAGCCCCGGCAGATCGGGCAGGCGGCGCGGCATGAGGGTCTTCTGGATCTGCGAGGCCACCTCGATCTCTTTGACCATCTTCTCCCGGGCCACGATGTTTTCGCGGTCCTGGCTCACCCGGGTCATGAGGTCGTTGAAGGCGCGCGAGATTTCGTAGAACTCCTCCGCGCCCTCCAGCGACAGTTCCGAGCGCAGGTCCCCCGAGGCGAAGCGCCGGACCCGCTGGGTGATGCGCACGATCGGGTCGACGAAGTAGTTCGACAGGACCCAGATCCCGGCCACCCCCACCATCAGCAGGACGAAAGTGAGGACGAGAATGCGCCGGCGCGCCTCGGCCAGCCGCTGCTGGAGCTGCTCGGAGGAATACACGGCGTGGACCGTCCCGAACGACCGGTCCCCCTGCCGGATCGGCAGCATCAGGTAGCTCAGCGCACGCCCGTTCTCGGAGAACCGGAAGGGCACCCCGACGCGGGCCGCGTGCACCTCCGGCGGGGGCGCGTACGGTTTGCGGATGTTGTGGATGTCGTCGGAGTGGGCCAGGATCGTTCCGGCCGTGTCCGTGAGCACCACCTGCCGCAGGATGCCGGCGTTGGAGCGCACGGCGCTCACGATCAACTCGTCGAACTCGACGTCCGACCGCCGGTTGATCACGTACCCGGCGGCCTGATCCCCGATCGTGTTCACCAGCGACGCCACCGTCTCGTCGAGGTGCGATTTCATCTGCCGCGTCGTCTGGCTGTCGAAGTAGTAGTAGGCGCCCCCAACGATGACCAGCACGATGAGGAAGGTCCAGACCGAAAACTTCGCCCGCAGCGTGGCCATGTGGCGGAGGAAGGGGATGCTCTCGCTGGCCACCGGCTGCGCCTGCTTGATCATCCGCAGTTCATTGTACCCCGCCGAGGAGATGTACTCCACCGAGTCCATGATCTTCTTGATCATGTAGAACCCCAGCCCCCCCTTGCGGCCCGATTCGACGAGGCGCTGCAGGTCGAGCTTGCCGTCCGACTCCGGCTGGTACGACCGCCCGGTGTCGATGAGCGAGAAGACGATCATTTTCTTGTAGATCACGATGCGGAGCCGGATGGTCCCCTTCTCGTAGAGGTAGGCGTGGCGGATGATGTTGGTGGCCCCCTCCTCGATCGCCAGCAGAATGGGCGAGACCTCTTTCCTGGACAGCCCGGCCGAGAGGCAGGCCTCGCGGGTGATGCGCTGGAGGCTGTCGAGGTATTTCTCCTCCGCCACGACTTCGGCGTTGATCTCTTTGACGGGACGACGGAACATAGGTCGATAGTATGCGATGGACGGGCCGGCGTCCATTTAAAAAACGCGCGTCCCGGCGGGACCGCGGGTCGGGGCGCCGCGCCGTGCCGCCCCGGCAGCCGATGGCCGCCTAGTCCTGGTTGTTCGACTTGAGGCGGAGTCGAGCCTGCTCAATGTTGTCCAGCGTGGCTTCGTTGCCCGGATACCGCTCCAGCACCTTCTCCCACGCGTCGATCGCTTTCTGGTACTCCTGGTTCCGCATGAAGCGCAGGCCCTCGAGGTACAGCTGCCAGGCCTCGGGATCCTGCTGGATCTCGTCGAGCGTCGGCGGATGCTCAAGCGCGGTCTCGATGCGGCGCAGGTACTCCTGGGCCACCGGTTCGTCGGGACTGGCCGAGAGCACGAGCTCGAACTGCCGCCGCGCATCCCCGTACCGGCCGGCCTTAAACAGGTCGATGCCGGTGTTGAGGTGCCGCCCGACATCGAGACTCCGGGCCAGCGCTTCTTTTCCCCGCTGCGCCGTCACGTTGTTGGGGTCGAGGTAGAGGACGCGCTCGTAGGCCTCGATCGCGGCGACCGTGTTGCCGTCGCGCCGCGCCTCGCGGGCGGTTTCGAGAGTTTCCGACACCGCAGTCGCCATCGCCGCCTCAATCCCCGCCTTGAGCGCCCGCGCCGGCGCGTAGTTCGGATCGACCTCGAAAATCAGCTGGATCATGTCCAAGGCCGCGGGGTAGTACTCTTTCCCCGCGAAATTCCGCGCCTGCTCGAGATAGGACGCCATCATCCGGTTCAACTCGTGCTGCCGCTCGAGCAGATCCGTCTGCTCGCTCTGCTGGATCCGCTGCGTGCTCTCCATGGCCGCGATCGCCCCGATAATCTCCTGATTGTTCTCGTCGAACGCCAGCGCCCGCTGGTAGTAGGTCAGGGCGGAATCAAGCCGGAAGCGGGCGCGGAATTCGTCCGCCTTCTGCTTGTACAGATTGAACTGCCGCCGCCGCTCTTCCTCGAGCAGATCGGTGCCTTTGCGTAGTTCCGCCAGGCGCTGTTCCTCAGCCTGCTCGGCGACCGAGGGCCCGATGTCGTAGGAGATGGAGAACCGGTGCGAGTCGGGGATGTAGTCCATCAGCTTGTAGGTGTAGTCGACCTGGAACCGCCCGCGGCGGAAGCCGGCACCGAAAGCCAACTGGTCGCGGTCCCAGCCGGCCCGCACGGCATAAGCTCCGGCGAACAGGAGCTCGCCGCCGGTGTGGACCCGCACCGCCCGGTCCTCGATCTGCTCCAGCTCGAACGAGATCAGCCCCGCGATGTCGTCGCGAATCCGCAGCCCGCTGACCGACATGCCTCCGGCCACCGACAGGGGCGCGGTTTCCTCTTCCTGGTTGAGAGTGAGGCCGGCCGGAATCACGTCCCGCAGCACCATCCCCACCGAAACCTGCTCGTGCGGCCGGGCGAGCAGCCCGAGATCCGCCCCCACTCCCCAGTTCGAGTAGACGTCGAGCGTCTGGTACACGACTTTGAGCGAGGCCCCGGCGGCGAAGTGGGGGTGGAACCGCCGCCCGTAGGACAGCAAAATTTGCGATTGCACATAGTCAAACGTGCCGGTTTCAATGAACTCCTCGCGGCGCACGATATCGCCCGTTCCCAGGCGCATGACGCCGAGCCCGAACCCCCCGCGCGACACGGTCGGGTACACCCAGGCCGCGTAGTCGTAGATCGTCCCCTCGAGCAGCGACATGTGCATGGCCGTGACTTCCTGGTAGTCCAGGCGCGTCAGGCCGGCCGGGTTGTAGTAGATGGTCGCCGCGTCGTCGGCCACCGAGGTGAACCCGCCGCCCAATCCGAGCGCCCGCGCTCCCACGCCGACGGTGAAGGGCGACTCCCGCCCGGCGTCCCCGGCAGTCACCGCCGCGGCCGTCGCCAGCAGCAGCGCCGCCGCCAGCCCGCTCAGAGATCGGCGCCCCATCATGCTACTTCACCACCGCCACTTTCATGCGCGCCTCTTCGCCGGTCCGCACCACCTTGACCGCCACGATGTATACGCCGTTGTTCACCATCCCGCCTTCACCGTTGCGCCCGTCCCATGCGAACTCGATCCGCACGTCCCCCTGCGGCACCTCGTCCTCGTATACCGTCTCGCCGGTCAGCGTAAACACCCGCACCTCCACGGCCGAAGGCTCGGCGATTTCCAGTTCGAAGCGCGCCGGGCCGACTTTCGGGTTGAACGGGTTGTTCTCAATCACGTAGGATTCCTCGAGCCCCCGCCCGCGCATCACGTAAGTGCGCGAGAACAGGTACGGTCCGGCCGGCCCCTTCACCCGCACCGGGAAACCGTCGTGCGTTCCCCCCTGGAAAACGGCCTCGAACCCGTCGGTCTCCAGGCCCAGCGTGAAGGGGGGCGGCAGGCTGTTGACGAATCCGCCCCGGAACGTCAGTGACCGGGTGTGGCCCGAGGCGATAGTCAATCCGTCGAAAGCAACCGCGATCTGGTCGGCTACCGTCACTTCGGCCGGCACCGGCACACCGTCCTCGAGCACAACGGTGCGGTCGGCGACGAACAGCCGCGCGGCATCGGTCGGCCGCCCGGTGCGGTCCCGGACATCCATGCGCATCCGCTCCAGCCGGATGACGGAGACGGTCGACGATCCCTCGTTGGTCAGATCGATGCGGAACAAGTCCCGGTCTTCACCCGGACTAATCAGGTTGGATCCGAGCTCGGTGACTTTCACGAACAGGTCGGCGTCCTGCGACTCGACACGCAGGATAAAGGAGAACTGGTCCTCCTCGATGTGCGCCGGCGCCCCGAGGTTGAGGTCATGGGGAATGCGCAGGAGCCGGAACTGGAACAGGGCCGCGGTATCGAAGGACGGCGCGGTGAAGGGGAACTCGATGTGGCGTCCGACCGCGATGGGTCCCTCGAGCGTGTCCGGGGCGCCGAAATCGATGCCGCCGGTGAGCAAGCGGTAGAACCCGCTGTCGACAGCCGCCTCGCCGCGGTTTTCGATCTCCACGGTGAGCCCGAAGGGCGTGCTGTGGTCCACGACGACGGCCGGGAGCACGCCCCAGAGGCTGTAGGTCAGGCGCAGGTCCGCCGGTAGCTGAATGCGCACCAGCGCCACGTTATCATCGGGCGGCTGCACGACCGCCTGGTCGGGCGTGTCCGGCTCCGCCCGCACCTGGAATATTTCGCCCGGATTGGGCGCGGCCGCCGCCCGGCAGTCGAAATACACATCCGCCGTGTCTCCCGGCGGAATGTGGGCGACCGTTTCTGCGCTGTCATAGGTCGAGTAACCGTCGCTGGTCAGGCGGAGCGTCACCGGCCCCACGTCGATCGTCGAGATATTGGCCACCCGCGCGAGCAGCCGGAACGCCTGATCGGTGTTCACGTTGGGGGCATTCGGCGCCAGCACGTCGAGCGCCGCCACCCGCACGACCCCGAGACTCCGCACCTCCACCCCCTCCCCGCCGAAATCGAGCGCCACCGTGTCGGACACGCCGGCCGATGGGATATATACGACCGCCGTTCCCGCGCAAGCCAGCGTCCCGCCGACCTGGCTCTCGGGAACAAACAGCGCCTCCGTCGCCATCGGGTTAAGTCCCGGCGCCGGCGCCCCGTCCACCGGGGCAAAACTGGCAAAGGCCGCGAAATCGACCCCGGTGAGGCCGAACGCCGATTGGACGCCCTGCCACTCCACGTCGTAGGCGACCGCGAGATCGAGATCGAACATGAAAGCCGAGTGGTACCCGCCGGGGACTAACCGCGGGCGGAGGGATCCCGGCGCGTAAGTCAACCGCACCGGCTCCAGCACGACGGCGGTATTCGCGGTGAACGCCGCCTCATATATCTGCCCGTCGGTGTACAGCGTGACGGTCAACTCGTAGGGTGTGGCCGCCGCAGGGATCGCGGGAGCCGCGGCCGGCAGACCGCGATACTGCAGGATCCCGTCCTCGCCGGCTGTCGCGGCGGCGATGCCGGAGAACAGCGCGGGGCTGATTCCGGCCAGCGCAATGGTAACCCGCGTGGAGTCCACCGGCAATGCCAACCCGCTCACGCGCACATCGAACCCGAGTTCCAGGGGCATTTCCGGATAAAGTGTATCCGGCCCCAAAGACTCGGACACCAGGTCCAGAGCGATGGGCGCAGTGATCGTCACCGGATACAACGCGGTTTGTTCCACCGGGTAGATCCGGCCGCCGATCTCAAACTCCGCCGCCAGGCGGAGCGTCAATTCCGTTTCTCCCTCCGGCAGACCGGCGGTGGAGATGCTCAGCAAGACCGTATCGGTCCGGCCGTCGGAGCCGCCAACAAAAGTGGCCGTGCCGCCGCCCGCCGGGCTGCTCGCGAAATCCGCTTCCAGCGCAGCCGGTCCCGCCGGCGCCAGGAGCCCGCGGTTGGAGACAACCACCCGTAGCGCGGTGATCGACTCGGCCGGGAGCGCCGCCGGTGTCCCGCCGTCCGGCCCCAGCAGCGCGAGAAAGTCATATCCGCTGAACGACACCGGCTCGGTGTCGGACACGGCGTAGGCGGTTCGACCCGAGATCGTCGTTTGCGCCGTCGGTCCCCGATAGACCACACCGGCTGCGTCAAGATCGATGATGCCGCCGCTGATGAAGGCGTTGTCGTCGAGAAACGCCGGTTCCAGCGCTCCTTCCCCGCCCATCACCTCCAACGGGTCGGCCGCGAGATCGTGCCCGCCGCAGAGATTGCCGCAAGCATCGAACACGAGCACGCGGGCGGGACCGAAGAGCGGCTGCCCCACCAGTTGCTGCGGGGGGACATCAAAATCCAGCAGGGCGGCCGGCCCGGCAATCACGGTGATCAGGCCGGAGAGGGCCGTGAGACCTCCAAGGGTCGCCTGCACCCGCCCACTCCCGACCGTGCGTGTCGCCAGCGTATTGCCGCTCACCGTTCCGATCGCTCCTTCCATGAGCGACCAGCTCACCGGGGGATCATCGACCCGGTTGCCGAATTCGTCGTACCCGGCCGCCCCGAACGCCAGTAGCGTCCCCGCGGTCACCGTCGTATCGGCCGCCGGGAACACCTCCAGCGACTGAATCGCGCGCGGGTAGATCCGGAATGGATCTGACAGCACCGGGCCGGCCAGAATCATCCCCTGCCGGTCGAACGCCAGACCGGCAGCCTGATAGTAGCCGGCCGTCTGCGGATTGATTACGTCAGCTATCACCAAAGTGAGCGTTACAAGCGAATCCGTCTCTCCGGGCTGGCCGTAGACGCCGAGCCCGATCGTCACGACGTTGTCGGCGATCACGGTTTCCTGGATGACGAACTTGAGTCCGGCGTTGTCGTCGGTGAGCGCCCCCACTTCCGCGTGGTGCAGGCTGAATCCCTCGGGGAACGAGAACACGAACCCGCCGAGGCTGTTCACCAGAATCCACGGTGCGGTCACCCGGCAGGTGAGCGTGTAGCGCGCGGTGTCCGCGGCCACGGAATCGTCAAGCGCCACGGCAAACTCCCGGAACTCGACATAGACCGCAGATGACGGAGGCGCCAGGCGGCCCTCGCGGAGCAACGGACCATAGGTGTTACTGATTGCCTGGAGATCGACGGCGCCGAAGGCACGGGCCGCGAGGAGGACAGAAAGGAGTATCTTAAGCGTCAACTTCATCTGTTTCAGGCGTTGGAACCTACCTACCGGGTGTAGAAATCCTAGCGTCGCAAAAAGCAAAGTCTATGCCCTCAAACTTCGCTATCGCTGTTGCAGACTGACATGCCCGCGAGTTCGCTCCGCCGGGCCGGACGGTACGGTAACGTATTGGCATGGAATCGGTTGGAGAATCGTGAGGAAAGCGAGAACGTCCGCTGCGGGCGATTGCCGACCAAAAGATCCATCCTGTCCGCCCGGAACCGAAACGATGCGCAAGCGCTTGCGCACTTTAGCTAGGTGCTTGCATAGTCGGTTGCGCCGACCAGTGCGAGTTCGGCCGCCGCCACGGTGTTGGACATCAGCATCGCGATTGTCATCGGGCCGACGCCGCCCGGCACCGGGGTAATCCACGAGGCCCGCTCGGCGCAGGCTTCGTAGTCGCAGTCCCCGACCAGGCGATACCCCTTCTTGGCCGATTCGTCCTCCACCCGGTTGACGCCGACATCGATCACCACCGCCCCCGGCTTGACCATATCGCCCGTGATAGTCTGCGGCCGGCCGATCGCGGCGATCACGATGTCGGCGCGCCGGACCACGGCGGCGAGATTTGCGGTCCGCGAGTGCGCCACCGTCACCGTGGCATTCGCCCAGGCCGCCTTCTGCAGCAGCATCGCGGCCACCGGTTTGCCGACAATATTCGACCGCCCGACAACCACGACTTCTTTCCCCGCCGGATCGAGGCCGTAAAATTCGAGCAGCTTGACGATGCCGTGCGGCGTGCAGGGTAGCAGCCGGGGAAATCCGAGGGCCATCATCCCGACGTTGTAGGGGTGAAAGCCGTCGACGTCTTTGCCCGGTCTAATCGCCAGGGTGACCGCCATCTCATCGATGTGCCGGGGCAGGGGCGACTGCACGAGCACGCCGTGGATTTTCGGATTCGCGTTGAGATCGGCCACGATGCGCATCAGCTCGTCCTGTCCGATATCCGCCGGCCGCCGAATCACCTCGGAGTAGAGGCCGATCTCCTCGCACTTCTTGGCTTTCGACCGCACGTAGGTCGCCGAGGCCGGATCCTCGCCCACGAGGACGGCCGCCAGTCCGGGCGTCACCCCCCGCTCCCGGAGGGCCGCGATGCGCGGCTGGAGGCGGTCCAGCACGCTGGCTGCGACTTCTTTTCCGTCGATAATCTTCGCGCTCATCAGACCTCTTCCCCGTCGGCTTCATTGTCGAATTCCTCCTCCGGCGCCGCGTCCTCCGTCCCGTCGGCCGGCGCGATGTCGGTGGGCCGGAAGGTGGCGATGTCGAAGGGGTACATGATCCGCTCGATCCGGTGAGCCCGCCCCGTCTCCGATTCGATCGTGAGGACGGCGCCGGCCAGCCGGCAGTCTCCCTCGGCCGTGTTGAAGCGCTTCGGCATCCCCGTGAGAAAGCGCTCGAGCGACGGCTCTTTGTCCATGCCGATGATCGAATCGTAGGGCCCCGTCATCCCCACATCGGTGATGTAGGCCGTCCCTTTCGGCGTCACCTGCTCGTCGGCCGTGGCCACGTGGGTGTGCGTGCCGATCACCGCCGACACCTTGCCGTCGAGCCAGTAGAGCATGGCCTGCTTTTCGGAGGTGGCTTCGGCGTGCATGTCGACGATGATCACGCTGGTTTCCCGCCGCACCTCCTCGACCAGCCGCCGGGCCACCTGGAAGGGGCAGTCGATATCCTTCATGTAGGTCCGTCCCATCAGGTTGATCACGGCGATGGTGACTCCGTCCACCCGGTCGACCGAGCACCCGCGGCCGGGGACGCCCTCGGGGAAATTCGCCGGCCGGAGCATGCGGGGGTTCTCGTTGAGGTACCGGATGATGTCGTACCGGTCCCAGATGTGGTTTCCCGAGGTCTGCACGTTCACGCCGTAGGCGAACACCTTGCGCGCCATCTCGGCCGTGATCCCGAAGCCGCCGGCGGCGTTTTCGGAGTTGGCGATGACGTAGTGCGCGCCGTACTTCCGCCGCAGCGGTTTGACCATGTGCGCCAGCGCCTGGCGGCCGACTTTGCCGCAGACATCGGCGATAAACAACACGGTGACTAACGACATGAGTGAACTTTCCAGGGCGGGCCGACTGTTTTCCCGCGGCCGGGGCGCCCACCGCTTCCACCCTGCCGGCCGCACAGACTAAAGGCGGAGTTTACAACAACTCCGCCTTCAGCGCAACGAATAATCTCCGCCCGTCCGGGCGGGCGTATCGTCTCTAGCGCGCGAACTCGGTCGCCCGTGTTTCCCGCACCACCGTGACCTTTATCTGCCCGGGGTACTGCATTTCGCGCTCGATGCGGGCGGCGATGTCGCCGGCAAGAATCGAGGTCGCCAGGTCGTCGAGGGTATCGTTTTCCACGATCACCCGGATCTCGCGGCCCGCCTGGATCGCGTAGGCTTTCGCCACCCCCTTGAAACTGTCGGCCAGTTCCTCGAGCTGCTGGAGGCGCTTGATGTAGGCTTCGAGGGGCTCGCGCCGGGCGCCCGGCCGCGCCCCCGAGATCGCGTCCGCCGCCTGCACGAGCACCGGGTAGGGGCCCACCATCGGCACGTCGCCGTGGTGCGACTCGATAGCGTTGATTACTTCCGGCGCCTCTTTATACCGCCGCATAAAATCCGCCCCGATCTGCGTGTGCGTCCCTTCCGTCTCCCGATCGATCGCCTTGCCGATATCGTGCAGGAGCCCGCACCGCTTGGCCAGCGGCGCATCGAGCTCCAGTTCGGCCGCCATCAGACCGCACAGCATGGCGACCTCCTTGGCGTGGGCGAGCACGTTCTGCCCGTAGGAGGTGCGGAAGTGCAGTTTGCCGAGCATCTTGATGATGTCCGGATGCAGCCCGTGAATGCCCAGCTCGAAACAGGCCTGCTCCCCCGCCTCCCGGACGATCACTTCCATTTCCTTCTGCGCCTTCTCGACCACCTCTTCGATCCGGGTGGGGTGGATGCGCCCGTCGGCAATCAACTTCTCCAGCGCCATGCGGGCGATCTCCCGCCGCACCGGATCGTACCCCGAGAGGATCACCGCTTCGGGGGTGTCGTCGACGATCACGTCGATTCCGGTGGCGGTTTCGAAGGAGCGGATGTTCCGTCCCTCCCGGCCGATGATCCGCCCCTTCATCTCGTCGTTGGGGAGGTTGACGACGGAGACGGTGGTTTCGACGGTGTGGTCGGCGGCGCAGCGGTAGATGGAGGAGAGGATGATTTCGCGGGCTTCTTTTTCGGCGTCGGCTTCGGCCTTCTCGCGGATTTCCTTGATGTATTGGGCCGCCTCCATGCGCGCGGCGTTGATCATGTTGTCCATCAACTGCTTCTTGGCTTCTTCGGGCGTCATCTGCGCGATTTTCTGGAGGCGTTCATTTTGTCGGGCGATGATCTGGTCGAGTTCTTCCTCCCGCAGAGCGATCCCCTTTTCCCGCGCCTGGGTGGCTTTTTCGCGGTTGACGAGATCTTTTTCTTTGGCGTCGAGGTGCTCGGTCTTGCGTCCCAGGTTGGTGTCGAGTTCGGAGAGCCGTTTGTCGGCTGCGTCGAGTTCCTGCCGTCGGGCGGCCACCTCCCGTTCAAAGTCCCCTTTGAGCTTGAGGAACTCCTCGCGGGCCTCGAGGCGGGCCTCTTTCCGCCGGATTTCGGCTTCCTTTTTGGCCTCCTCGACCACGCGCTCCGCCTCGACCGTGGCCGCTGCGAGCTTCTCGCGATTCATCCGCTGGGCCGCACGCCAGGAGAGGAAGTATCCGATGACGCCGGCGACAACCGCGGCGGCGGCAACGATGATGATTTTATCCATTGCGTCCTCCACCCCGGCACCGCGTGCCGGTGGACTGATGCATGTATCTCAAAAAGGGAGTAAGAAGAGAACGGCGCGGATCGGAGTTTCGCTGATCCACTCAACGACTGTCGGAAACCGGCGCCAGCTCACGATCGAGGCGATCCAGCAGGGAATCGAGGTTGCCCTCGACCTGTCCCAGGGTCGATTCCAGTTGCTCTGATTTCTCCAGCAGCTCCGATGCGATTTGCATGGCTGCCAGGATCGCAACTTTGTCGCGAGCCTTCACCCGGCTGCTCTGCGCGATTTGCTGCATCCGCGCATTGACGAAATCTGCAACCCTGGAAATATGAGCGGCATCAGTCACACCCGTGATCGGGTAGTCCTCGCCGTATATATTCACCACGACAATGTTCGCTGCCATACTTTCAAACGCCGTTGTGGGCGGTTTGTCAGATCGCGCTTGTTCTCTCTTATCCCGCTTACAGTCAACGATTTATAATTCGAGCGGAGAATCCTGTCAAGAAAAAATTTACTGCCCCTCGGTGCGCTCCAATTCGTCCAGCCGCTGTAACACGCTGGACAGCTTGGAGGTAACCAGATCCGCCCGGTCGGCGGCCTGGAGTTTTAACCGGTGGCACTCCGCCCGTAACCCGGCCAGCTCCCGCTTCAATGAATCGTTCTCCCGGCTCAGGTCGGAGTTCTCTTTCCGAAGGGTCTGGCTTTGCCTGGTGAGGCCGCCGACCTGCTCCAGCAATTTCTGAAATTTCTCCTCAAGGTTCACTTGTCCCGCACCTCTGCGTTAAACAGTTTCTTCACCGCCGCGACCACCTTCTGCTGCGCCGCTTCAACTTCCTCGCTGGACAAGCTGCGTTCTTTGGAGCGGTAGGAGATCGCCACGGCGATCGATTTTTTTCCGGCCTCGATTTGCTTGCCCGTATAGAGATCGAAGATACTCACGTCTTCGGCCAGTTCCCCGGCCGCCGTGCGGATCGCACCGACAATATCGCCGGCCGGCACCGTTTCGTCAACGACCAGGGCGAGGTCGCGCGGGGCGGCCGGATAAATCGGCAGCGGCTCGTACGCCGCCACCCGCGAGGAAAGCGGCAGAAGCGGCCCGGTCGCCACCTCCGCCAGCCATACCGCCTGCTTGATATCCGCCTGCCGGGCCAGCTTCACCGACAACTGCCCGATGGCCCCGATCTCGGTTTCCCGCACCCGCAGCCGGAACGAAGCTCCCGGCTCCAGGAACGATACCGCCTGCGGGACGAACTCCAGCGCCGGCCAGTGGAAGTGTTCCGCCAGCCTCTCCAACCCGGCCTTCACGTCGTAGAAGTCGTGCGGGCGCGGCTTCTCCCGCCAGGTGTGCGGGGTATCGCCGGTCACTGCCAGCAGGATCCGCTCGTCCTCGATCCACTCGCCGGCCGGGGTCGGCGGGAAGTACACTTTGCCGATCTCAAAAATCCGCAGGTCGACATTGCGCCGGGCCACGTTATGGCCGAGGATGGGGACAGCCGAGAGGATCATACTGTTGCGCATGATGTTCAATTCCGCACTGGCCGTGCTGACCAGCCGCAACTGCGGAAGCTCCGGCGCCGCGAGGTCGGCCAGGCGGCTGTCGGCGAGACCGTGGCTGAGCACCTCGTCGAATCCCGCCCCCGTCAGCACCTGCCGCACCTGGTCTTTGAAGGTGTCCTCGAAATGCAGCGGCGTGAACAGCGGACCGATCGTCGACCGGGCGTCTTCCACCCGGTCGAACCCGAGAATCCTCACGACTTCTTCGATCAGATCAATCTCGCGCTCGACATCCGGCCGAAAGGTCGGCACCGTGACCCGCAACGGGTCGCCGTCCTCGACGGCGAACTCCAGCCCCTCCAGGATCTCCTTCATCTGTGCGGCGGTCAGGTCGGTCCCGAGCACGTCGTTGCACCGGCGGGGGCGCAGGGCGATGGCTTTCGGGTCGATCCGCCGGGGGTAGGCATCGACCATCCCGGCGAGCACCTCGCCGCCGCCCAAGTCGGCCAGGAGAGCCGCCGCCCGGTCGATGGCGTACTCGATCCCGTTCGGGTCAACGCCCTTCTCGAAGCGCTGCGACGATTCGCTCTGGGTGGCGAGCGCGCGGCGGCTTTTGCGGATGGTCGGCGGATCGAAATACGCCGCTTCCAGAAGGATATTGCGGGTGGTTTCGGCCACCTCCGAGTTTTCGCCGCCCATGACGCCCGCAGCGGCCACGCCGACCGCGCCGTTGGTGATCAGCAGCACCTGCGGGTCGCACACGTGGGTCTTGCCGTCGAGCGTCGTGAACCGCTCGCCCTCGCGCGCCCGCCGCACCACCACCTCGCGCGACCCGAAGCGGTCGAGGTCGAAGGCGTGGAGTGGGTGCCCGCACTCGAGCATGACGAGGTTGGTGACATCGACCACGTTGTTGATCGGGCGGACGCCCGACATCATGAGCCGCCGGCGAATCCACCAAGGGGACCGGCCGAGGGTGACGTTCCTGATCACGCGCGCGGCGTAGCGGGGACAGGCCGCGGGATCATCGAGCCGCACACTGATGACATCGGCCGCCTTCTCCGCCGTTTCCCGGAGGCGGACCGCGGGCCGCCGCAGGCGGACTCTGGCCAGGGCCGCGATGTCGCGTGCAATCCCGATGGCCGACATCGAGTCAGGGCGGTTGGGCGTCAGCTCAAAGGTCATCCGGTAGTCGGCCGCGTCCAGCGCCTCGGCCAGCGGCGCGCCCACGGGCATCTCGGGTTCGAGCACCATGATTCCGCTGTGGTCGTCCGACAGCCCCAGCTCCCGCTCCGAGCAGATCATTCCAAGCGACTCGACCCCGCGGATGGTCGCGCGCCGGACCTCGACCTCCCCGGCCAGTTTGGCGCCGAGCAGCGCCACCGGGACCTTCTGTCCCGCGGCGACATTGGGGGCCCCGCAGACCAGGTCCAGGGTCTCCGCCCCGATCGCCACCGTCGCCCGCCGGAGCTTGTCCGCGCCGGCAATCGGCGCGACCGCGCACACCTCGCCCACCACCACCCGGTCCATGTGCCGGGCGAAGGGGGTAATGCCCTCGCAGGCCGTCCCGCACAGCGTCAGGCGGCGCGCCATTTCCTCAACCGACCAGGTCACCCCGGTCAGCTCGATCAACCACTGGTAGGAGACTTCCATGAGCTAGCGAAATTGCCGAAGGAATCGGATGTCATTGTTGAAGAACAGCCGGATGTCGTTGATCCGGTACTTCAGGAGCGCCTGCCGCTCCACCCCCATCCCGAACGCGTAACCGGTGTACTTCTCGCTGTCGATCCCGGCCTTGGTCAGGACGTTGGGGTCGATCATCCCGCACCCCAGAATCTCCAGCCACCCGCTGAACTTGCACAACTGGCAGCCCGTCCCGCCGCAGAGGATGCAGGAGATGTCGACCTCGGCCGAGGGTTCGGTGAAGGGGAAGAAGGACGGGCGGAACTTGAGCTTGATATCCGGCCCGTAGAACGCCCGGCAGAAAGCGACGAGGGCGCCCTTCAGATCGGCGAGCGTCACGCCCTCGTCGACGAGGAATCCGTCCACCTGGTGGAAAGCGACGTGCGAGCGGGTGGAGATCGCCTCGTTGCGGAACGTCCGGCCGGGCGTGATGCACTTGATGGGCGGGCGGCGCGTCTCGAGCACGCGCGCCTGCACGGGGGTCGTGTGCGTGCGCAACAGCCTCCCCCCTTCGACAAAGAGCGTGTCCTGCATATCGCGGGCGGGGTGGTCGGGCGGGAAATTGAGCGCCTCGAAATTGTAGTAGTCGGTCTCGACGTCGGGCCCCTGCGCCGTCTCGAACCCCATCCCGTAGAACGTCCGGCAGATATCCCCCATCACCTGGTTGATCACGTGAACGGCGCCGACATACTGCCCGGTTCCGGGAAGCGTCGGATCGATCGTCCCCCTGGGGCCGGCTCCCTCGAGGCGCCCGGCCGCCTCGGCGAGCCACTGCTCGAGCGCGGCGCGGGCCCGGTTGGCCGCGGCCCCGACCGCTTTGCGCTCGTCCGGGGGAAGCTGTCCGAGTCCTTTGAGGATGGCGGTGATCCCGCCCTTGCGCCCGAGGTACTCGATGCGCAGTTCATTAAGCAAATCAAGCGAATCGGCGGAGCCGATTCGCTTCTTTGCTTCCTGCTCCAATCTCGCGATGTCATCCGGGAGCGTCATGTCACGCGGTCCCGGATCTACTTGCCCGACGCCATCTTGGCCAGCGACGAGAAGGTCGCCATGTCGCGGGCGGCGATATCCGCCAGCATTTTCCGGTCGAGGTTCACCCCCGCCGTCTTCAACCCCGCGATCAACTGCGAGTAGTTGGTGTCGCACATGCGGGCCGCGGCCGAGATGCGGGCGATCCACAGTTGGCGGAATTCCCGTTTTTTTGCCCGGCGGTCGCGGTAGGCGTACTTGAGACCTTTGTGGACCGTTTCGAGGGCGGTGCGGTAGAGTTTGCCGCGGCCGTTCCAGTTGCCCGAGGCCCGGTCCAGCACCCTTTTATGCCGCCGGTGGGCGGCCACGTTGTTTTTCGCGCGTGCCATCTGCGTGGTACTCCTTCGGTACGACTGTCGTCAAATCTCAGTTAGGCAGCATCCGCTTGACCCGCCCCTGGTCGGCGTGTGAGAGGATCGCCGGCCGGCGCAGTTTGCGGATCCGCTTGGGCGTTTTCTTCGTCAGGATGTGGCTCTTGAACGCCCGTTTGCGCTTGTACTTGCCGGTCCCGGTCTTCTTAAACCGCTTCGCGGCCGCGCGCTGGGTTCTCATCTTGGGCATGGTGCTGCTATCCTTCTCTCGTTACTCGTTATTTTCACCGGTCCGGTCGCCGCCGCCGTCGGCCGGGGATTCCTGGAGCTCCCCGGGCTGTTCGTCGGGCATGGCCTCGCCCGCCTCGGCCGCGCGCTCCCGCTCTTTGAGCTCGGCCCGCTCTCTCTGTTCCGCCTTCTGCTTGAGCACCTTCATCACCTCGGGCCGCGGCGCCACCAGCATGTTCATGTTCCGGCCTTCCATCTTGGGGGCGCTCTCGACGGTGGCGATGTCTTTCAGTTCTTCCGCGACCCGGTCAAGCACCTTGCGCCCGTACTCCTGGTAGGCCATTTCCCGACCGCGGAACATGACATACACCCGGACCTTGCTCCCCGACTCGAGGAAGTTGCGCACGTGTTTGGTCTTGAACTCGAAGTCGTGTTCGTCGATCTTGGGCCGGAAACGCATCTCCTTGAGCTGGAACGAGTGCTGCCGCTTTTTCGCCTGCCGGTCTTTCTTCGACAACTCGTACTTGTACTTGCCGAAATCCATGATCCGGCAGACCGGGGGGCGGCTGTTGGGCGACACTTCCACGAGGTCCAGCCCGAGGGTTTCCGCCCGTTCGAGCGCTTCTTTGGTCGGCAGAATGCCGATCTGCTCGCCTTCGGGACCAATCAGCCGCACGGGCGACACCCGGATGCGGCGATTGATGCGCAAGTCTTTGCTGCTGATAGAACCTCCTTACCTGGCGCCGGCGCCGCTCTGGGCCAGTCCCCTCGTCCGGATTTCCGCGAGCAGCATATCGCGGGCCTCCTCCAGGGACCGGACGCCGAGATCCCCGACGCCGTGTTTGCGCACTGCCACGTTCCGATTCTCGGCCTCGCGGCCGCCGACCACGAACATGTAGGGCACCTTCATCAGTTCGGCGTCGCGGATCTTGGCCCCGATCTTGTCCGATCGGTCGTCCACCTGCGCGCGAATGCCGTGCCGCTTGAGCTCGTCCGCGAGCGCCCGGCCGTAGTCGTTCTGGCTGTCCGTGATCGGAAGCACTTTCACCTGCACGGGCGCCAACCAGAGCGGGAACTTCCCGGCATAGTGCTCGATGAGCACGCCGAAGAACCGCTCGATCGATCCGAGCAGGGCGCGATGGATCATAAAGGGCCGCTTCGGCCGGCCATCGGCGTCAATATAGTGCATGTCGAACCGTTCCGGCAAGTTGAAATCGAACTGGATGGTCGAGCACTGCCACGACCGGTTGAGCGCGTCTTTAATTTTGATGTCGATCTTGGGGCCGTAGAACGCCCCGCCCCCCTCGTCCACGTCGAACGGCAGCCGGCGCACCTCGAGGGCCTGCCGCAGGCTCGCCTCGGCGCGCACCCAGTCCTCCTCGCGACCGGTCGATTTCTCCTTCGGCCGGGTGGCCAGGTAGATGTCGTAGTCCTCGAAGCCGAACGAGCGGAGCATGTGCACGCAGAAATCCAGCACCCACCCGACCTCCTCCTCCATGGCCTCCTGGGTGACGAAGTGGTGGGCGTCGTCCTGGGTGAACCCGCGCACCCGCATCAGCCCGTGCATCACCCCCGAGGCCTCGAACCGGTACACGGTCCCGAGTTCGGCCCACCGGAGCGGGAGATCCCGGTAGGACCAGCGCCGGGACCTGTACATGACAATGTGGAAGGGGCAGTTCATCGGCTTGAGCTGAAACTCGCGCTCCTCGATCGTCATCGGCCCGAGCATCGACTCCTGGTAGAAATCGAGGTGGCCGCTCGTCCGCCACAGCTCGCGGTTGGCGATGTGCGGGGTGTAGACGAGGTCGTAGCCCGCTTTCAGATGCTCGTCGCGCCAGAACTTCTCGATCTCATGCCGCACCATGGCCCCTTTCGGATGCCACAGGACGAGTCCCCCGCCGATCTCATCGGAAATCTGGAAGAGCTCGAGCTGTTTGCCCAGCAGGCGGTGGTCCCGCCTCTTGGCTTCCTCAATCCGCTGGAGGTAGGCGTCGAGCATCGCTTTCTTCGGATACGACACCCCGTAAATGCGCTGGAGCATGGGGCGGTGTTCGTCGCCGCGCCAGTACGCGCCCGAGGTCGCGGTGAGCTTGAAGGCCTTGATGATCCCGGTGTGGGGAATGTGCGGCCCGCGGCACAGGTCGATAAAGCGCGAGTGGGTGTAGAAACTGACCTCGTCGTCCGCGAACCCCTCGAGCAGCTCCACCTTGTAGGGCTCCCCGCGCTGCCTGTAGTAATCGATGGCCGCGGTCCGCGACCGGTGCTCGCAGCGGAACTCCGCGTCTTCGTCGATGATTTCCTGCATCCGCCGTTCGATCCGGGCGATGTCCTCCGGCGCGAACGGCTTGGCGACGTCGAAATCGTAGTACCACCCCTCGTCGATAGGCGGTCCGATCGCCAGCTTGACGTTGGGGAACAGCTCGACCACGGCCTGCGCCATGATGTGCGAGCTGGAGTGCCAGAACACCTGCCGCCCGTCGGGGTGGTCGAACGTGAGGATCTCGACGGTCGCCTCGGAGGGCAGCGGCGCGTTGAGATCCCGCACCGCGCCGTTGACCCGCACCGCGATCGCCTCCCGGGCCAGGCGCGGGGAAATCGACAGGGCGAGGTCGGCCCCGGTGGTTCCCTGTTCGCAGGGCCGCACCGACCCGTCGGGCAATGTGATCTGCATGGTCGCCACGAATCTTTTCCGTTTACAGCACGAGCGGATTGACGGGTGGGGTTCCCCCACTGGCAAACCCGCTCATCGTTTGGACTCACTAATGGTGGGCGATACTGGAATCGAACCAGTGACCCCTTGCATGTCAAGCAAGTACTCTAACCAACTGAGCTAATCGCCCATGTCCGTTGTTCCCCACCAACTTAAGCTATCGGCGGGCAGTTGGTTATTTTATACCCTGGGCGAACAGTTGTCAAGCCGAATTTTCCCGGCCGCGGGCAAGACCCGCGCCGGCCGAATCGCGACTCCGCCAAGGACGTCGGGCCACCGGTCAGCTTCGAATCCTGTAACCATCGCCGCCCCACCCGGTTCCTCGGAATTGCGGGACCACAAACGGGGGACACGCGAGGCGGTACCGGCCCGCCTTTCCGGGCAAGGAGACCGGACATTACCCTTGGTGAAAGCGAAAGACCCCGCGCCGTGGGGCGCGGGGTCGTCGTCGAACTCTCAGCGGGGCGCCCCTACCCCGTCAGCCCCAACATCTGCATGAACGTCTCCGCCTTCGCGTACTCGTCCCGCAGCTTATCAGCGAATCCCTCCAATCGGCCCTCATCGATCCCCAGCTTCGCCAGGGCTTCCGGATCGGGGTGGCCGATGAGATGCTGGTCCTCGCGCCCGTAGAACGTGTGCTTGGCGACGAAGTTGCCGGAGTGGACGATACAGGCGAGCAGCTCCGGGGCCGGGGCCGCGGTGGGCGAGTGGTGAAACGCAATCGCATCCCCCAGGCGCTGCGGCAGCTTCCACTGCATGGCCAGAAAGCCGCCGAGGTGGTCGTGGGTGTACCCGAGCGTCTCGCGCTCGATTTCCAGGTCGGTCGCGGTCACGTTGTCGCACCGGACGGCGGCGAACTTGGCGTACTCCTGCGCAAGGAAGCACTCGATCACCAGCTTGCCCACGTCGTGGAGCAGCCCGGCGGAGAAGGCCGAGTCGGGATCGATCATACCCCGGTCCCGCACGCTCCGCGCGATGAGGCGGGAGCAGAAGGCGGTGGCCAGCGAGTGGCGCCAGAACCGTTCCTGCCGTTCCTGGTCGAGAGTGTTTCCCTTGAACATGTCCAGCACGCTGGCCGAGAGCACGAGGTTCTTGATCGCCTCCATGCCGACCACTACGACCGCCTGTTTGACCGACTCCACCTCGCGCGCCAGCCCGTAGAACACCGAGTTGGTCAGCTTGAGCACTTTGACCGACATCGCCGGGTCTTCCCCGAGAATGGCCGCCACCTGGGCCGCCGAGGCGTTGGGGTCGCTGATGACTTTCTGAATCTGGTGGAAGACCACCGGCGGGGTGGGCAGATTGCGGATATTCGAGACAATCTGTCGAATCCGCGTGTCTATGGTCGCCGCTGGCGTTTCCACGTGCGTGCTCACTGCTTCGTGCGTCATTCGTCTTTCGGGGTCTCGGGTTGTTCCGGCGACCGCCGGCACATTTCGTCCGCCAGGCGGTCGGCGATCTGTCGCTTGATCTCGGGCCGGTCGTAGTACCCGGAGCGCATCCGGTCGCTCGCCAGCCGCATCTTCTCCATCCTCAGTCCCTCGGCGTCTTCGGGGGGCGGCGTGAGGATTTCCTCCGCGCGGGCGGCGTCGGCCAGCGCGGCCAGCCGTGCCCGGGCGTCCTCCGAGATCACCAGTTGATCGCCGGGCGTGCCGGCCTTCCGCGCTCCTCCGCCCTCCTCCGGCGCGGCGTTGTTCCTGCCTTTCCTGCGCACCGTCGTCTCATCGCCCGGCGTCCGCGCCGTGTCGAGCGACGGCCGCACCGTCCGAACCCTTCCTATGTTCATACGGCTGCCTCATGGTGTGAAAGTCCTGCTTCTATCCGGCGCACCCGCCGGCGTTACCTTCCTATGGCGCGCTCCGCGCGTCGCGCCGACCGCACCCGTGGCCCTCTCATCTCTGCCCCCGCCCGGCGGGCGGGGCCGACTCCCTACTTCTTTCCGTCCACAAACTGCGGCGACGGATCCGGTTCGCTGAGGTACTGGAGAATCTGCTGGCTGTTGCGCAGTTCCCCGAGCTCCTCCTTGATCCGGTTGACCCGTCCCTGCAGGTATTCGTCGCATTCGGACACCACGTCGACGCTCTTTTTGACCAGCGTCCGGATGCTGTTGATCGTCCTCTTCACTTCCGGGAGCGCCGCGGCGAGCCGGAAGGCTTTGGGGTGTTTTTCCTGAAGCTGCCGGATCGTCAACTCCGACCGGGCGATTCTCTGGCGGTAGCGCTCGACCTCGGCCAGCAGATCCAGGAGGTGGTCGTCGCGGTTGAAGCGGACCGCGTCCCGCTGCTTGTCGAGGGTGAGGTAGAGCGACTGGTAGAACGTATACTCTTCTTTGAGCACCGCCAGCAGTTCGCGTTCGAGTTGTTTGAGCACGTCGTAGTCCATGGCGCTCTCTCATGCCGAGCCGACGAAACCGCCGGGCGCGGCCGCCGGGGCCGGCCCGCTCGGCGCCGGATCGGCCGATTGGGCGCGAAGGCCGATCCAGCCCTCGCGAAGGTTATTGAGTATGGCAATGTTGTCGTCAATCACGCCCGGGTCGCCGGTGGCCGCGGCCACACTGATCCGGTTGATCACGTAGGCGTACAGCCGCCCGAGTTGTGCGGAGATGTCGCCGCCCCGCTCGGCGTCCAGGGTCGTGTAGAGGTGGGTGACGAACGTCTGCGCCCGCTCCAGTTGCTCCCGACCGCCGGCCGCGTCGTCGCTCCGGTACCGGTCGGCCGCCGCCCGGAAGGCACTGATGGCCCCGTCGTACACCTGAATCACCAGTTCCAGGGGCGACTTCCCCGCCATCTCCTCCCGCCGGTACGCGGCCACTTTGCTGCTCGCCATCTGTTGTTCTCCTCCCGAAGGCACTACTGCTTGCTCGTTCGAAATCCCCAGTTCGTGTTGATGCCCGCGAGTTGCGATTCGAGGTAGTTTCCGATGCTCTGCATCTCTCCGAGCGTCTGCTCCATGAGGTAGTATTTCTGCAGGAGCGACTCGCGCCGGAGCTTGAGCCGCTCGTCGATTTCCGCCACCCGTTTGGCGATCGTGTCGACCTGGGACTGGTAGCTCTTGATCCGCCGGTCGAAAGTCCCCTCCTCGGCCTTGGTCAGGCTCTCGACGACGTCTTTGAGGCGGGCGGCCACGCCCTTGGTCACCGTCACCTGCCCTTCGGCGCCGGAGATCACCTGCGTCTCATCGAGCGTCACCCGGAGCACCAGGCCGTCGGTGGTCGCGTTTCCCGTTTTTCCGGTCAGCAACTGCCCCTTGCCCTCGGCCGTCTCGCCGTTGATGGTTCCGGCCACATCTTGCCCGGCGACGCTCTCTCCGGCGGCGAGCCCGAGCGCCACGGCGGCCGAATTGTCGACCGCCTCGATTGTCACTTTCGAGGCCGACCCGTACGAGGCGCTGGCGATCGTCAGGTACCCGCCGCCGGCGCTGCTCACCCAGGTGACCGTCACCCCGCGCGGTCCGAGGTTCTCATCGGTGGCGATCCGCGCCTGGATTTCGGCCGCCAGGGCCTCGCCCGAGCTGTAGCTCCGCGGCGTGAGGTACAGCTCCTGCGACTTGATCCCGTCGACCGTGATCTTGAGGGTGTTGTTCGACCCCGTAAGCACGAGCGGCGCAGCCTCGAGATTCCCCAGATCCCCCCCCCGGTAGTACCCCTTCGTCGCCGCCTGGGTGATGTCGACGGCGTACCCCTGGCCGACTTTGGTCGCGGCCGTCGAGGAGACGAATTCGATGCCGGTGCGCGAGGCGGACCCGGTTCGCGACATGAGCGCAATGACGTCGTCGAGATTGGTGCGCAGGGCCTCTTCGAAACGACCCGCGTCGGTAATCGCGAGCCGTCCGTCCCCCTGCGTCCGGATTCCCAGCGCGTACAACTGGGTGAATTTCGAGTCGATCCCCGGAATGCGGTCGGCGACCGCGTTGCTCAGCGAGTTCCGCACCATCCACAGGGTCGCGTCGCCGAACAGGATCCCCGCCTCGTCGGCCTCCTGGTCGTAGCTATTCTGTTCCTCGATGAAATCGATGACTTCGTTGTAGCGCTTGATGAAATTCTGCACCCTCTCGCGGATCGCCGTGATGTCCCGCTCCGTGCCGACCGTCACCGTCTCCCCGGGAGCCGTCAACTGCGAGGCCCGCAGGGTCAGCCCTCCGATCACGTTGGTGAAGGTGTTGGTGGCCGAGGTCACAACGATGGGGGATCCCTGGCCGTCCTGCGAGCCGATGGCGATGCGGGCGTCCGAGGCTTCCTGCAGCGTGGGGGCGAACGTGCTCACCTGGAACGTGTCGCCGCCCGTCAGGATCCCGGCCGACAGGGTAATTTTGAGCCCGTCCGATCCGACCCCGGCCAGTTCCGTCTCCAGGTCGGCCTGGGTGACGACGATGGCGCCGCTGTTGGTCCCGTCGGTCCAGTTCAGCGTGATCGGCTCGTTTCCGACCGTGACCGTGGAGGTCCCGGCCACGGTGAAGGTGTAGATCCTGTTGGCCGTTCCCGTGTACGCCGCGGTCGTGCCGAGGAACACCTTGGCCGTCGACCCGCCCGCGAACGACAGTACTTCGGGCGCGTCGAACGACGGCGTTGCGAAATTCAGGTTCGCCCCGCCCGTCAGGTCGGATGTCACGGTGATTCGGTTCGCCCGTCCCGTCTTGTCCGCCGTGAGCACGAGCCGGTAGGGGTTCGAGGACGAGCCGTCGTTGACGATGCTCGCGGTGACCCCGGCGCCGGCGTCGTTGATCGCCTGGCGGATGCCCGCGAGCGAGTTGTTTGTTCCGTCGATCGTAATCGTCTTCAGCGGTCCCGCGCCGGTCTGAATCCGGATCGTCCCGGTCCCGAGCAGCGCCTGGGTGTCGCCGGCGAACCCCTGGGCGGCGAGCTGGTGGTTGCGCGCGAGCGACAGCACCTGGACGTCGTACGACCCGCCGGTGACCCGCCCGCTCGCCGTCGCCGAGAGCACGTCCGGGTCGGAGACGGTCACGGCCGCCGCTTCGTAGGACGAGGCCCGCACGAGCTGGGCCAGTTCGGTGTTGAGCGCGAGGAATTTTGCCTGGAGCGCCTTGAACGCGGAAATGATCGCCGTCTTCTTCGCCTGCTCCTCTTCGAGCAGGTCGGCGTTGCGCCGCTCCCCCTTGATGATGGTGTCGACGATCTCGGTCGTGTTGAGACCGGAGATTATTCCATCGATGGATCCTATCCCGGCCATCCCGCTCCTCCTGATGTCGGCGACGTCACTGTCATTGTCCTTCCGTCTCCCCGTTCGGTCCGGCGCCCGGCCGCCGCGGCGGTCGGGCCGTTCCGGTCAAGTGGCCGGGGGAGGCATTGGCCTCCCCCGGCACATGTGGTTCGGCCGCGGTTCGCTTACTGGAACAGCGACAGAATGATCTGCGGAACCTGGTTGGCCTGGGCCAGCATGGCCGTGCCGGCCTGCACCAGGATCTGGTTCTTCGTGAACTCCGACATTTCTTTCGCCATGTCGGTGTCGCGAATCATGGACTCGGACGCGGTGAGGTTCTCGGCCGCGATCCGCAGGTTGCGGAGGTTGGATTCCAGGGTATTCTTCTGGAACGAACCCAGCGTGCCGCGGGTCGTCGACACCTCGTTGATCGCCGCGTCGATGATCGCCTGGGCGTCCTGCGCCCCCTGGACCGTCGTCACGTCGATCTCGGCGAGCGAGCTGAACATGTTGGCCGCGAAGCCGCGCCCGAGCGCGCTGGCCGCCATGTTGCGCAGGCCGATCTTGGCCGTCTGGCCGACGTTGGCGCCGATCTGGAACACGAGCGAGCGATCGACGTTGTTGATCGTCTCGGTCCCGCCGGCCGAGGTCAGATCGTACCAGAGGACTACCGACTCCGAGCGGTCGGCATTGTAGACCGTGGTGTTCACACCCGCGGTGACCGAGGTCGCCGGGCCGCCGTCGAGGCGCACGTCGAACTTGGCAGCCTTGACGTCGAGCAGCGCGCTGCCGACGTTGAGGCCGGTCGAGGCCTTGGCGATCGTCAGGTTCAGCGTCCCGCGGCCCACTTCGCCGGCCGCCTTGTTGGCGATCTCAACGTCCCACGTCGAGCCGTACTTCACCCGGTCCACCGACTGGGTGTAGTTGTCGAAGCGGATCAGGGCGTCGGTCCCGGCGTTGGCGATCGAGTCCTCGGTCAGGCCCAGGATGTGCTCGAGATTGCCGGTCGCCGTGCCCAGCGTCCCCATCTGGAGGCCGTAGGCCGAACCTTCGTCCTTCGTGCGGATCTGAATCTTGTCGCTGTCGGTGACCACCGCATCGACATCATGCTCGCCCGCAGCGCCGCCGGCCACCAGGCCGAAGGCCGTCCCGAGCTGGGTGTCGATCTCGGTCACGATATCGGCCAGCGAGGTGTAGGTGCCCGCGGTCAGCGTGATCGTCTGCGACACGGTCGAGTTCGCTTCCGTGGTCGCCGTCAGCGTCAGCTGGTTCGCGCTCACACCCCGGTCGCTGGTCGCGGCGACCGCAAACAGGGCATCGGTCGCGTCGGTCGACGAGGCCGTCGTCCGGATCGAATACTGCGCGCCCTCGTTGGAGGCGGCCAGCGTGACCACGCCGGCGGCCGCCGAGGCGCTGATCCGGCCGGAGAGCACCGAGTTCATGCCGATCTCGGTGTTGATCTTGGCCGCCACCGCGTCGGCGTCGTCGCCGAGCTCGATATCGACCGCGATCGTCTGGGCCGAGGTCGTGCCTTCATTCACGTCCGAATACTGGACGGTGAAGGTGTAGGTGCCGACGTTGCCGGCGGTCGCCGCCGCAAACGCGCCCGTCGCGATCGAGGCCGCATCGGCGGCCGCCGCGATCGTCAGAGCGTTGCCGAAAGCGTCCGCGATCTGCACCGACCCGGAGGTCTTCTTCGCCACGTCGGAGGCCTGCACGATGTCGAGGTTGTGGATGTTCTCGGTCAGGTTGGCCGGATCGCCGTCCGTGTTCGCCAGCGTGAACCCGAGCGCGGTCGTGTTCAACGTCGCCGTCGAATCGGCCGTCTTGGTCGCCGTAATCGAGTGCGTGCCGCTCGTCAGGTTCGACTGGCGGACCGTCACGGCGGAGTTGTTCGAGCTGGTGATGGTGGCGATGTTCGCCTTGGAGCCGTCGAGCAGCTTCTTGGTGCCGAACTGGGTGTTGGCCGCGATTCGATCGATCGTGGCGATGGCGTTTTCGATTTCCGCCTGGTCGGCCGCCAGCTGGTCGGCGTCGTTGAACCCTTCGTTCGCGGCGTGAATCGCCAGTTCGCGCATGGAAATCAGCAAATTGTTGATTTCGTTCAGCGCGCCCTCGGCGGTCTGCACCATGCTGATCGATCCTTCCGAGTTGTCGATCGCGCGGTTGAGGCCGGCGATCTGCGCCCGGAACTGCTCCGAAATCACCAGGCCGGCCGGGTTGTCGGCGCCCTGGTTGATGCGGTAGCCCGAGGACAGCTTCTGCATGGACTGCTGCAGCGAACTGTTCGTGTTCACCAGGTTCCGGTGAGCGTTCAGCGCTGCCAGGTTGTGGTTAATGCGAAGTGACATCTGTCATCCTCCTTGAACATTTCGGGGTATCCCTACCCCGCGGTATGTGGTTCTGGTCTGGTTTGGCAACTCGTCACTTCCCATGTCGCTTGCGAAATCCGTCCTGGGTCCCGATTCCTCTTGCCCCGGCGCAGCGGACCGATCCTCCTTCTCTCCTCAACTGACTTCGACCTTTGCGTAACACCTATTGCTTATTCCAACATCGGCACTTCGGCCCCGAACTTTATCCCCGGCGCTCCCTTGGCCCCCCGGAAAGCGGAGAGACGGCCTCAGCCCGGTCTGACGGTTTCCAACAGCTCCTGCAGCCGCCGCTGGGCCGGCTCGAAGTCGCGGTCAAGTTCGAGCACCCGGCGGTAGCCAAGCATCGCCGCATCGCGGCAGCCCAGCTGAAAATAGCATTCCGACAGGCTGAAGAGTGCCAGCCGGTCTCCCGGGTTTCGCTGCAAGCATCTCTCGTACAACGAAATAGCCTGCCGATAGGCGCCTTGCCGGGCGTGCAGGTCGGCGATCAGATGCACCACCTCCGCCTGCGTCGGATCGGTCTCCGCGCTCCGTTCGAGTGCGGCAATCGCCTCGGCCGGCCGGCCTTGTCGCACCCGGGTCAGCCCGAGATTGCGCAACACCGCCGCCGACTCCGGCGCCAGTTCGAGCGCCCGGCCGTACCAGTGCTCCGCCTGTTCCAGATCCCCGGTTTTATAGAAACACCCGGCGAGATCATTATAGAGGTCGCTGTCGGGCTCACCCTCGGCCGCCAGGGCCTCGTACAGCTCGGCCGCCGGTTGGTACTGCCCCGCTTTGAAACAGATCTCGGCCGCCGCCCGCCGCCCCGCCCGATCCAGACTGCCGGTCGCCGCGGCGGCCACGGCGAACCGCGCCGCCTGTTCCCGCGCATCGTAACGCAGCAGTAGCGCGGCCTGGGCCGCCAGATCCGCTCCTTTGGTTCCCGCCACCTCGAGCGCCCGCGCCATGAGCAGCTCTCCGGCGCGCTCCCGTCCGGATTCGCGGAGGACCAGCGCCTGGCCGACTAAGGCCGCGGCCATTTGGGGCTCGGCCGCGAGCTGCCGGGCAAAGCATTGCCCCGCCTCCGCCAACCGTCCCGCCGCCAGGTGGAGGTGGCCCATACGAAGGTGAACATCGAGAAAGTCCCCGCCGTCAGCCGCCGCCTGCTCATAGCACTCCCGGGCCCGCTCGTAATCGGCGCGCGCCTCGGCCGCCATCCCCAGCCCGTACCAGGCCGCGTGGCGGCTCCGCAGGTGCACGACGATGATTTCGTCCCGCTCGGCGGACGGATCGTAGGCGGCCTGAGCCTCCAGATAGGCACGGTAGGACTCCTCCGCCTGCTCCGGTTCCCCCGTGCGCAGGTGAACGTGGCCGAGCAGCAGCATCGGATCGAGGTAGTCGTCTTTCAGCGCGAGCGCCCGGAGCGCCTGCTGGCGGGCCTCGTCATAGGCCCCGGTCAAGTAGCAGGCGAGCGCCCTCTGGTAAGTCGCCATCAGGTGAATGTGCCGTTCGCCCGGAGCGGACGGGTCGGTCAGTTCCGTCGCCCGCCTCGCCGCGTCCATTATCCGCTGCGCCGTCGCTTCGTCCGCCGGCGCCCCCAAACCCAGAAGCACCTGCGCGGTGTTGAACAGGGCGAAAGCGTTGTCGGGATCCTCGCGGAGCTGTCGCTCGAGCAGCGTGAGCGTGCGCTCGGCTTTCGCCCGCATCTTCTCCGGCGCCAGGGCGTAGCCCAGGTGCTCGATGGTCGCCGCCGCGCGCACCACCGGTTCAGCCGGGTCCAGCAGGAGCTGGTTGTGCACGATCCCCTCGTAGCGCAGGCCAAGTTCCCGCCGGAAAAGGCGCACCGAGGGCAGAAACGTCGTCAACTCGCCGTGCGCACCAGCGGCGTTCAGGATATTCACGGCGATCGCCCGCGCCCGCGGATCGTCCAGGTACCGGCGGATCGCCGGCACGTCCGCCTCGCTGAACCGCTCGTCGGCGTCGATCACGAGGATCCAGTCGCCGGTCGCCTGCGCCAGCGAATAATTCCGGTGTTTCGCGAAATCCCCCTCCCAGGCCTGATGGAAAACCTTCGCCCCGTACTCCTGCGCGATCGCGGCCGTCCGGTCGGTCGATCCGGTGTCCACCACGATGATCTCGTCGACCCAGTCGCGGATCGATGCGAGGCAGCCCGGCAGCAGCTCTTCTTCGTTTCGGACGATCAGGCAGGCCGACACGGTCGGCCGCGCCACCAGCGTTTCCGCCAGCATCCGCAATTCATCGGTCCGGGCGCAGGCCCTGAGTCCCCGCTCCACGGCCGCGCAGGCCTCGTCCCGGCGGCCGTCCCGGCGGTACGCTTCGGCCAGGCTCAGGTAGGGCGCCTGATGGCCGGGATCGGCTTTGATCGCGCGTTCGAAAGCGGTGGTGGCCGCCGCCCGGTCGCCGCGCGCGAGCGCCGCCTGTCCCTGAATCTCAAGCACCTGCGAGAGGCACCGGTAGTCCCCGGTGTACTCGTCCCCCCGCCCGTCGGCCTGGAACGCGCGGCGAAAGGCCTCGATGTATCTTTCGGCGGCCGCCTCGGCCTCCGCGTACTCGCGCAGCCGGGCGGCGACGCGGCACAAGATGTAGTGGGCATCGAGCGACTCCGGGTCGATGGCCAGCGCCCGCCGGGCTTCTTCCTCGGCCGTCAGCGCATCGTCGCGCCGCCACCGGGCCAGGGCGCGCAGACGGAAAAGGCGGCTCTTGGCCGCCGGCTCGGCCGGGAGGGTGTCCCCTCCGCCGTCGAGCGCTTCGAGCGCCTGCTCCGCCTCGCCGCGCCGGAGACACGCCTCGGCCTGGGCTAGCCGCGTCGGCCAGTCGCGGGGGAGCTGCAATGGAGCCGCGGGCGCGCCCGCCGCGCGGGCTTCGCGTATCGGCCGCATCGAGGCGGCCTTCCGACGCGACCGCGCCGCCCCGGTTCGCCGCACACCTGCCCCCGCGGTCGCGCGCCGCGGACGGCCGGACCGTATGCGTCCTGTCGCTTTTGCCATGTTTGCCTCTCTCCGCGTGCGAGCGCCGCCGCCGGCCAACCCGAGTGCGCCGGGGCCCGCGCCGCCCTAGACTTCGACGGTCTCGCGTTCGCGCACCGGTTCTTCGTCGGCCGCCGGCAGCAGCCGGTGCCGCACGCTGTAGCTCGAGTTCACGAGCACCAGTTGCTTGGCGAAATTGTTGCCCCGGTTGATCACGATCGGACCCTGCAGGTTCACCGAAATGTCCCGCGGGTTTTCCGGAACCGTCACGATCACGTACGTCTCCACCTGCCGCAGCGAGGTAATCTCCAGGTCCCTCACCTCTTCGGCGTGCACTTCGATCCGATAGTCCGGGCGCACCAGGAGGGGGTTGATCACGATGAAAGCGAGGTCCGGACGGTCGGCCGACTGCAGCCAGAGAAACGGCCGGAACTCATCCTGCTCGACCAGGAAAAACGTCGCACACCCTTCGAAACCGAGAATCGGTTTCTGCAGACGTATGAGCTTTTCCTCGGGCGCCTCGATCGGACCAAAGCGTTCTGTCTGCACTACCATAGTCCCATTTCCTCTCCGCTTGCCTTATTGCAGAAAATCCAACAGGCTCGGCTGGATAATCCGGGCACTCGCCATGAGTGCGGCTTGGTAATTGTTCTCGTACGTGGCCAGGTCCGTGACGAGCTTCGTCATGTCCGCGTCTTCCACCTCCGACAGGAGCTTCGTGAACCCGAGCTCCAGGTCGGTCAGGCGGCTGTGGGTGCGTTCCAGGCGGATATCGCGCGCCCCCACCGAGGCCCGCTGGTTGAGCAGGTGCTCGATCCCGTCATCCAGATTTTGCAGCAACCTCCCTGTCCCCTCCTGGTCGTCCGCCCGCAGCGACTCGATCAGAAGGAGCATCGAGCCCATGAGGTCGGCCCCGCCCCAGACGCCCAGCGCCTTGGCCGCCCGCCCGTTTCCGACGTCCGCAACCACCAGCGAGCGCGTCGAATCGTTGTTGTCGATTTGAATTCCCCGCCCGCCGGCGTTGATCGCAGCCGTAATATCCAGGCCGCAGCCGTTGAGGGCGTCGATCAGATCCTGCACGGTCACCATCCCCGGCGCATCGAGCGCGATCGTCCGCGTGCGCTCTCCCTGGCGGAGGACGATCTCCCCCTCGCCCAGCCCCAGTCCGTGCTGGAGCGACGCGAGCGGCGTCGTCGGCTGCAGGCGCGGGTCGAGGTCGTTCCCCGCGAAGTCGCCCGTAATGTCGCCCGCCAGGCCGAGGTCGGTCGCCGTCGTCCCGGTCGTCTCGGCCACCCGGAACGCGGCCGTCGGCGCCAGGTCCGCTCCCACCAGGAGCGACCCCACGGTTCCCGCGAGGCCCAGATTGGCTGCCGTCGTCTGGTCGGGCGCGACTTCCTCGATCCGCAGGCCCAGCGGGGGCGCCCCGGCATCGGTGATCGCAAGCCCTGTCCCGGCCGCGTTGAGGCCCATGGTCACGCCGCCGTAACCGGCCGCGCTCATGTGGGCGTTGAAGGCGGCGATGATGTCGCCGACCGTGGCCGCCCCGGAGAAGTCGATCACCTCGTTGATCCCCGCCCCGTCGGTCACCCGGATCTGGCCCGGCTGGAGGTCGACCCCGTTGCCGCTGTTCAGGCGCGCGAGCGCCGTGGCCGCCGAAATCAACCCGGTCTCGCTCGTGTCGAGCATCAGGTTGTTCCCCTCGGCTCCGGGCCGGGCGGTCAGGCTGGTGATCCCGTCCGCCGCAAGCTGCGCGTTGATGGCCGCGATGACGTCATTGAGGGTCGCTGCCCCCGACACGTCGATGGTTGACGTGAGGCCGAGGTTGAGGTCCGTAATCGTGAATGTCCCGGGCGCCGTGTCGATGCCCGCACCGTTATGCAGATCGGCCACGAGCGTGCCGCCGGAGACGCCCGCGTCGAGGTCCGCCTCGGCGCCGACCGGCCGCAACTGCCGGAGAAACACTTCCGACCCGATGAGGTTGACGGTGAGGCGGGCCGAGGCCTCGATCTGGTAGTCGATTTGGCCGGTGTCGCCGCGGTAGACGACGCCGGTTGCGGTCGAGGTGAGTGCCTTGGTGGTCGTGCGGTGGCCTGAAAACACCTGCCGCCCCTCCAGTTCGCTCGTGGCCAGCTGGAGAATCCGCTCGTAGAGGGACTCGACCTCGGCCGCCGCGCCGTTCCGCGTCACGTCATCGTAGACGCCGTTGGCCATCGCGACCGCGATCTCTTTCGCGCTCGAGACGATGTCCTTGAGGTCGCCGAGGATCGTGTCGTAGGACTGCATCCACGTCTGCGCCTGCTCGATGTTGCTCCGGTACTGCTCCCCTTTGGCGAGTTCCGTCCGGTAGCCCAGGTCGCGCTGCGTTCCGACGGGGTCGTCCGAGGGCTGGTTGATGCGCCGTCCCGACGACATCTGGGTTTCGAGCCGCAGAAACCGCGCGAGCGAGCGCTGCATGTTGAAGACCACGCGGTCGTTGAGCATGTTGGTGGAGATTCGCATCGTCACCCTCTCGGCCGACCCGCCGTCAGCTCTCGTCCTTACTCCGGTCCGTCTGCCCGCCCGGTTTCCGTTTGGGCGAGGGTTTCCGGTAATCGATCGGCGCCGGCTTGTCCTTCTCCTGTTCCTTGCCCGTGATCTTGTCTTTCAGCAGGTTGACCATGCCGAAGAGATCCCCGCGGATCGACTTCGACGCTTTGCGGTTTTCCTGCTGGATCTTCACGTAGATTTCCTCGCGGTGGACGACGACGTCGTTCGGCGCATCGATCCCGATGCGGACCTGGCGGCCGTGGATCCCCAGAACGGAGACGCGGATGGAGTCTCCGATGGTGATCGATTCGCCCAACCTCCTTGTGAGTATCAGCACAGTACCCTCCGTGGTGGTTACCGTTGAGGACTCGTCCTTGTTATCGTCCGACTACCCCCATCCTGGAGATAACCGTGTCCAGCGCCTCGTCCATGGTCGTGATGACGCGGGCCGCCGCGTCGTAGGCGTGCTGGAATTTCACCATATTGGCCATTTCTTCATCGAGCGACACCCCCTGGACAGCCTGGCGCGCACTCTCGATTTGGTGCACGAGCAGGGCGCTGTTCTCGGCGAACGAGGTCGCCTGGTGCGCCTCCACGCCGAGTTGCCCCACGAGACTGCTGTAGTAGTCGTTGATGGTGGTGGTCCCCGAGGCCATCACCCGCTCGTTGCGGAGGTTTTGAACCGCCAGCGTGATTGACCCGTCGCCCACCTCGCCGCTCGCCGAGGCGGCGATCCGGTGCGGCGCGGCGACCAGATCCTCGTTGATCCGGATCGACTCTGCGTCGGTGTAGCGGCTATCGAAGAAGTTCAGCCCGGTCGACCCGTCCAGCCCGTATCCCGTCCGGTGCACCGCGTTGACCTGCTCGACCAGGGTGCGCGCGAGCGCGCCCAGCTCCTGGAGGTAACCGGGGATGATCTTGTCGCGGGTGTCCAACAGCCCCTTCAGCTCGCCGTTCACATTTTTCAATTCGACCGCCGTATTCCGCCACACCAGTTCGTGGGTCATGCGGCCGTTGTCGTTGAGAATCCGCGTCGCGATCGGGATCGTGTCCAGACCGGTCACGATCTCCATCGCCCCGACCATCACCCGCACCGCTCCGTTCGCATCCTCGATCGTGTTCACGTCGAGCAGCGAAGAGAGCTCGTCGATCAACTGGTCGCGGCGGTCCCGGAGATCGCTGGCCCGCGACCCGTCCACTTCCTGCGTGACAATCTGGCGGTTGAGGGCGGCGATTTCGCCGGTCGTCTGGTTGATCTGGCTGGTGTAGGTGGCCAGGTCGGCGTCGACCGAATCGCGCAGCTTGTTGATGTCGCGGGCGAGGGTGTGGAAACTCTCGGTCAGCAGGCGGGCCGCTCCGATCACCCCTTCCCGGTTGGTCGCGTTGGGGTTTTTTGACAGGTCGTCCCAGGAATCCCAGAACTCGTTGAGACGGTCGGCCAGGGTGTTGTCGTTGGGTTCGGCGAACAGCGACTCCACCTGGCTCAGAATTTTCTGCTTGTAGGTCCACTGGCCGAGGGTCTTGTTTTCCTGGCGGTACTGGTCGCCGAGGAACAGGTCGCGCACGTGGCGGATATCCTCGACCGTGACGCCGGTCCCGACCAGTCCGGCGGCCGTTTCCGACGGGTAGGTCGAGCTGATCGTGACCCGCTGCCGCGAGTAGCCGGGTGTATTGACGTTGGCGATGTTGTGGCCGATTGTCTGCAGGTTGACCTGGTGCGACAGCAGCGCCCGTTTTCCGATTTCCAGTCCCGCCATTAGTCCGGACATCACACCCTCCGATCCAGGGCGACCGTGCGGGCCTCGGCCCCCGCGGCGCCCGCCGGCGCGTACGTTTCCGCCCGGGGGCTCGCAATCCGCGAAAGCAGTTCCATGGTCCGCCGGATATACTCGCGCGACCGGTTGAGCAGCAGGACGTTCTGGTTCCGGAGCCGGAGTATTCGCTCGTTGAGGTCGAGGATCGTGCCCCGGAGCGCGGCGAGGCGGTCGGCGCGGTCGGCATCGACCATCGCCACCAGCCGCGTCACCGTCAGGTCGCCCTCGATCGCGTTCGTCCGCCGGATGTCGGCGAGCACGCCTTCCCGCTCCTCGTGCAGCCGCCGGCTTTCCGCGAGCGTCTCCCGCTGGAGATCGGTGACCCGCGTGAGTTCTTCCTGGTCGTTGGCGACCAGGGCGCGCTGTTGCCGCTCGAGCAAAAGGAGAAAGCGTTCGAAGAGGGCCGCTTCCCTGCCGATGATGTCGATGAGCCTATCCACCATGTTTCTGCATCCTGCAAGACCCCTGTGGTGTTATCGGCGCGCGCCGCCGGGGGCTTTAGACTCCCCGTCCGGAGCCCCCCCGTCGGCCGCGAGCGCCCGGGCCGAATCCAGCACTTTCTCCACGTAGGCCCGGGTCTCGGCGTAGGGCGGCACGCCGCCGTGCCGCTCGACCGTGCCCGGTCCCGCGTTGTAGGCCGCCAGCGCCAGCTTGAGATCGCCGAAGCGGTCGATCAGCCGGCGCAGGTATTTGGTTCCCGACATGATGTTCTCGCGCGCATCGAACGGCTCTTTCACACCCATGTCCGCGGCGGTGGTATCCATGAGCTGCATCAGTCCTTTCGCGCCGGCCGGCGATACGGCGCGCGGATTCCCGCCCGACTCGGCGGCGATGACCGCGCGGATGAGCGCGGAATCGAGCCGGTTGGCCTCGGCCGCCTCGTCGATCCACCGTCCGAACCGCGCCTGGATGGGATCGGCCGCGTCGGCCGGGGCGCTTTCGGGCATCGGCTCGGCGGGCGGCGCCTGCACCGGCGCGCGCGGCGGCGGCGGGGCAGCGGGCGGCGCCGCGTGATTCGGCCGGGGCGGAAGCGGCGGCGGCCGTTTCGGCGCCAGGGGCGCCGGGTGCGGCTCCCCCCGGTCCAGCGGCAGCCGCGGCCCCTGTATGGCAATCGCCTTGCGCTCCCGGTCGCCGCTCTCCAGCGGCCGGATCGCCGTCGGCACGGGCGTCTGCCCGGAATCCGCGGTCACTGTTTTTTCCAGCGCTCGGCAGAGGATATCCGAGATCGACCCGTGCCCGCCGGTGGCCATGCCGCGCGCGAGCTCCAAATCAAAAAGGTCAGTGTAGGTGTCCTTGCCCAGGCTTCCGCCGAGGGGGAGGTTTTTCGCCAGGGAGCTCTCTCCCACCGTCTGCCGCATCGCTTTGAGCATCTGGTACATGAAGAGGGCCTCGAATTCCTGGGCCGCCTTGCGCAGACGCGCTCTCTCCTGCTCGGGGGTAGCGGCGGGGCCGCGCAGCCGATCGAGGTCGCCGTTCGCGACGACCGGCGCGTCTATGGGTCGCAGGGTTGACATTACAGAATCACCAGCTCCGCGCGGAGCGCCCCGGACTGCTTTAGCGCCTGGAAGATGGCGATGATGTCGCGCGGGGTCGCCCCGATCCGGTTGAGGGCGTTGGCCACGTCCGACAGATACACCGCCGGCTTGAGTTCCACCACCCGCGCTTTCTCATCCTGGACCTGGATCCGCGCGTCGCTCGTCACCACCGTCTCCCCCTGCGAGAAGGGTTCGGGCTGTGAGATCACGGGCGTGCTTTCAATATTGACCGTGATCGACCCGTGGGCGATCGCCACGGCGTCGATCGTCACGTGCTCCCCGGCCACAATGGTCCCCGTCCGCTCGTTGATGACCACCCGCGCCGGGTTGTCCGGCACCACCTGGAGCTGGCCGACGTCGGACAAGAACTCGATCCGCGCCGTCGGGTGCGACAGCGAGTCGGGCACCACCAGTCGCACCGACCCGGCATCGACCGGGTAGGCGAGGAGGCCGTACTTGATGTTGATCCGTTCCGCCACCCGGTGAGCGGTGGTGTAGTCGGGGCTTCGCAGAGAGAGGTAGATTTCACGCTCGGTGGCGTTCTCAGGGGTCGGCGGAGCGGTGACCTTGCCGCCGTTTGGCACCCGCCCCACGAGCGTGTAGTTGTTGTAGAGCTTGTTCGATTCGTCGACCTGAATGTTGAACCCGCCGATCGACACCGGCCCCTGGGCCACCGCCCGCACCGTCCCGTCAAGTCCGCTCAGCGGGGTCATCAGCAGCGTCCCCCCCTGCAGCGATTTCGCGTCCCCGATCGACGACACGGTCACGTCGATCAGCCCGCCCTCCGTCTGGCTGCTCGTGATCCGCCCGGTGACCATGACCGCCGCCACATTCTTGACCTTGACCTTCTCGACGTCCACCGTCATTCCCATCCGCTGCATCATATTGACCAGCGACTGCACGGTGAACTGGGTCCCGGTCCCGTCCCCCGTTCCGTCGAGACCGATCACCAGTCCGTAGCCGATCAGGTCGACCTGCTGTTCGTTGCGGAAGTCGGCGATATCCTTGATGCGGACCTTGTTCGCCTCCGCAGTTGTCGCCCAGGCGAGGAGAATCGCCAGCGCGATCACGAGCCCGGTCGGCGTCGCCAGTCGATGGCACATTGTTCCCACCACGTCCCGCCTCCTAGAAGAGCCAGTTGATGATTCGGGTGAAAATGCCCGGCCGAGTCCCGCTGTTCAGGCTCCCCTTCCCCGTGTAGTGGATCTCGGCGTCGCCGATGAGGTACGAATCCACCGTGTTCTGCGGGGTGACGTCCTTCTGGCGCACCACCCCGGCGAGGTGGAGCGTCTCACGCTCGCCGTTGATCCCGATCGTCCGCGATCCTTCGATCACGAGGTCGCCGTTGGCGCGCACCTCGACCACCGTCACCGACATGCGCGCTCGGAGACTCCCGTTGCGCGAGTTCGATCCCTTGCCGTCGAAGGTGCTCTCGTTTTTCGCGTCCGCCCCGAACAGCTTGATGAAGTCGAGGCTCCCGACCCCCGGTCCCCCCGAGGTCGAGGCTTCCGTGCTCTTCTCGGTTTTGGTCTGGGCGTTCTGCTGCGCCGTGTTGTTCTCGTAGATGAGCACGGTGAGCAGGTCCCCGACCCGGTTGGCCTTTACGTCCGTGAACAGCGAACGGCTCTGTCCGAAATCCTGCCCCTTGAGCTTCAGCGAGTACGGAAGCAGCAGCAGGATCAACAGGATGATGAGCGCTTTGAGCAGTTTCATCGCTCCGCCTTCCTATGGCTCCACGGTCACCGCGCCGGCGTCGGCGACGCGGGCCGTGATGACTTTGCCCGATGAATCGTTTCTCACCTTGATGGCCTCCCCGACCCGCCCCGCCTGCAGCGCCGTCCCGCGGGTGGCGATCCGGCACTGACCGTCGCGGTACACGATCTCCACCGTGCGCCCCGATTCGACGTCCGGCGGGATCTCCACGCAGGCCGTCGTCAGCACCGTCCCCTTCCGGATCATGCGGGCCGCCCGCATCCCGGCCAGTTCGCCGACCGCGGTGAGCGGCTTTTCGTACATCGTCGTCACGTCGACCCGCCGCACCTCGACCTGCTCCGGGGCGATCGGCGCGCGCATGTCGATGCGGTCGGCCGCCACCAGGACCTGGGCGAATTTCGTGATGCGAAAGCGGATCATCGCGCTCTCGACCGGCGCCCCGCCCTGCTCCACGGTCGCCTCCGCCGTAAACAGCCCGAGCGGCTCTTTGGCCGAGAGCGGCCGCAGGGTCAGTCGGGACGGCTCGGCGGCCGCGCCCGGCGCGGTCGCGGGGATGGTCCCGACCTCCGTCGTGTGGAGCCGGTTGAGGTCCACGTCGATCGCATACATCGTCGTGTCGAGCCCGTACATGCGCACCAGTTCATCGATCGCCGCCTGCGTGACCGGAACGGCCCCGCCGGCAGCCGCGAACGCGAGAAAGAGCAGGATCAGGATGATTTTCCGTATCAGCTCGGTCATGGCCGCTACCTCTTGAGGTTGTTCGCGATCTGCGCCATGTCGTCGGCGGTCTGAATCGCCTTCGAGTTCATCTCGTAGGCCCGCTGGGCGACGATCATGTTGACCATTTCATCGACCACTTTCACGTTCGACATCTCGAGATACCCCTGGTCGATCTGGCCCAGCCCGCTCTGCGTCGGCACGTCGGTCAGGGCGTCCCCCGAGGCCCGCGTGGGCGTGAGCAGGTTGCGCCCGACCGCGAGCAGTCCGGCCGGGTTGACGAACCGCGCCAGTTCGATCTGGCCGATCTCCACCGGATCGCTCTGCCCCGCCACCATGACTTCGATCGTCCCGTCGGTGCCCACCGCCAGCGCCGTCGCATCCTGCGGGATCGACACCTGCGGCAGCAGGAAGTATCCGTCGGAAGTGACTATCTGGCCGTCGCCCGAAATCTTGAAGGCCCCGTCGCGCGTGTAGGCCGTGGTCCCGTCCGGCATCTGCACCTGGAAGAACCCGTCGCCGTCGATCGCCAGGTCGAGCGGATTTCCTGTCGGGGTCAGGTTCCCCTCCGCGTACTGCCGGACGGTCGCCGAGGCGCGCGTGCCGTACCCGATCGCCAGCCCCGTGGGCACCTCGGTGCCGATCGCGGTCGCCGTCCCGGCCCGCCGGAGATTCTGGTAGAGCACGTCCTGGAATTCGATTTTCGCCTGCTTGAAACCCGTGGTATTCACGTTCGCCAGGTTGTTGGCGATGTTGTCGACATTCATCTGCTGGGCGACCATTCCGGTCGCCGCCGTCCGCATCGCTTTGATCATCTCATATCTCCTGTCTCACGCGTGCATCAATCTTCTCGCCGGATCCGGCCGCCGGCGCAAACGGGGTGATCGGCCGCTTATCCATCGCCGCCCACCCGCCGGAAGAGGTTGTCCAGGCTCTGGTCCTGGGTCGTCACCGCCCGCGCGTTGGCCTCGTATTCGCGGAAGGCCACGATCATGTCGATCATCTCGCGGACTATATCCACGTTTGATTCTTCGACGTACCCCTGGCGGATCTCAGCGTGTTCCACCGGGATCAGCTCCGTCCCCTCCGGGACGGCGAAGAGCGAGGCCCCGATTTTCTCGAGCGCCCCCACATCGGCCGTGGTCACCGGTCGGACCTGCCCGACCGCGCTCCCGTCCACCTCAATCTGCCCCGCCGCGGTCACGGTGAGCTTTCCGTTGCCGACCTCCACCGGCCCCCCTTCGGCCAGCAGCGTCGAGCCGTCGGCCAGCGCCATCAACCCGTCGCGGTTGATCGAAAACGCGCCCGACCGCGTGAGCGCGGTGCGGCCATCGGGGAGCTGCACGGTGAAGAACCCGTCCCCGTCGATCGCCAGGTCGAGCGGATTGTCCGTCCGGCTGAACGAGCCCCCTTCGAAATTCGTGTACACCTCGTCCACCATCGGCTGCTCCCAGTCCGATTTGACGGGCACGAGTTTTCGCTGGGCGCGGGAGAGTTCTTTGGTGAACACCGCGTCTTTCTTGAATCCCGCGGTGTTGGCGTTCGCGACGTTGTTCGCGATGGTCTCCTGCCGCTTGATGGCGGGCAGCATCCCGGAGGCTGATCTGAAGAGTCCTTTGATCATAGTATTTCTCCGGGGATTCCTAAAGCAGGAGGCGTGCCACAACCGGCTCTCGCCCATAAGGTCTTGCTCAGTAACAACTTGGAGAGGCCCCCGAAACCGCGGGCGGACTGCCTTCGGGAAAGAAATTCAGATCCGGTACGGACGATTTTTCCCTCTCCCTGCGGGAATACCGGATCCGGGTGGCCCTGGGCGCCGATCCAGCACGGTGACACGTCAACGCGCAGGTCGGACGCAGCGCAGCCTCGGGCCGCATTTCGGCGACGCGCTCCCAATCACGCCGGTCGATGCGTGGTCGAGGCCAGAGCGAACTACGCATCCAGTGACCATTACGTTCCGTTCTCCCTCACCCGAGTGCAGCCGGTGGTGAGCGGGACAAAGAAGTTCTACCTGACCACGATGACCGACAATACTTCCGACGAGTTCGAGATTCGGAATCTCCGCCTGACGGCGATGTTCTTCCCAACCGCATACGGTAGTGTGGAGGCCACCGGGTCGTCCGCTGACACTCCGGAGCACTCGGAGCTATATGACGCCCGGGGCGCGGTTGAAGCGGAGCGGGCGGCCGAGCTGGAGGCACAACGCAGGTTGATCGAGGCGAAAGTCCAGGGGTCGGCCCGGAACAAATCGGACAAGTAGAATGAAGTAGACGCTACTTGATGCGGCAGTCATCCGCGGCCCAGGACGACCCGACTTCTGGTGGACGGCGGTCGATTTGACCGGCGCTTACCGATACGCGGCTCTTGGCGGCCGCCCATGCATACGCCTTTCCCTGGCTCCAACGCGCGTACGGGCGGGGTCTGCCTCTGCCCCGACGCAAGGGAACCGGACATGCGACTCTCGTGAGAGAGAACCGGCCCACAGATTATCCGAGTGACGATGACATTCCTTAGGCGCCGCTTCCGTCTTGGGCTCGCCCCCCTGCCCTATGCTTCCCCATGCCTCCTTTGGCAGGTTCCAGCTCATCAATCCCCCCCGCACCACCTGGTCTGCTGCCGACACCGTCGAATTCCGCTTGCCCCCCATTTTGACAACTGCGTAATTGACCGCGAAACTAGGCGCCTGCGCTGACACGGAAATACCTGTTCTCCCGCGTCAGCCTCCCGGGCGCCTCCGGTTCGATTGGGATCCTGCAGTCTGAAAGGAGCTCTCCATGCTCAACATTCTCTGGTACATTATCGTCGGCTTCCTGGCCGGCCTCGTCGCGCGGGCGATCCTGCCCGGCGCCGACCACATGGGCTTCTTCGCCACTACAGCCGTGGGTATTGTCGGAGGCATCCTCGGCGGTCTCATCGGCGACCGCTTCAGCAAAACCCCGAGTGCGGCCAAATTCCGTCCCGCCGGCTTTATCATGTCCGTCATCGGCGCCGTCATCTTGCTCATTGTCCTCCGGCTCCTCCGCTGACACCCGACAGAGCCTCGCCGCGCGGGAGTCCCTCGGCTCCCGCGGCTTCCCGGAGGCGAGGGTATCCCGGCGCGGTCTCCGTCTCCTGCGTCAAACTAACAAAGCAACGGTCCCCCAAAACGCCGCAGGCCCCCCGGGAGGAGCGCGGCGCCGGAGAGCCTGCGGGTGCGATAGAATCGCGCTATCGGTTATGATCGTCGTGCCTCATTTCGCCGCCGCCACCGGCTGGGCGCCCACTGCGTCCGCCGAATCGACCAGCGCCCCGGCCGGGAGCGGCTCGGAGAACTGCGGCGCCGCCTCGGCCAACACCGGGATCGTCTCCGCCCGGATCAACGTCGACACCACCGGGCCCGCTTTCAGAAGCACTCCCTCCCGCTCGGTCGCCACGATCAGCTTGCGGCCGAATGTCCGCACAAGGGTGGCGGCGCGGTCCTCGAGCCTCGCCACCGGCGCCACATCGTAGTTGAACCACGACGCTACTCCCGCCGGTGTCCCGAGGTAAACGACCCACCCCGAGGCGTCGATCGACCTGATCCGATTCGACGGCAGCCCGTCGTCAGTCGTCACCGTCTCCCACCGCCCGCCATCGTAAACATAGAGCGCCTCGTCGGTGCCGACAAAGAGGTGGCCGTGGGCGAAGGCGAGGGCGTTGATGAAGTCGAACACCGCCGTGTCGCGAAGCAGATAGCGGCGCTGGAACTCCGCCCCATCCCAACGATAGAGCCCCTGTCCGCCGGTCCCCACCCACAGTTCATCGCTATCCCCCGCCATAGCGGTCACGTCGATTCCTTCGAAGAGCGCCTCATCGCCGAAAATCGAAGACGCGAAGAGCCCCGTGCTCGTCCCGATCATGAGCCGGTACTCGTGCCCGGTCAGGGCGCGAATGGTCCCGTCGAACGCCGCCGCCGCCGGTTCGAGCCCGGTCTCCCCCAACTCGTAGAGTGCGGTTCCGCCCGCATAGATCTTCCCGTTGTGCTCCGTCACGGCGTACAGCCCTTCGGCCGCGCTCACCCGCCGCTCGCTTTTGGTTTTGAGATCGGTGATAATCAGCTCGTTTCCGGCCACCGCGTAGAGGGTCGAATCGACGCGGATCATGTCGGCGATCGGAAACCCCTTTTCCCCGGTCACCGCGGGCCGGCTGGCCCCGAGCAGTTCGGCTCCCGCAATGGTGGAGGGCATGGCACCGGCCTCAGCCGCCGGCGCCGCCTGGTTCGGCTTCTCCGCTTTGCCGTCGCCAGAGCAGCCAGTAAGAGTGAACACCGCGACAGCCATCGCTATCGCCATCATTTCAAGAATCCTTTTCGTTTTCATCACTACCTCCAGAAATTCGAGGGTTCGGTTCATGTCGAGTTCCCTCATCTCAAGCGATATGCCAAATTGACTAACATATTGTCAATCAATAGCATACGTGGAATTCCCCGTGGTCGATGCCACCCCTGGTCTGTGTCTCTCATGACACAATTGTTGCGCGAGCAGTCGGTTGCCGATATAATTCAACAGGTTATCGCGTGTCATGCGTGACACACATATCCGGCAGGCCTTCTCACGTGTATACAGGGCATGAGGTCTCAGGTGACTCGTTGCTCATGGATCTTCGCGCTTCCGCTCCTCCTGGCGGCCGTCTGCGCAGCGCAGCCGGGCGACAGCCTGTGGATCGAGAGTCGCCCTCTGCAGGTCAAGTTGGACCGCCTCTACCTCGATTGCGGACTGGAGGCGCGTGTGTTCCCCGACTGCCGGTTTGTCGTGCATCGCGGTCCCGATTCGCTCTACAGCGGATGCATCGAATCCTCCTACCCCGGGGTGGCGGTCAGCTCCCCGGTCGGCGGCTTCTTCGACACTCTCCGCCTGGCCGATCTCCGCGTGTGGCTGGAGCGTGCCCCTTATGACACGCTGGCCCCGATCGTGCTCGGCCAGGTCGGCTTGCTCCCGGCGCCCCTGGCCGGCGTCGGCGACTCGACCGCCGGAGGCCGCGTCGTGTTCCGGCCGTATGCTTCGCATTTTGAGGCTTCGCTGGCATTCGAGGATCAGGTGATCGACGGGTTCTTCTCGTACCGCCGGTACACGGCGGGCGGAGAAGATGTCGCCTCAGTCAGTCGGCCCGCTCCCTTCTTCGTCGCCCTCGTTCCCAACCCGGCGCGGGCGATTGCCCAGCGTGGTTTTCTGTCCACGTCGCTCTACTATCGGCTCGATCCGCAGCGGCTGGCGATGATATTCGAGGGGGATGAGCTCCGCGCGTTCAACCGCTGCGGGGTGGGTGGCGACACGGCCGCGCGTCCCTACCCGTACGCGCCCGGCCCGGGCCGCGCGCTGCTGAACAACCTGCGCGGTCCCTCCCGCTCGGTCGTCATCGCCGTGGAGCACCCGATGTTCGAGCCGGCCGCCGGCTACTTCGCGGACATCCTGTCGCGCGATCGTTTCCGCCCCACCGTGACCTCCACGCTCGCCGGAGCCGACCTTCGCCTGGTCGCGGTTCCGCTCGGTGAGAGCGAGGCGGATGGTCTGCGCTGCTTGAGCGGCCTGCTCGCCCTCGATACTCTGGCCGGCTCGGCGGCGGCGCAGTCGCTGCAGGCTGTCAGCAGTTGCCTCGATTCGGCGGCCCTGGCGGCGGAGCCGGCGGCGGCGCTGCGGTACGTGCAACTGGCCGAGAGCGTCCTGCGCGACGACCTCGGGGTATTCCCGCTGTTTCGCCCCACCCTGTATTTCACGGCCCGCCGGAGCCTGCTCGGCGAGGTGTTCGACCGCCGGGGCGGTATCGACGTATCCGGTCTGGCCCGCGTCCGAATTCCGCAGAACCGGAAGGACTGCCGGCCATGACTTTCACGGGCCGCATCCGCTTGTACCTGATCCTCGTGGCCGTGGTGCCGACGGTCCTGGTGGTGTCGGTCATCTACCTGCTCGGGATGCGCCAGGCTGCGGCGGCCGAGCGGCGGTCGGCGCAGCACAGCCTTGACCGGTTCGCGCAGTACCAGCGGGCGGTGGCCGATGAATTGCGGCAGGCGGTGATCGCCGCCGCCGCCACGCCCTCGGCCGCGCGCGCCCTGCTTCTGCTCAAAGCCGGCCGGGCATCGGATGTCCGTTTCGACGCCGTACCGGCGGGGCTGGACTTCTTCGAAATTGCCGATTCCTCCCTGCTCGTGCAGGCCAGCGCCCGCCGCCCGGGGCTCATCGGGGAGAGGCTCCCGTCCCTGGACAGCCTGGCGGCGGACTCGGCGCCGCTGGCGTCCGTGGAGTATGACCTGAACGGCCCCCACGCCGCGCTGGCGTGGAGACTTCCGGCCGAAAGCGCCTATGTCGTCTATGCCGGCCGCTATCTCGACAGCCAGTACACCGGGACGGTGGCGCGCCTGATCGGAGCCGACGTGCGCATTGTGCTGGCCGGCGACACCGGCGGCGGGTTGTCGGGCATGGACCCCGGCCGTCTCTACGCCGAACGGGATTCGCTGGTCGCGGTGCTCGCCGGCGGCGATGCAGCCGGCTGGTTCCTCGCCGCTTCCTTCCGGTCCGGCCCCGAGCAGCGCGTTTTTGGCAACCTCCTGGTTGTGAGCGGGCTGGTCGCGCTCGGATCGGTGCTGGCGGCCGTGGCGCTCGGCCTGTATATCAGCGGGCGCGCCCAGCGGGAATTCGACAACCTCCTCACGGCGACCGCCCGCGTCTCGGGCGGTGACCTCAGCACGCCCGTCATGGCCTACGAGGAAGGGGAGTTCGCCCAACTGGCGGATTCTTTCACGGCCATGACCTTCCGCCTCCGAGACGCCCAGCGGCGGCTGGCCACGACTGAGAAGATCGCGGCCTGGCAGGCCGTCGGCCGCAAGATCGCCCATGAGGTCAAGAACCCCCTCACCCCGATCGTGATCAGCACCGACGATCTCCGCCGTTCGTTCCAGGAACAGCTCCCGGATTTCCCCAGGATCCTCGAAGAGACGACGGCGACGATCAAGTCCGAGGTGGAGCGCCTCACCCGCCTGCTCGATGAATTCGTGGGCTTCGCACGGATGGGACCGCCGGTCATCCGGGATGTGGCCCCGGCGAGACTCCTGGAACCGCTGGCCGCGCTCTACCGCGGCGAGACGGGCACTGGCCGTCTGACGTTGTCGAACAGGAGCGCGCGGCGGAGCGTCCGCCTCGACCCGGAGATGATGCACCAGGTGCTGGTCAACCTGGTGAAGAACGGTCTTGAAGCCTCGCCCGAGAGCCGGGTGGCGGTTGCGCTGGGGGACGAGCCCGGGGCGCTCGTGATTACGGTAGCCGATACCGGCCCCGGTTTCGCCCGCGACCTGCTCGAGCGCGGTCTGGAACCGCGGGTTTCAACGAAGAAGGGCGGCAGCGGGCTCGGGCTGGTCATTTGCCAGCGAATTGTCCACGACCACGGCGGCGCGATCGATCTGCAGAACCGCGCCGACGGCGGCGCACTGGTCACCCTCAGACTGCCGGTGGAACATGGCTAAGATCCTGATTGTCGACGACGAGGAGAGCATCCGCAGTTCGCTGAAGGCGGCGCTCGAGCGCCGCGGCCACGAGGTTGTCACGGCCGAATCGTACGCGCGCGGCGAGACTTTCATGTCCGGACGTTTCGATCTCATTTTTCTCGACGTGCTGCTCGGCGACGGCAACGGCATCGACCTGCTGAAGGCGGCGCTCGAGAAGAATCCCCGGCACATCATCGTGATGTTCTCCGGCCACGCCGACATCGACATGGCGGTCCGGGCCACGCGCGCCGGGGCCTACGATTTCATCGAGAAACCCCTGTCTCTGGACCGCGTGCTCGTCACGGTCGACAATGCGGTGCGGACCCGGCGGCTACAGGCCGAGGCCGACCGCCTCGCCCTGCGCGCCTACGGGGAGTTCGTCGGCGAGTCGCCGGAGATACTCAAACTGAAGTCCGACATTTTGCGGGCGGCCCCGAAAGCGGCGCGCTTTCTCATCCTCGGCGAGAACGGCACCGGCAAGGAGCTTGTCGCCAACATGATTCATCGCGCCAGCGGCCGGAGCAACGGACCGTTTGTCGCCGTCAACTGCGCCGCTCTGCCATCGGAATTGGTCGAGTCCGAGCTTTTCGGGCATGTGCGGGGCGCTTTCACCGGCGCCCGCGCCGACCGCCGGGGAAGATTCGTCGAGGCCGACCAGGGGTCGATTTTCCTCGACGAGATCAGCGAAATGCCGGCCGGCGCCCAGGCGAAAATTCTCCGCGTCATCGAGACGCGCGAAGTGACCCCGGTCGGGGCAAGCAGAACGTACTCGGTCGACTGCACGATCATCGCCGCCTCCAACCGCGACCTGGAGACGATGGCGGCCGACGGCTCGCTGCGGCAGGATTTGCTCTATCGCCTGAACGTCGTGACTTTCCACCTCCCCCCCCTGCGGGAGCGGACCCAGGACATCCCTTTGCTCGCCGATCACTTCCTGGCCCGCTTTGCCGGCGAAACCGGCTCGGTCCCGAAACGTCTCGAGCGCGACAGCCTGAAGCTGCTGTGCGCTTACTCCTTCCCAGGCAACATCAGAGAACTCAAGAACCTGATGGAGCGGGTCAACATCTACTGTGAGCGGAGTGTCGTGACTGTGGCCGACCTGAAGCCGCTCCTGCCGGCGGCCGCGCGCGGCGGTCGCCGGTCGCTGAAAGAGGCGATGGCGGAGTTCGAGCGCGAGTATCTCGAGGCCGCAATCGCGCGCCACGGCGGCAACATGACCGAGGCCGCCCGCGAGCTCGGCATCGAACGCTCCCTGCTGTACAAGAAGCTGCGCCGCCTGGAGGAGGGCTAACCGCCTCCGCCCTCGGGCGCGGCGCGCCGCCTGGCCGCCCCGCCCGCAAAAAAAAGCGCGGCCCTGCCGGACCGCGCCCTTCACTTTGTCCCTGCCGACCCGACCTACTTCATCAAGATCATCTTTCGGGTCACGACCGTCTCCCCCGCCGACAACCGGTAGAGGTACACGCCGCTGGCCACGGCACTGCCGGTGCCGTCGGTTCCGTTCCACTCGACCGAGTGAACGCCGGCATCGAAAGGCCCGTTGGCCAGCGTCCGCACGAGCCGCCCCTGGACATCGTACACGCGCAGGGTGACCGGCCCGGCCTGGGGAAGGGCGAAGGTGATCTGGGTTGACGGGTTGAAGGGATTGGGATGGTTGGCGAGTGCGAAATCGGCCGGGGCCTGCACCTTTCCGGTCGGGCCGCCCCCGCTATTGCCCTCCGGCCTCCCGCCGCGCTGCACGCGCACACAATCGACGCCGCTAAGAGGAGTGCCGTCAAGCAGCGATCCGGTCAGGACGAGCGGTGCGTAATCGCCATCGGCGGCAAACGAGACGGCCGGGGCGACCTCTGCGCGATAGAACTTGAGGGTCAGATCCATGTACCCGTCGGGGCCGTACTCGTGGCACGCGCAGGTGTCGTATGGATCGGCTTTCGGCCGGCCGACATCTTCGTAACTCCAGCGGACAACTTCGGCGCCGCCCAGCGCGAGCGTCGGCGGGTTGATCGTGCGGACGTCGAAATCCGGCGCGCCGAGAACGGCGGCCGGCAGCACGGCCTTGCCGTTGTCCGACGGTCCGACGAGATTGAGCGGGTTCGGACACGACCCGGGTTTGATGTCGAGGGAAACCTCCCGGTATGCCGGCGGGGCCGTGAGGAATCGGCAGACGGCGAAGCTCTCCCCGTTCGCCGTCCAGATCACGGGGGGCGCAGCCGCAACGGGCACGCCGTTGACCACAAAGCGCAGCGTATCCCCCGGTTCCGCGCCTTCATCCTCGGCCGAATAGGCGTCATCCCGGTAGACGGGAGCGAACCCGTACATGCCGTCGGCATGGACAATTGCCGCGCCGCAGCACATGTTGTCCGGGTCGTAGACGAAGATCGTGTCGCCCGGCGCCAGCGGCGCGCCGTCGAGCGTGGGCTCGCCGCAGTATATGTCAATCCACTCGTAGGTGGGCGTCACGGGCAGGGTGTCGCCCGCCCCCGGCAAGACGGTGACAGTCGGCACGCTCCCTCTTCCGGGCGTGCCGGCCGCCGGGGCGGCGGCCGCGACGAGTGCGCTCACCATGACGACCGCAATTAAACGAAACATTCCGAGCCTCCACACATAGGTCGACTGCACACCACGCATCTGCTTGTTTACGCGAGTCGTAGATCGCGGCAGGACCCTAATGAACCCGCGCTCCACCGCCGCCAGGGCGGGGGCGCCATGCAGTATGGGGCAAGGATAGGCAGATTTCGGCAAATCCGCAAGAGGGATTGCGCGCCGACCGGGGGCGCGGGGCTCCCCGAATTCGTCAGGACAGATCCTGGCAGCGGCGCTCTCCCCGGTCACGGGGAAGGGTCTTACTTGTCCAGACCGGCGTAGACCGCCCGGGTCCTGTCGATCAGGCGGTCCATCGCCTCGTGGAATGCCGCCTCGTCGGAGTATTCGCCGTTGCACTTCCGGTACAGCGGGCAATCGGTCTTGTACCCGAAGCACTTAAGCTCATCCGCGAGGTAGCAGGCCCGGATGTAAGTACACCGGAATACTGTCCTGGGGGTCATTTCCTCCGGCATATCCCCTGTATCGGCGGGCGGGGTGAGGTTTGTGAGACGCTCCCCGTATTCCGGGGTGGGAAAAGGGTTGCAGCACCGCTTGTGCAACCCGCCCGGCCGCGGTTGGCGGACGCCTGATCTTTCCGGTTGCGCCGCCGGTCGATTGTCCCTATATTACTTTCCGGAAAGAGCTTCGCTCATAGTTACTTACATTCACCCCCCGGTTCCGGCCGGGCAACCTGGTAGGCCAAGCGACCTTTCTTCGATAACGCGCATTGAATTTGCTCAGTTCAGTCGTGAAAGAAAGGGTTATCCGTATGCAGAGTCGGATTGCACGAGCTTGCCTGTTGTGTCTTGCCGGGATGGTTCTCCTGGCGCCCGCCGCGGCGGCGCAGGATCCCGGTATTCCGGACACGGTGCACGTTGACTCGATCGGCGCTTTCACCAACACTCGCGCCATCGTTCCGGTCAACTTCTACAACGACGAGCCGCTGGGCGGGCTGGAGGTGACGCTGCACTTCAGTTCTCCCGATGTCCATGTCGACTCCTTCTCGTTCGCGGGCGGCCGGCTGCAATCGTATTCGGTCAAGGGGACCTACACGCCTTCCGGGGGCTTCTCGATCTACTGCGTGCCGTTCGCGGGAGAACCCACGATCCCGGCCGCTTCCGGCCTCCTCGGGCGGCTCTATCTCTCGTGGAGCGTGGGAATCAGCCCGCAGCTGGTGAGCATCGACACCATCACGATTGTGAATGTCGACGTCTCCTATTCGACCAGGTTCTCGACCGCGTCGGCCGTGGCCTTCACGCCGAAATACCGGCGCGGCTGGGTGAAGATTGACCAGGGGTTCGGCTGCTGCATCGGGACCCGGGGAAATGTCGATGGCGATCCGACCGACGCCGTGACGCTGCCGGATCTCACCCGCTTGATCGGGATTTTGTTCCGCGGCATGGCCCCGGCTGATTGTCCGGAAGAAGCCAACATCAATGGCGACGCCACGCCTCAGCCGACGGTAGCCGACATCACGTACCTCATCGCCTACCTCTTCCGGGGCGGTCCACCGCCGGCTCCGTGCCAGTAGCGGCCGGAGTTGATGGTCGCAGGCCATTCAAAATGATTCTGAAGACAGCCCGGCGCCGCCGGGCTGTTTGTTTAGGCCGGTTTTCCGCGGCCCGCCCGAAAGACGTTCAGCCCGATTTCGTCGGTCTCTTTCCGCTCGCGTTGTTCGGCCTCGTGGTAGAATTCGCTGCGTCGGTGATCCTTGAGCGTGTCGTAGATCTTGCGGTTCTTGGCGGCCTCGAGAAGCGCCTCGCGTTTCTTGGCCTCGGTCTTGCGGAGGGCGCGGAGGACCTCGTCCGCCCCCAGCGTCTCGCGTTTGAGCCGATGGAGGAAGCGCGCGCATAACTGCAGTTCGGCGACGGCCAGGGTGCCCGTCTGCCGCGCGCGCTTGTGTGCGAGCGTTTCCCGGCTGCGCTCGATGAGGCCGTCGAGCGCCTGTTTCTGCCGCGCCGTCCGGCGCATCGCCTCGGCGAGTTCGCGCCGGCGGTCCTTCTCAATCTGTTCCCGCTGCTTGAGGAGCGCTTCCAGGCGAAAACGAAACTTCTTCACGCGGCGCCTCCGGGACCTCAGTCGGCGAGGAGCTGCCGGAGCTGGGCGACCGATTGGTCGAAGTCCGAGATTTCGTGAATACCCTGCCGGAAGAACGCGTCGAGCGCATCCATCTTGGCGATGGCCCGATCGATCTTGGGATTGGAACCCCTCACGTAGGCCCCGATGTTGATGAGGTCCTCGGCCTCGCGGTACACCGAGAGGAGCTCCCGCACCTGGCCGGCGAGTTCGACCTGCTCGGGCGTGCAGACCGATTTCATGAGCCGGCTGACGGAATCGAGGATGTCGACGGCGGGGTACTGGTTGCGGGCGGCCAGGCGGCGCGACAGAGCCACGTGCCCGTCGAGGATCGACCGCACGGCGTCGGAAACCGGCTCGTTGAAGTCGTCGCCCTCGACCAGCACGCTGTACAGGCCGGTGATCGATCCCTTCTCGGCCTGGCCGGCCCGCTCGAGCAGGCCCGGCAGGAGGGCGAAGACCGAGGGCGTGTATCCTTTGGCAGTGGGCGGCTCGCCGATCGCGATGCCGATCTCCCGCTGCGCCATCGCGATACGGGTGAGCGAGTCCATCAAGAGGAGAACGTCCATCCCCTGATCGCGGAAGTGTTCGGCAATGGCGGTCGCCACCAGAGCCCCCTTGATGCGGATGAGAGCCGGTTGATCGGAGGTGACGGCCACCACGACCGAGCGCCGCATCCCCTCCGGGCCGAGGTCGGATTCGACAAACTCGCGCACTTCGCGGCCGCGTTCGCCGACGAGGGCGAGGACGTTGACATCGGCGCTCGTCCCCCGCGCCATCATCCCGAGCATGATTGATTTGCCCACGCCGGAGCCGGCGAAAATCCCCAGGCGCTGTCCCTTTCCGACAGCGGTCACGAGGTCGACGGCCCGGATTCCGGTGCGGAGCGGTTCGGTGATCCGCCGCCGTTTCAGCGCCGGGATCGGTTCGCCGCTGAGTTGCCGCCACGCGCCCGTGCCGAGCGGACCCTTGCCGTCGATCGGCTGCCCCAGGCCGCCGAGCACGCGCCCGATCAGTTCGCGGCCGACCGGCACCCGCAGGTGCTCGGCGGTCGAGGTGACGATCGCCCCGGGCGTGATGCCCGTGATCGGCCCGAGCGGCATCAGCAGGATCCGGTTGTCCCGAAAACCCACTACTTCCGCCCGGATCTTGGCTCCGGTGTCGTGGTTTTCGATGGTGCAGAGCTTTCCGATCGAGACCGCCGGCCCGGCCGACTCAATCACGAGACCGACCACCTGCATCACTTTGCCGTAGTGTCGGATGGTGTGGGCGGCCCGAATCCGCTCGGCGTACATATGATAGGAGGGAGCGCTCACTGGCCGGCCTCTTCGGCGAGGAGAACCTCGCGCACGACTTCGAACTGCGATTCCAGCCGGGCGTCGACATCGCCGTGCGGCGTTTCAATCAAACATCCCCCTTCGCGAACGCGGGGGTCGGGCTCGATCGTGAGTTCCTTGATCAGGGCCGAGCCTCCGAGAAACTGCGCGATGCTCTGTTCCACGATGGGGAGGTGGCCGGGGTGGACCTTGATCCTGATGCGCGAGCGGTCGAGCAGGGTGTCGATCACGCCGTTGATCAGCCGCAGGGTCGACTCCGGATCGATCGTGACCGCGTCGAAGGTCACTTTGCGGCTGATCTGCACGACCAGGTCGAGGATCTCCCGCCGCGCCTCGTCGAGCAGCCGGTGCCGCTGTTCGATTGCGTCCGCAATCGCGGCGTCGAACCGGCTGAGCACCTGTTCGGCTTTCGCCAATCCCTGGGCGAGCCCGGCCTGCTGGCCCTCCCGATAGCCGCGCCGGTATTCCTCCTCGTGCGCCGCCCGGCAGGCGTCCTCCATTGTGAAAGCTTCTTCGACCGGGATGAAGCGCGCTCCGCCGGGGTCGGTGACGATCGCCACCGCCGGGAAGAGCCGGCCGAGGACGGCGACGGCGCGGGATTGGCGGTCATGGTCGAGTTGCCGTTCGCCCACGCACACCGTCGGCGCCGGCCGCACGTGTCGCAGTACCTTAGACAATGATATCTTCCTTGCCGCCCCGGCCGGAGACGATGATCTGGCCTTCCTCCTCGAGACGGCGCACGGCCTCGACGATCCGTCCCTGGGCCGCCTCGACATCGGACAGGCGGGTCGGTCCCATGAACTCCATCTCTTCCCGGATCATCACGGCGACGCGTTCGGAGACGTTGCTGAAGATCTTGTTCTTGACTTCATCGCTGGCCGCTTTGAGGGCGATCGCGAGGTCCTTGGTCTCCACTTCCTTCAGCAGCCGCTGGATCGACCGGTCGTCGAGCAGCGTGAGATCGTCGAAGACGAACATCATGTTCTTGACTTCGGCGGCGAGGTCGGGGTCGTCGGCCTCGAGCGACTGGAGGATGTTCTTCTCCGCCGTCGTGTCGATCAGGTTGAGGATTTCGGCGATGGCTTTGGCGCCGCCGGACGCGGACATCTGGGCCGCGGCGCCGGCGTCGAAATGCCCCGAGAGGGTCTGCTCGATCTCGTGGAGGATCTCCGGCGCGATTTTCTCCATCATGGCGATGCGCAGGGCCACCTCCCCCTGCAATTCCGGCGAGAGCTCGGAGAGCACGGCCGCGGCGTGCTGGGGCGAGAGCTGGGTGAGGATCAGGGAGATGGTCTGGGGGTGTTCATTCTGGAGAAAACTGGTCAACTGTTTCGGGTCGATGTCTTTCAGGAGCGAGAAGCCGGAGGATTTGATGGTGGTTTCGAGGCGCTGCATGATTTCGCGCGCTTTGGCGACGCCGACCGCCGATTCGAGGATCTTGCGGGCGAAATCAATTCCCCCCTGTGAGATGTACTGGCGCGCCATGAAAATCTGGTAGCACTCGTCGATCACCTTGTCCTCGACATCGGGCGGCACTTCCCGCAGATTGGCGATTTCAATGGTGATCTTCTCGAGGTCGGCCTCGGGCATCCCCTTGAGGACGTGGGCCGACACTTCCGGTCCGAAGGCTACCAGGGCGACTGCCGCCTTCTGCAGGGGCGTCATCGATTCGTACTTGAGCGCTCCCATCAGACGTCACTCATCATGGTTTTGATCGCGCGGGCGATCTCTTCGGGCTGCTTGCGGGCCGCGTCCTGCATCTCATCGACCAGGCGGGTTCGCCGCTGCTCGGGGATCACGCGCGGCCCTTCCTCCGCGGCGGCTTCGGGGGCCGCGCCCGGCGTCAGCGGCCGGGCGGGGGTCCGTTTCGGCGCCGCGGCCATGGCCCCGATCGACTGGAACAGCCGGCTCACCTTGCGCCGCAGGTACAGGAAGACCAGGAGGGCGAGCAGGACAAGGCCGACTTTCTTGGCGATTTCGAGGTAGAAATCCCGCCGGTACATGCTGTCGAGAGCCTGCTGGTCCTCGATCAGGTCGCGGCGGTCGAAGGCGATGTTGACCATTTCGATCTGGTCGTTGCGCTGGGAGTCGAAGCCGACGGCGTTGCGGACGATCGCGGCCAGCCGGTCCAGTTCCTCCTGGGAGCGGGGCTGGTAGGACATCGCCGCGCCGCCGTCCTCGGCGGCCGCCGGGGTATAGACGCCGTCCACCATCACCGCCACCGAGAGGCGTTTGATCGAGCCGATCCCGTTGATGATGTGCTCGACCGTCTTGTTGAGTTCGTAGTTGGTGATGGTCGTTTCGGTGGATCCCTGTTCCTGGCTCTCGCTGGCCTCGGCGGCCTTGTCGGTCGAGGCGTTGGTCTGCTTGGTGCGTTCTTCGCTGCGCACGGCCGGCTGGTTGGCGTCGTACGTCTCCGAGGTCCGCTCGGTCTGGTTGAAGTCAAGTTCGGCGGTGACCCGGATCACGGAGCGTCCCGGCCCGAGCACGTCGTCCAGCATCGACTGCGCCTTGTGTTCGAGATAGGTCTCGGCCTGTTTGCGCACGTCGAGCTGCGAGGCGGTCAGTCCGGCCAGCTCATCGGTCGGCTGGCCCGAGGAGAGCAGGTTGCCGTCGTAGTCGACAATCGAGATATTTTCGGGCCGCAGGCCTTCCACCGAGGCCGCGACGAGGTGGGAGATCCCGTTGATCTGCTGTTTGGTCAGGCCGCCGCTGCGCAGTTTGAGGACCACCGAAGCGGTGGCCTGTTTCTGGTCCTGCTTGAAGAGGCGGTCGGAAGGCATCACGATGTGGACCCGGGCGGCCTGCACCTCCGACAACTGCATGATCGTGCGCGTCAACTCCCCTTCGAGGGCGCGGCGGAAATTGAGGTTCTGCAGGAAGTCGGTCATCCCGAGGTTGTTCTTGTCGAAGATCGAGTAGCCGATGTTGCCGTTGCGGGGAAGGCCCTCGGAGGCCAGCGCAATCCGCGTCTTGTAGACCTGGTCGGAGGGTACCGCGATCGTCCGCCCGCCGTCGCTCAACTCGTAGGGGATCTTGTTGTCGTTCAGGTAGGCGACCACCTCGCCGGCCTCGGCCTCATCGACGTCAGAATAGAGGCGGGCGTAGGTGACGGTATTGACCCAGCCGACGAGGAGGATCGTGCCGACGATGGTGCCGGCGGCGATTCCCAGCAGCATCATGACCTGGCCGGGCGAGAGCCGGCCGACCCACGCGGCGAGGTTGCGGAAAAACTGTCTCACTTGCTCCATGGCATCATCCTATGTCACGTCCGCGGCCGGTCCCTGGCCGCGCACCCACGTTGGCTGCCGACTACAAGGGCATCTGTATAAGCTGCTGGTATCCCTCGACCAGCTTGTTGCGGATTTCAATGAGGAGCTCGGCGGCGACCCCGGCTTCCTCCGCTTTCACCATCACCTGGTGCAGTTCGACCGGCTCGCCTTCGAGAAACGCCTGCTGGATCTGCGCCGATTCGTACTGCAGCGAGTTGACGCCGCTGACAAAGTCGGAGAGCATCTCACCGAAACCGTCCTCGGCCTTCATCTCCGGCAACGGCACGGTCTTTCCAGTCGGCTCGAGCCGCGCCACGAGTCCCGGCACCAACCGGGTGAGGCCATTGACAGGTGCCGTCATGTTACACCTTCACGTCGATCAGTTTACCGAGCACCCGGGACTCGGCGGCCTCGCCGCCCAGGGCCGCTCCGAAGCGGCCGGAGTCGCCGAAGCGCTGGAAGAGCAGCTCCAGGGCCGCGCGCTCGGCCTCGGTGAGGAAATCGGCGTAGGATCCCTCGGGCGCTTTGACCGCGAGGTCGGATCCGGACGCGGCCGCCTGCGGCGCGATGGTCAGCTCGCGTGCGGCGTCGGCCGGCCGGGCCTGCTCGTCCGGGCGCTGCGGCTGCCGCTGCACGAGCTGCTGGTACGACTGAATTGCTGTCGGGTTAATCTTCATGGCTGCCTGTCACTTTCCTATATGTCCAGTGCATCTTTGGCCATCTGCTTGGCGGCGGCGATCGTCACCGTGTTGGCCTCGTAGGCGCGCGCCGCCGCCATCATGTCGACCATCTCGTTGACCACCTCAATGTCCGGCATCTTCACGTACCCCTGCTCGTCGGCGTCGGGATGCTCGGGATCGTGGATGAGCCGGTAGCTCGATTGCGGATCCCGGATTTCCTTCATGTCGACGTCGGGGACCTCCACCTCAGATTGCACACACACGCCGCGGGCGGGGAAATGCCGGGTGTTGGTGCGCTCGAGGGAGACGCCGGCGCGCCGCATGGCCTGCCGGAACGACACCCCCGTCTCGTCTTCCCGCACCTGCACGCGCTTGCGCCGGTAAGGGCCGCCCTCCGGGGTCTGCGTGGTCTCGGCGTTGGCGATGTTTTCGGCCGTGGCGTTCATTTTTGCCCGCTGGACCGACAGTCCGCGCGACGCAATCTCAATGGCTCCGAGTATGCCCGCCATACCTTACTCTCCTATCTCCCCGCTATGGCCCGCCGCAGCCCCTCAAATTTCTTCTGCAGGAGCCGAGCGGCCACCGTAAACTGAAGTTCGTTCTGGGCCATCTGCGAGACCTCCCGGTCGATGTCGACGGCGTTGAGCTCATCCGGTTTGGGTCTGGTCTCCTCGATATCCGGTTCGCGGTCGCGGTGCGCGCCGAGAGGCAGGTGCGCGGGGTGGGTCAACTCGCCGGCCACCCGGCCGGTCTCGCCGGTGAGGCGCGTGTACTCGGCTTGAAAGTCGATGTCCCGGGCGCCGTACCCGGGCGTCGACACGTTGGCCACGTTGCTGCTGATCAGCTTGTGCCGGAACGAGGAGACATCCAGGTACGCCTCGAATCTGTGGACGCCGGTCGACTTGAAGAGAAAGTCCGCTATTTTCATACGGTCACACACGGCCTCATGGTTTTTCTCGCGCTGCGTCTATGCAACGTGCGTGCCGAATCGCGGTCGGACGCCGCAGGCGGTTGCGGCCCAGCGGGTTGGACTGACGCGCGCGGTCCCACAGCGCGGGGCGAGCCCGAGTGTCAGGGAAAGTATTTCCGGAGGAGCCGGGAAAAGACTACTCGTTGGCGGCCGTGAAATACAACTGCGAGGTCGGTTCTTTGAGCGAGAGTTCCATGGTGAGGATCACGATGTCGACGCGCCGATTCATGGCCCGGTTCTCGATCGAGTTGTTGGGGCGGATCGGCCGGAACTCCCCGTAGCCGAGCGCGGAAATGCGGTCGGGCGGGAAATCGTGTTGGTTCACGAAAAAGCGCACGACCTCGGTCGCGCGGGCCGCCGAGAGCTCCCAGTTGGAGGGAAACCGCAGCGTGGCGATCTGGCGGTCGTCGGTGTGCCCCTCGATCCGGAGGTGGTTGGGCATAGCGCGGACTTCGTCGTTGATGAGATCGAGGACGTCGATCGCCTGCGGCTTCAGGTCGGCCGCCCCCTCGTCGAACAGCGCCCGGTCGACAATGTGAATCACCAGCCCGCGCTCGGTGATCTCCGAGCTGACGTCGTCCAGCCGGTTGATTCCTTTGAAGCGTTCCTCCACGCGGGCCTGCAGCATGCGCAGGTTGCCGAGTTTCAGCAGGCCATGGCCGTCCTCGGTCGGTTTCGCCTCGTCGTAGTCGAAGACGTTCTCCCCTCCTTTAAGAATGCCGTGGAGAGCCTTGGCCATCTGCCCGAAGCGCTTGGCGTCGACCTGCGACATGGAGTACATGACGACGAAGAACGCCAGAAGCAGCGTGATGAGGTCGCTGTAGGTGAGCAGCCAGCGATCGAGGTTCTCCTTGTCTTCGACCCGGCGGCGAAAGCGGCGCATGGCTACTCCTCGTGGTTGCGGTGGATCGGGGCGATGAAAGCGAGCAGGCGGGTGCGGATGTGCCGCGGGTTCTCACCGGACTGGAGGGCCATGATCCCCTCCATGATCAGTTCGAGGTGGGCGATCTCCTCCTCGTGGCGCATGCGCAGTTTGTCCGAGACCGGGAGAAAGAACAGGTTGGCCAGTCCGACTCCCCAGAGGGTGGCGATGAACGCGGCCGCGATATGGGCCGCCATGCGCGAGGCGTCCGAGGTGTTCCCCAGCGTGTGCACCAGGCCGAGGACGGTCCCGAGGATCCCCATGGTCGGCGAGTAGCCGCCCGCTTTCTGGAAGAAAGTGATGCCGCGCTTGTGCCGCGCCTCGAGGTAGGCGATCTCGGTTTCGAGGATTTCGCGGAGCGCGCTCGTTTCCGTCCCGTCGATGACCAGGCGCACGGCTTTCCGGAAAAACGGGTTCCGGATGCGCTCCATGTCGCGCTCGAGGCCGAGAATGCCTTCCCGCCGGGCCTTCTCCCCCAGTTTCACGATCTGCTCGATCGTGTCGCTGAACCGGTGCGACCGGCCGAAGAAGGCGATGCGCAGGTAGTGGGGAATGTGGTTGACGGTGTCGATCGAGGTGGTCACCGTGGTCGCCCCGAGCGTGCCGCCGACCACGATCAGGATGGGCGCGGCGAGGAAGACGGCGTCGAAGGATCCTCCCTCCATGAGGAACGACCCGCCGACCGCGCCGAACGCCACCACCAAACCTATCAGTGTCGCCAGATCCATGGGTATGTCAACTCGGTTACGACCGCACCGGGGTCACCGTCCCGGCCCGCGGCCGTGACGGGTGGGGCGGGGCGCCGGCGTTTTCGGCCGTCCGACGTCTGTGCGCCGGGCGTCCCGCACATCCTACCCCAATACTATCGGCAGGGGGGATGATTAGTGGAGGGCGGGCGGGGCGGCAACTGCCCGCCCCGTACCCGCTTGCAGAAACTGCTCAGGAATTGGACACTTCTTCGCCGTACTCGGCCAGCTTGTTGCGGATGGTCCGGGCCGAGATCCCCAGCGCCTCGGCGGCCCGGGTCTTGTTGCCGTTGAACTTCTCGAGCGTCTTGAGGATCAGGTACTTGTTCCCCTCCTCCAGTTTCATCGGCACCCGCAGAGCCGCCAGGCTGTCGGCCGCCCGACCGAGAGCCAGCTCGGCGGGGAACTCGTCCTCGGTGAGGATTTCCTTGTTCCCGGTCACGACCGCCCGCTCGATATAGTTTTCCAGCTCCCGCACGTTGCCCGGCCAATGGTAGTGCATCAGCAGCCGCATCGCCTGAGCGTCGACCCCTTTCACGGTCCGGCTGTTCTCGCGGTTGTACTTGGCGATGAAGTGCTCGACCAGTAGCGGGACGTCTTCCTTGCGCTCCTCCAGCGGGGCCAGGTGGATCGGGATGACATTCAGGCGGTAGTAGAGATCCTCGCGGAACCGTCCGGCGGCGATGTACTCGCGGAGATTCCGGTTCGAGGTGGCGACCAGCCGGACATCGACCTGGATGGTCTGGCTCGATCCCACCCGTTCGAACTCCCGCTCCTGGATCACGCGGAGCAGCTTGGACTGCAAGTTGAGCGGCATTTCGGAGATTTCGTCCAGCAGGAGCGTCCCGCCGTCGGCCAGTTCGAACCGCCCCCGGGTCGTCTTCTTGGCGTCGGTGAACGCCCCCTTCTCGTAGCCGAAGAGCTCCGACTCGACGAGGTTTTCGGGCAGCGCCGCGCAGTTGAGTTTCACGAACGGTTTGTCGGCCCGGCACGAGCTGTAGTGAATGGCCCGCGCCACCAGCTCCTTGCCCGTGCCGGAAGCCCCGGTGATGAGCACGGTCGAGCGGGCGTCGGCGATGCCCTGGATGAGGTCGAACACTTCCTTCATGACTTTGGACTTGCCGACGATGTTGTGGAACTTGTCGGCCAGGTCTTTGCGCATGAGCTCATTCTCGCGCCGGAGCGCGATCACCTCGGCGACCCGGCGGATGATGTGCTCGACGGTCTCGGGGGAAACCGGCTTGAGGAGGAAATCATAGGCCCCGTTTTTGATGGCTTTCACCGCCGTGTCGATCGTGCCGTAGGCAGTCATCATGATGACGATCGTCTGGGGGCTCGCCTTTTTCACCTGGGCCAGCAGCGCGAGGCCGTCCATGCCGGGCATTTTCAGATCGGTGACGACGATGTCGAAATCCCGCTCGTTGAGGCGGGCCAGGGCTTCCTCGCCGGAATGGGCCGCCGTGCAGTCATAGCCCGCCCTTCGGAGCGTTTCAACGAGGAATTCATTGACCAGTCGGTCATCGTCGACGACCAACACCGCGTAGTTCATCTGCGCACTCCCTGTCCTCCGGCCCGCCGGACAGGCAGGAGGAGCCGGAAGAGCGCCCCGCCCGCCGGGCGGTTCTCCGCCAGCACCTCGCCCCCGTGGGCCTTCATCACTTTCCACACTACCGCCAATCCCAGCCCGTTGCCGTCGCCCCGGGTGGTGAAGAACGGCGAGAAGATCTTCTCGAGGTTTTCCGGGGCTATGCCCGTCCCCTGGTCGGCCACCGTTGTCTCCAGCACGGTCTCATCAAGACCCAGTAGGAGCCGTTTTCCCCAGACCGCGGCGGCCTCCTCCCGGCCGTACACGCGGTAGCCGACCTCGATTTCGCCGCCGCCGGCCATCGCTTCGGCCGCATTGGTGAAGAGGTTGAAGTACGCCTGGCGCAGGAGCATCGGGTCGACTTCAATCCGCGGGTTCCGCACCCCTTCAGCCGGGGGACGCAGCGCAATGCGCGCGCCGGCGAGCCGCTCGCTGCAGTCGCGCTCGAACTGCCGCACCGTCCCCTGGAGGAAATCATAGTAGGCGATCTCCGTCCGATTGGTCTCCTCGAAACGCGTGTAGTTCAGCAGGGTGGTCACCGTCTCGTTCAGATTGCCGACTCCCTTGAGGATGTTGCCGACCAGCCGGTACCTGGGATCTTCGGGATCGAGATCTTTCTGCAGGAGGGCGGCGAACCCGCCGATGCCCGAGAGCGGATTGCGGACTTCGTGGGCGATCGTGGCCGCCATCTCGCCGAGCGCGGCCAGGGTGTTCAGCCGGGCCAGCTCCTGCTCCATGCGCTTGATCTTGGTCAGGTCGTGGAGCACCTCCACCGCCCCCGCCGACTGGTTGGCGGCGTCGCGGAGAATGGTGGTCGACACCGACAGGTACAGCCGGGTGCCGTCCGGCTGCTCGATCACCCGCTCCACCGAGTCGATCGCCTCGTCCCGCTCCACCGAACGGAGGGCGTTGGCGTCGGGGGGCGTGCCGGGGCGGACGCAGTCCCGGTACTGTCTCCCCAGAGCCTCGGGCGCCGCTGTCCCCAGGATGCGCGCCGCGGCGCTGTTGAAGTGCGTGATTACGCCCCGGCGGTCGACCGCGATGACGCCGGCGTTGATGGAGTTCAGAATGCCGTTGAGAAATTCGGTGACCGCGAGGTTCCGCTCGGTCAGCTCGGTCAGACGGCGGTTGGCCTCCGCCAGCTCGCGGTGCTGGGTCGTGAAGTCGTCCTCAAGCTGGATATACCGGCGCTGGAGGGAGTTGATGATGCGGGTGAAGGACGCGTAGGAGTCGGCGAACCGTCCCACCTCTCCCCCGGCCGCCGTATCTTCCTGCCCGCCTTCGAGTTCGGCGATAGACCTAACGCTGTCATCCATGATCGTTTCTTCCACGGCGTCTCCGGGCAGGCCCGCCGGCCACCCAACACTCCATGCTCGTGTCTGAACCACCCTACCTTAGGGCGGCTCCGAAAAGCATTCAACTAAAAACTTCCGGGAGGAAAGAGACCGGAACGATCGGCGGGGAAAAGGCCGTTGCGGCGAGGGGCGCACGGTTTGATCGCGGCTGCTTATGAGTCGTCACCGTGGCGGTGCGGCTCCGCCGGTGAGCGCCAGGGCCGCCAGTTCCTGGCGTCCCCGTTCGACCGCCCGAGGCAGGATAGTCGCCAAGTCCTGGATTTCGTAGGGTTTGATGATGTAGTCGAATGCACCCTGCCGCAGGGCGGCGATCACGGCCCGGACCGACGGTGCGCCGCTCATGACGATCACAGGCATCTTGGGCTGGTTCAACTGCAGTTCGGAAACGGCCGCTTCGCCGGTCCCTGGCCCGATTGTTACATCGAGAACGGCAGCCGCATAGGGCCGGGTCAGGGCCATTTGGATAGCCTCGCCGAGGCTCCCCGCGCCGTCCACCGCGTAGCCGAGTTGGCCGAGGTAGTCGCAGAGCCGCCGGCGCATGCTTTCGTCCCCCTCGACCACCAGCACCGGCTCCCGTGTTGCGCTTTTCATGGCCGTCCTACTCGCTTTTGGCGGCGGCTTCTTTCGCCGCCACCTGGGCCTCGACTATTTTGTACAGGTTATTGATGTTGAACGGCTTGGTCACATAATCGGCCACCCGATGCCGAAGCGCCGCCACCGCCGTGTCGACCGAGGGATACCCGGTCATGAGGACCACGGGGAGCCCCGGCCGCAGTTCCCGGAGCTCGGCGGTCAGTTCCAGGCCGTCGATCCCCGGCATGCGGATGTCGGCCAGCACCAGATCGACCGACCGGCGTTGCAGGATTTCCAGAGCCTTCTCACCGCTGTCGGCGATCGCGGTGTCCCATCCCTGCCCGGTGAAGAAGTCGTACAGCAGATCCCGGATGAGCAGTTCGTCGTCGACAATGAGAATCGATGGTTGCGGCATTGGCGGTCTCCTGTGTCGATCAGTCAATGACGGCGGCCCGGTTGGACACCAGCGCTTCTTCTTCAGTGGGAAAGATCTCGAAGATATGGGACAGCTGGGTGATTTCGAAGATCTCCTGCACGTAGCTCGCCAGGTTGGAGAGCGTGAGCCGTCCCTTCCGCAGCCGGGTTTCCTTCATGGTCGACACGAGGGCGCCCAGCCCGGAGCTGTTGATGAACTCGACGCCGGCCAGGTTCAGGTGCAGCGTGGTGCGGTCCTGGGCGAAGAGGTCTTTCGCCTTCTGCTTGAGCTCGGCGCCGCTGGCCAGATCCAGGCGCCCGTTCAGTCGGAGCACCGCCACATTTCCGAAAGTTTCGACTGTTATAGTCATCGCGCCTCCAGTACATCCCGCACGAATGGTTTCTTGCAGCCGGATCGCCGTACCCCGGGGCCTCCCGCGGGTCCGGAACCGGCCGCCGCTTCTCCTCATCCCCTTGTTCTCTCTACTAGTCGGCGGAATCGGACCGATACTTTAAGGCCGCCGGTAAGGGTCTCGCCGAAGACCACTTCCGCGGCAAAGTGCTCCATCAGCCCGATCCCCCGCCCGTGGTCGTCGAGCTGACCGGTTTGGGGCCGCGCGGCGAGTTCGGCCAGTCCGCAGTTGCCCTCATCGGCCACCTCCGCGGAGACCGTCGCCTCGTCCACCCGGACCTCCACCCACACGGTCTTGGCCGGATCGAGCCGGTTGCCGTGGACCAGAGCGTTGGTGAAGGCCTCGGACAAGGTCAACATCATCGCCCGTCGCACGTCCTCCTCAAGCCTCTCCCGTTGTGCCACCTGCGCCAGATCGTTGAGAAACCGCTCCTCGGATTCAACCACGGAGGGGTAGGCAAACCGATGTGTCGCCATCACTTCACCAGCACCTGCAAAACGGTGAAATCGTCGTGCGAATCTTCCGGCGCGCCTGACGCGAACCGGTCAATCCACTCCCGTATGCGAACACAGAACTCTTTTGGGGGAAGGCCGATCTCCATCGCGAACACTTCTTCCGCCTGTTCCCGTCCGAATATCCGTCCGTCTTTGTCGACGGCCTCGGTGAGCCCATCGGTGCACAAAAACAGGCGGTCGCCCGAACCGATCGGGCACGAACCGAGATCAAAGTGCGCTCCCGGAAACTGGCCGACAATCGGGCCGCCGGTCGACAGCCTGGCCACCGTCCCCTCCCGGGCCGACCAGAACATCCCCGGGACGTGGCCGCCGTTGCAGTAGGTCATCCGGCCCCGGGCGAGATCGAAGCGGGCGAAGAAGAGGGTGATAAACATCTCGCGGTCGCGGATGATCTCGCGTGCGAGAATCTCGTTCAGGCGGGAGGCGAGTTCATTGACCGCGATCTCGGGGCTGCGGTCGAGGATGGATTTGATGATTCCCGCAGCCGCCGACATCACCAGCGCCGCCGGCACCCCCTTGTTGGAGACGTCGCCGATGAAGACGAGGAACTCGTTATCCGACAGCGCGTGGACGTCGTAGAAGTCGCCGCCCACTTCCTGCGCGGGGTAGTAGGAGGCGCCGATTTCCACGCCGCCGACCGCATCGATGTCCTGCGGGAGGATGGTTTCCTGGACCTGGCGTGCGATCGCCATCTCCTGTTCGATCCGCTGACGGCTGAGCTGCTCCTGCATGAGGCGGGCGTTGTCGATTGCCACGGCCACGAAATTGAGGAGCATGGCCAGGCGCTCCCGATCCTCGTCGTTGAAGCCACCGCCGCCGGCCCGGTTGAGAATCAGCAGGACGCCGTAGCGCCGGTCCCTGGTCCCGATGGGCATGCAGATGACGGCGTCGATGCGCCGCCCGTCTTCATCGCGAAGGCTGAGGTCGTTGAGGATCACCGTCTGCCCGGAGGCCAGCACGCGGGTGGGCAGGTCCATACCGCCGGGAGGGGCGGTTTCCCCGGCGGGCAGCAGTTCTTCGGCCGTCTCGCCGCCCGGGAGTTTGGGGATGAGCCCCTCCTGGACGCCCCACGAGATTTCGATACCCAACTGCCCGCTTTTCTCCAGCAGGATCGCGCCCACCTCGCCATCGACCAGCCGCAGCGACATGTCCATGACGACCGAGAGGATGGCGTCGATGTCGTGAATGGACGCGATCACCGCGCCCATGGTGGCGAGATCCTGAAGGTCGGCGATCCGGGCCGCCAGCGAGGCCGCCAGCTGCTCCGGGTCGACATCGTACACCGGCCGGGTTTCCATACCGGGATTATCGGCAGCGGCCGGGCGTGAATTGACTCAGGGGGCTGTGCGACAGCGTCGGGTGCCAATCGGCGCGGGGCGGTTGCTACTTGCGGCGGAATTTCAGCCGGAGCGACACGCCCGCAAATCCCCAGCGCTCCCGCAGTTGGTTGTGCAGGTAATTCACGTACGACCTGTCGACGAGCTTGGGGTAATTGGCGAAGATGACAAAGGAGGGCGGGGCCGCGCCGGTCTGGGTGATGTAATTGAACTTGATGTGTTTGCCCTGCCGCGCCGGGGGATGGCGCCGCGCCGTCACCTCGGCGAGCCAGTCGTTGAGTTCGGGCGTGGGCAGCTGCCGCGTATTCTCCGCGTGCACCTGGTCGACCAGCGCCAGCACTTTGCCCACCCGCTGTCCGGTCAAGGCCGAGATGAAAACGAGCGGCAGATAGGAGTAGTGGGCGAGCGCCTCGTTAATCTGCCGCGCAAAGCGTTCGGCGGTGCCCGTCTCCTTCTCGATCAGGTCCCACTTGTTGACCGCCAGCACCGCGGCGCAGCGCGTTTCAACAACATCCTCGAGAATGCGCTGGTCCTGCGACGTCACGCCGTCCTGCGCGTCGATCAGCACTACGGCGACCTCGGCGCTGTCGATTGCCCGGCTCGTCCGCAGCGTCGTGTAGAATTCGATATCCTCGTGAACTTTGAACTTCCGGCGCAGCCCGGCGGTGTCGACGAGAATGTAGTTCCGCCCTTCGAAGGAAAACGGCGTATCCACGGCATCGCGCGTCGTTCCCGCGATCGGGGTCACAATGGCCCGCTCTTCTCCGGTGAGTTTGTTGATGAACGAGGACTTGCCCACGTTCGGCCGCCCCACGACTGCCACGCGGACGGCGCCGGAACCGCCGACGTCGTCCGCGGGCGCCTCCGGCAGCAGCGCCACGATTTTGTCGAGGAGCTCGCCGATACCGCGCCCGACGGTGGCCGAGACCGCCATCGGCTCGCCCAGGCCGAGGCGGAGGAAATCATACACCTCCAACTCCAGCCGGGGATTGTCGGCTTTGTTGGCCACCAGGATGGTGGGTTTGGCGGACTGCTGCAGGCGGCGGGCGATTTCTTCATCGATGTAGTCGGCGCCGACCATGGCATCGACCACCAGCAGCACGAGGTCGGCTTCGTGGATGGCGAAATCGGCCTGCTCGTAGATCAGCCGGTTCATGAGATCGCCGGACTTGGGGACCAGGCCCCCGGTGTCGATCAGGCGGAACTCCCGACCGGCCCAGTCGCACACCGCGTAGTTGCGATCGCGGGTGACGCCGGGGGTTTCATCCACCACGGCCAGGTATTTGCGGAGAAACCGGTTGAAGAGCGACGATTTCCCCACGTTCGGGCGTCCGACAATGGCCACGGTCGGGAGTTTCATGAGAAGGCCTCTTTCAGCGATGCCGCGACGTTGTATTGCCCGACCAGCACCGGTTTGGCCAGCACGCCCCGGAACTGCTCCAGGCTCAGGTTGTCCAGGAACAGATCGTCGTCGTTCAGGCAGTTGGGCGGCACGACGAGCACGTCCCAGTTTTCGTGCCGCCGGCGCGCGTGCCGCAGGAGATCCTGTCCGGTGAGCAGGCCCGACACGGTGACGGTCGGACCCCAGAATTCGTTCTTGACCGCCTCGACCTCCAGCCGCAGCCCCAATTGATCCCGGGCGTACGCGGCCACGTGCGACTCGAGAAAGGGCCGGGCCGACTCGCCGGTGAGAAAGAGCACGCGCTGTCGGCCCCGGACTTTCCGGAGCATGGCCCGGCGGCGGTTGAAGCCGGTGATCGTCTCCCGCACCATCCCGATCCCGTTCTCGAACTGGGCCATGTCCTCGTATTCCGCCCGGTTCGGGAACGTCCGGCCGCCGAGCACATAGAATTCGTCGGCCGGCCACACAAACCGGCTCCCGCGTTCGCGCCGGAACACTTTCTGGCGCCTCTCGATATAATCGATGATCCCGCCCGCCTCCTCCCGCGTGTACGTGCGCAGCTTCGTCTGCCCCTCGCGGAACCGGGTGAGCCCCACCGGGACAACCGCAAGCGTCGCCACCTGCGGAAAGAGGGCGGCCAGTTCATCGATCGTTTGCGCGAGCGCTTCTCCATCGTTGATCCCCGGGCACAGAACGACCTGGGTGTGCATGGTGATTCCGTGGCCGCCGAGGCGGCGGAGGGTCGGGACGATGGGGGCGAGTTTCTCGTTGCGGAGCATGCACCGGCGCAGGGTATCGTCGGCCGCATGCACCGAGATGTACAGGGGGGACAGGCGCTGCTCGATGATCCGTGCGAGGTCGGCCTCGGTCATGTTGGAGAGGGTAATGAAATTTCCGTGGGTGAACGACAGCCGGTAGTCCTCGTCTTTGGTGTAGAGCGCCCGCCGCATGCCGGTCGGCTGCTGGCGCACGAAGCAGAAGATGCAGTCGCACTTGCAGGTTCTGATCCGGGAGTCGTCGAGCGTCAGTCCCAGCCCGGCCGCCAGGCTCTCCCCCGCCCCCTCGTCCTCGGCGAAATCGAACGACAGCTCCCGGCCTGCCGGGTCGGCGAAGACGATCGTCACCCGCTCCTCTGCCAGTTTGTACCGAAGGTCGATGGTGTCGATCACTTCCCGGCCGTTGACCGACACGATGCGGTATCCCGGCCGGACGTAGCCGAACAGGGGGGATCCCGGATCGACATAGAGTATCTTCATCGCACATTCACCTTGCAGACATCACCTCGGTCGGAGCGCCGGTCGGGCGCGCCGCTTCTCCCCGGGAGCGACCTAAGGAACGAAATCGGGGGGCCGAAGTCAACGCCGGCCGTCGGCCCGGCTGATCAGCCGCGCGCCGCGGTTGCGGGTGATGTAGCTCCAGACCCACTGCACGAGAACGACCAGGCGGTTGTCGAATTCCACCAGGTACATCAGGTGGACGAACAACCAGGTCAGCCAGGCGGGGTAACCCCAGAAACGGAGGCGTTTGTAGGTGCCGACCGCGGCGTTGCGGCCGATGGTCGCCAGGTTCCCTTTGTCGAAGTAGCGGAACGGCCGCACCGTCTTTCCCCTGAGGCGCCGTCCGATGACCCGGGCGACATAGCGCCCCTGTTGCATTGCGACCGGAGCGAGGCCGGGCAGCGGTGCGCCGGTCTGGTGCCGGTAGCTCGCCAGATCGCCGATCACAAAGATCTCGGGACGACCGGGCACGCTCAAGTCGGGGGCCGTTTCCACGCGTCCGACCCGGTCGAGGAGGTCCGTCCGATCCCCCACCACCATCCGGCCCAGCGGACTGGCCGACACCCCGGCTGCCCACAGGACGGTGCGGCAGGGCACCACGGTCGTGACGCCGCCGGAGGCCAGGGTGACGGACTCGGGAGTGAGGTCCGTGACCAGAGTCCGCGTGCGCACAGTCACCCCGAGCTTGTGAAGCGACCGAACCGCCTTCTCAGAGAGAAAGGGCGGGTAATTCTGGAGGACCCGTTCGGCGCCTTCGACCAGGATAATCTCAGCCTGGCCGGGGTCGATGCGGCGGAATTCTCCGCGCAGGGTATGGTGGGCGATTTCCCCGATGGCCCCGGCGAGTTCAACGCCGGTCGGTCCGCCCCCGGCGACCACGAAGGTCATGAGCGCCCGGCGGGCCGCCTCATCGCTTTCGATCTCGGCCTGCTCGAACGCCGCCAGCAGGCGGCTGCGGATGTCCACGGCGTCTTCGATTGTCTTCAATCCCGGTGCCAGGGGCGCCCACTCGTCGTGCCCGAAATACTGGTGAGCCGCGCCCGCGGCCACCACCAGGGTGTCGTACGGAAAGTCGCCCGCCGAGGTCCGCACAATCCGGGAGGCGATGTCGACAGCGGTCACTTCGGCCATGATGACGCCGGCCCGGCGGTTCTTCTTGAGCACGGAACGCAGCGGAGCAGTGATATCGCCGGGGGACAGCCCGCCGGTAGCGACCTGGTACAGAAGCGGTTGAAAGAGATGGAAGTTGCGCCGATCGATCAGGAGCACGTCGACCGGGACGCGCCGGAGGTTCTTCGCCGCATACATACCCCCAAACCCCCCGCCGACAATTATGACTCGATGGCGCATGTGCCGGTTCTCCATGCTTGGAGCCTCCAGGTTGGACCGCACCCGGACCCGGTCCCGGGAGCTTCAGACTGCTATAATGGTTTGCTGCCTCGCCCGGTTCCCGGTTGCCGGGGCCCGGATTCGGCCGAAAACGAGGTCCAGTCAGTCCACGCAAGGGCCGGGTCGGCCCCGAAAATCAAACGACGGTCCCTTTTGGCTACATCTCCTCACTTGCCCGCGGCCGATTGAATCCCTATCTTCGGGCCATGCTAGTCCCGACACCGATACTCAAGCATCTGGGTGGGGCGGATCCGACGCTCGGACGCGTCATTCGGAAGATCGGTCCCCTGGATATTACGCCGCAGCCGGGCGGGTTCGACCGACTGGCACGGTCGATCATGCATCAGTCGCTGGGCCTCCGGGCCGCGTCGACGATTATCGAGCGGGTGGTGACGCGCGCCGGCGGGCCGCCGCTCACGCCCGAGCGGGTCGCGACGCTCCGGGAGCGCGACCTGATCACCTGCGGTCTCTCGCGTCCCAAAATCCGCTACCTTCGGGGCCTCGCGGCGGCCGTCGCCTCCGGCGAACTGCGCCTCGCCCGGCTGGCGCGCCTGTCTGATGAGGCGGTGATGGAGGAACTCACGAAAGTCTGCGGCATCGGCCAGTGGACGGCCGAGATGTACCTCATCTTCGTGCTTAGCCGCCACGACGTCTTCCCGGTGCTGGACGCGGGCATCCGGGCCGCCGTGGGCGCAATCTACAAGATCCCTCCGGAGCGTTTCCGGGCAGAGGCGCCGCTTATTGCCGAGCGCTGGCGACCCTATCGTTCCATCGCCTGCCGCTATCTGTGGGAGTGGCTGGACAGCCGGTCGAAATGACTTCGGGCTGCCGGCCGCCGGCCATAAGAAAAAGCGGGCGATGGGAATCGAACCCACATATCAAGCTTGGGAAGCTTGCATTCTACCACTGAATTACGCCCGCCTTGGAACCGTTCAGCCGGTCGCTTCGGCCTGAAGGCGATCTAATCTATGCCGGCCGCGCCGGGTTGTCAACTCCCTTGCCGACATAAATCGGGGGGAGCGGGCCGTTACTGGCGGATCGTGATCCGGCGCAGGCTGGCCCGGATCTCCGGCGTGTACCAAATCTCCACGAATCGTTTGATAGTGGCTTCCTCGCGGGCGACGATGAGGTCGATGACCGGTCGGCGGAGCATCGACTTGGCCTGTGCAAAAGCGTCGGGACTGATCTCCCCGAGGCGGGCCGCCTCGCCGAATGCGACCGCCTCGAACTCGCTGGCGGCGCTGCGGTTGCCGACCGACGGCCCCGGGCGTTCGGGCGCGGCGGCGAGATCGACAAGACCGATCGCACGCGCCTCCTCCGCGGTGTACATGCGGCCGCCGAAGAGAACCTCCTCGGCATGGCGCGAGCCGATCCAGTACCGCATGAGTTCCACGGCGGTCTGGAAGACGGTGGACCCGAACGTCAACTCGTTGAGCGAGATGCGGGGTTTTCCAGTCGCCATGACGCGACGGTCGCAGGCGGTGGCCAGAATGCAGCCGCCGGCGATCGCGTGGCCGTTGATCGCCGCCACCAGCGGCTTGGGAAAGAGAAACAGACCGCGGCAGAGGTCAGTGAAGTTGCGGAGAAAGGCGGCGAAGTCATCGGGCGGAAGATCATACAGCTCGGGAACGTCGAGCCCGAACGAGAAAAACGAACCGCGGCCGGTCAGAATGACCGAGCGGATGGCCGGGTCGGCCTCGAGGTCGCGGAAGGCCGCCCGAAGGCGGTCGACGAGATCGCCGTTGACCGCGTTCACCTTGCCGCGCTGGAGAGTGACCACCGCCAGGGAGCCGGAGGTAGTGATGTCTACGGTGTCCATACTTTCAATTACGCTAGCGGGGGGCGGTGGGGCAAGCAGTTCCGGCGTAGAGTTCCGGTTGGGACGGCACTCAGGATGCCGGGCTCCTCGCCCGCCCTCGGCCGGCCTGGATTCCCATCGGCGGGGGCCGGCGGGGGCCCGGAAGGCGGATCTCCCCCGGCCGAGCGCCGCTCCAATAGTCCCGCGGTGCATTATCTTCGGTCTATACACTCTATTTTGACGCGGCTACGGAAACTCCCGTACCCTTCGCCCGTATCCCGCATGGGAATCGTATTGGAAGAGGATTTGACATGGGCCGGAACGCTTTCGCATGGCTCGCCTGCGCAGTCATCGGCCTCGGCGCCCCGGGCACGAACGCCGACTGGAGCTCAGTTACCGGTTTCGACGGACTGGAAGTCACCGATTTGTTTGTGTCCCGCGACACCCTGTATGTCGCCACTCCCGGCGCTGTCCACATCCACCCGGCCGGATCGGCTGCGTGGTCGCCGACCGCCCCGCTCGGCGAGGGCATCGAGATCTCGCAGGTCATCAAGGTCGGGGGGCGCCTCTTTGCCGGAACGTACGGCCACGGCGTCTACGAATCGGTCAACAACGGGCAGACCTGGCAACCCCGCAGCGCGGGGCTGAGCGGCCTGGGATCGCTGGCCATCATGGCCTTCGCTGTCCGCGGCGACAGCCTGTACGCGGGGACGGGCGGCGCCGCGGTTTGGGTGTTCAACCTGAACGGAGGGGGCGCCTGGCAGACGTTCCGCGACGGTTTGGGGTTCACCGTCTCCTGGGACTCCTACTCGCTGCATGCGTGGGGACGCTGGCTGCTGCTCGGCGCCGGTCAGAACGCCTACATCCACCGCAACCCCGCCGGTTCCGGTCTGTGGACCGGCGTCGAGTACACCCCCTTCAGCGCGGGCGGCGAGGCGATGTGGGCATTGGCCGACCACGACGGCGCACTCTACGGAGCGGCCTCCGGCGGGCTATTCGTGAGCCCCGACAGCGGCCTGACCTGGACGCCGTTTTTCGGCCCGTGGCGCCCGTCCGATCACGGCGCGGTCGCGGCGACCGACCGCGCGGTCATCGGAATCCTCAGCTTCCTCTCCCACGGCACCTACGTGTATCTCCGCGAGGGGGACTCCTGGACGCAGATCGAACACCTCGCGGGGGTAGCGGTCCACGATGCAGTCGTATTCGACAACCGGGTGTATCTCGCCCACTTCGCCGGGCTGCTGTACCAGCCGCTTGCTCCCACCACGGTCCCCGAGCCAGCGCCTCGGCCGGGCGGTTTCGCGCTGCATCAGAATTTCCCCAATCCGTTCAATCCGGCCACGGTTATTGCCTATGACCTGCCGTCTGCCGCCGACGTCAACCTGAGCATCTACGACCTCCTCGGCCGGCACGTGGCGACCCTGGTTGATTCCCGCCGGCCGGCCGGACATCACCGGGTGGTGTGGCAGACCGCAGATCCATCCGGCACCCGCCTGCCCTCGGGGGTCTACTTGTATCGGCTTGTGGCCGATGATCGCCGGATCACACGCAAGATGCTGCTGCTCAAGTGAGCTGACTCCCGCTCCCTCCCCTCTCGCCCGGGATCAGGCGAGCCGTGCGATGGCCCGACGGGATCTCGTCATCGGGGCCGCCTTTCGATCCCATGCGAATTTGCGGACTGCCGGCCGGCTACTTTCGCGGCCTGCGGGGGCGCGGCCATGTCACTTCGTAAAGGCCCAGCCGACCTTTCCACGGGAACGGTTTGATCCGCCGCGGATTTTCGAGGATCCAGGCGAACTGCCCCGGGGACCATGGGCACATGGCGGCCTTGGCATCGGAGCGCCGGAAGGGGCGGCAATCGACGAGGTCAACGATGCCGAGGGCATGCCCGGCAGGGCCTTGGTTTGTCGGGCGGGCGCTCGAAACGATCAGGAGCCGACCGCGGTGTTTGGTGGTCCAGGTGTGGACCTCGATGGTCTTGAGGCCGGCAATAATGTTCACGGCGTGCGGGTTCCTGATACTGATCGTTCTGATGGTAGCCATCGGGTATTCCCTTGTGTCAAGTGACGGATGAAAGGCCCACAAGAATCCTGACCCGACCGGTTCCGTTGACGGCAAGAACGTCAGGGCCGCCAGGGTCCTGACCTAAACGATCCCGGAGACAGACCAACTCCAAACGGCGGGCCGCCTTTATGGGGTTGCATGCCCGTGGCTACTCCTTCGGGTAACCGATCGTCTGGGCCAGGAGGGGACGCTGGTCGGCCGACAGCGACAGGGTTTTGGCAAGTCGCTCGCTGTCTATAGAGGCGCGCACGACTGCGGCCAGGCCCGCCGAGGCGCAGTACAGGTAGGCGTTCTCGCACATGAAGGCGGCATCGGCATAGGCCATGTTCTCGCGCCGGAGGCGTTCGCCCTCGTCTTTAGGGGGATCCCCCATGCGAGTGAAGTTGGCGACATAGACCAAATTGACCGCGGCATCCTTGACGAACGGCTGCATACCCGTTTGAGCGCGGATGTCGCCGGCGAGAACCGGCTGGAGCGAGTGGTCTTTCGGCTCGTAGCGGTAAGCGGCGTCAGGCAGGGCGACATAGATGTCGATCTCCTGCCAGTTCATGGCCGACGGAGCGGTGCGTTTGCCCGATTCGGGGCGGTTGATGCCGCCCGCCGCCCAGAGGAGATCGGACAGAACCGCCGGCGGGAGCGAATCCGGGCTGAACTCGCGGGTCGACCGACGGTTCTTGATCGCCTCCATGAGCGGTTTGCCGCCGCTGGTGTCGGGCGGGGGGAGCGTGATCGGGGCAAGGTCCTGCGCCATGACCGAGGAACTGAGAATCAGGGCAGGGATGATGGTCTTGTGTATGCGCTTCATAAGAACCTCCAGGTTGAACTGTTCGCGCCGGGAATATACGAGACCGCCGGAAGAAGGGCAAGGCACCGGCGGCACTTTCTCCGCGATCGCGAGCCGTTGTGTCGGGCGCTCCGCCCTACTCCGCACGGCGCTGCAGGTCGGTGAGGAGGCGGCCGAGGAGTTGGGCGATGCGCGTGAAGCGGGCGGTCCTCTCCCCTGTGCGCTCATCCATATAGAGCCGCCGGTTGATCTCGATCATGATGCTCCGCACCCGCGTATCCGCCCGATAGTAGCCCGCAGGGACGAGCGCTCCGGCGAAGGGACGGTTGAGCGCCACCGAGAAACCGCTCGACTCCAGTGCGGCGACCAGGTGCGCCGTGAGAGCATACGGCGTATGGAAACTGTCCGTGCCGATGCAGATGTCGGGGCGGTCCGGGCTTTGGTCCTCCTCGTAAGGCAGCGGCCGCGAGGGAAAACTGTGGCAATCAATGATCAGGCAGCGTCCGAGGTGCGCCAGTTCCAGGCCGACAAGCTCGGTGAGCCGGCGATGGTGAGGATGGTAGTAAGCGGCCAGCAACTGCTCGCGCTGGGCGGCGGTGGGCGCAGTACGCAGCGGGCGGCCATCGGCCGTTCTCACATACACGACCCCCATCCCCTTCCCCGCCATCGGCTCCCGCGAGTCATCGATAAACCGCTCCGGGTCGACCACGAGGCGGCTCACCGGGAAAATCACCGGCGTGGCCGGGCGAACGCCGAGCGTGAAGAGAGTATCGGTGTGAGCATCGGTGAGAGCCAAAAGCTCGGCCCGGAGCTCGTCATCGGACAACAGCAGCGCCGCCCGCAGGTGAGCGGGAATGCGGTCCGAGGAGTGCGGGATATGGAGCAACATCGCAGCCTCAGGGATAGATGGTAATCGGAGTGCCAACCGGGACCACGCGCCAGAACTCGGCCATCTCCGGATTCGTGATCGCAATGCATCCGTTGGTCCAATCCACATACGAGTAGAGGCGCCCGAAGAAGGCATGACCGGGCGCAGCGCCGTGGATCATGATGTCCCCGCCGGGCATGCAGCCGAGCGAGTCCGCCATCCGGCGATCGCGCGGCTCCGGGTAGGAGATGTGGTAGGACAGGAAGAAACGGCTCTTCGGGTTCCGATAATCGAGCGTGTATCCGCCCTCCGGGGTCCGGCCGTCCCCCTCGCAGCGCTTCGGCCCTGCGGGGCAGCGGCCGAGCGCAATCCGATACTCCCGCAAGCTCCGTCCACCTTTCATCAGCCGCATGACCCGCTCGTCTTTGCGGACTTCTACCCTGTCGATCACTGTTCCCTCGGGCAGCGGGTCGAAGGGGCGGTTCGCCCAATACCAGATCCCGGCACACGCCAGAATGCAGACTCCCGCGGCGATTATGGTCTTTGTCATCATGGCTGTCGCGGGTTGCCTCCGGATCCGGGGCGAAAGGTGCGGTCGTTCGTATCCGACATCCCCACGGCCCGGCCCATCACTCCCGACTGCACGGTCCCAAACCGCCGCATGCGGAGGCGCGGGCAAAATGCAGGCCGCTTGGAGCGCGATCGAAGAACGCCCCGCCTGCTCCGACGCCGTCTGCCTCCGAGACGGCGGCGGCGGGGAACATCCGCCTGAGATGGTAAATCGAATCGATAACGTCCAGCACGCGCCGCTTCTCCCCCGGCGGCGCCGTCGGCCAGAGATCGTTGGTCTGGTTGCGATCGGCGGCGTCGAACCAGCGCGGACCCTCGATATCGGAATAGACAAACCGCCGGTCTCGCCGGAAAATGCCGAACCCCTCATGCTCCCACTGCCGGATATCGTTGGTATTGAGAGCGACCGTATTGCGCTCCGGCGGAAGCGGCGCAAAGAGCGACGCGCCGTTCAGGCGGGCGCGCAGGCCGGCGTTGGCCGAGTCGCAATTCGCCCCGATCGCGGCGAGGATGGTCGGGAGAATGTCGAGATTGGCGACCACCCGCCCCTCGTTCTCGCGCAGCGCGGCAAGGCGGTCGGGGTGGTCGGTCAGCCACGCCGCCGGGACATAGACGAGAAACGGGATATTCATGATTTCATCGTAGAAATTATAGAGCCGGTGCACCTGGGAGTGAATCAGGCTGTCGGTGTCGCCGTGGTCCGCGGTGATGATGATGAACGTGCTGTCCAGCAGGTGATGGCTTGCGAGCGACTCGCAGAGAAGCCGGATAGCGCGATCGAGCACGGCCGCGCTGTTGCAGTAGCGGGAGGAATAGGCCGGAGTCAGATCGGGCAGAAGGTCGCTGGCGGTCTGGCCGGGAGTGTGCAGGGCGTTGGAATTGTACACCGCGCAGAACGGCCGCCGGGCGGGGTTGGCCAGCACGCTGTCGCAGAAAAGCTGCATGGCGGCGATTTCATCGATCCCGGTGTCGTTGATGAGCGGCCGACCGGTCTGGTCCCCGCCGAGATAGAGGTCGGGACCGGGGGACCGGAAGAAGTCATCGAGGTTGGCCCAGCTGAATTGCTGCGCGCTCACGAAGGCCGTGCGGTAGCCGGCCGCGGCCGCCCAGTCCCAGACCAGGGGCATCGTGTGCAGCGTGCCGCTCTGCTCCCAGGGGGCGACGCCGGAGAGGATCGAGGGCACGCTGATGTCGGTGGCGCCGGAGTTGGTGAAGGCGGTCGGGAAGACGAAGAAGCGGCCGGACTCTCGCCGCGTCCACTCGCGAAGGAAGGGCATCGGGCAGACCGCCGAGTCGGCGGTCGGAAACGCCCGCTTGCCGAACGATTCGTTGATCAGCAGGATGACGTTGCAGGAGGAGGCGTTCCTGATCGGGGCGACCGGGAGACGCTCGGAGCGGTAGAGACCGTTGTGGACCACCGATCTCAGGCGTTTGGCCGCGACCGCACAGGAGGTGTCGATCGGCAGCTTGCGCCCCCGGGCGAAATAGATGATTTGGTTGAGGCCGACAAAATAGACGGCGACCACGACAACCAGCAGCGGCAGGTGAAGACGCAGCGAGCGCACCGGCCGCGGGCGGGCGCGCGGAACCCACACCCATAAGATCAACCCCCACAGGACGAGGAAGCCGAGGCTGTTCACGTTGAACAAATACGTACGGAGGAAGGCGGCGAAGTAAGAGGGGTTGGAGACGATAAAGCGGAGCATCGACTGCGAGATGTACTCGCCGAACTGCTCGAAAACGAAATAGGTTGCGACGAGCAGGAAAGCGAGCACAAAAGAGACCAGGAACGTCCAGGCGATGCGCAGGGCGCGGGGCAGCAGGCGATACACGAGGTCGAGCGCATAGAAAAAGCCGAGGCTCATGGCGAGGCCGGCGGCGTAGACCGCAAGGTCGAATGTCCACACCGGGCGGCGGAGGAGCGAAATGACAATGTCGGCTGCCACGAAAAGCACAAACAGCCGGAGCCAGTGCGGGAAACGGATCATGCCGGGTAGGGTAAGGAATAGGGGGCCGGGAGGCAAGCGGCGTTCAGGAGGAGTATCGCAGGATAGTGAGCGGAAGGCGGCTGCGAATGCTCGGTTACCGGAGGGTGAGCGCCGGGACGGCGACCGGGTAACTCCGGTGGCCCATCATTTATGGTGGGGGCCTCTCTATTACACGTCGACGCCGTCAATGTCAAGCAAAACGCCCGGCCAGCCGGCGTACCAGCGGCCACTTGACCATGGCCAGTCCTCCGGTTGCGCCACCAGACCGGCTCTCACCGGATTTGCATGGCAGTAGTTGATCTCCTCCCTCACTTCTTCCGGCGGACGGCAATTCCGATCGTAGCACCAGCGCCGCCAAAGAGCGGCATGGCCATCTGAACGGAAGCGGCGCCGGTTCTGGGAAAGTTGTCCCAGCACCACCCGGACAGTACGAGCTTTGAATCGGCCGATAAGACCGCCTACGTCACACTTCTCCGGCGGGAGGATAACAAGGTGCATATGATCGGGCATCAGCACCCATGCCAGGAGACGAATGCGATGTTGCACCCGGAGGGCTTTCAGTTCGGGGAGGATCAAATTGCGCATGCCGGCCGATTTGAAATGAGGGTAGTGGCGAAAGCAGGAGAAGGTGAGAAAACGGGCGACGCCTAAATCGTCATAGTGTCGGAGGCGCGGCATGAGTGGAAGATGAGCGGCCTTCCAGGTGAGGTCAATCACATTTCAAAAAGAGAAACCCACCATAGATGGTGGGCCACGTGTCCGGCGGGCAGTGATGCTGGTTTCACTTCTTGAATCGTATGGCTACGAAGCGGTTCTGTTTCTCTTTGGTTGTCCCAAAACCACTGAAAGCAGAATAGCTCATATGGGAATCTGAATCCTGCGAGAGCAGGACGATAGCATCAGCATCCCACTGACAAGCCTTTTTCTGCGCCTCGGCTATTTGCCGCTCGTGCGACACGCTAAAAAACTCGGAATTGCTTTCTTGTGCAGATATGATCACACCAAGTTCCTCAAAGGTCCCAGCTTGTGGCATATTAGCCAGTACGCGAATGTATTCGTAATTGGCCGGGTCGCTGCACCACTCCCCGTCACGCTCGACAATCCAGCTTGAACTTGGATAGGCTGCCATCTTGACAGGTGCAGCACAGGCGCTGATGAGGCACGAGACCGCGATCACGACTGTAATCAAGCTCTTCATTGCTGATCCTCCCGTCGACTCTTCCTGACCATTTCTCAGATCTTCTGTCGAATGTCCTGCTTGAAGTTATCCGACTCTCACCGGTGGTCCACGATCTATGGTACGAGCGTCCTTGGCTGCACCTCCCCGCCGTCTGTTTCAGGAGATATGTGCGACCCGAGCAGCGTGGCCCCCGAACTGGCTAATCGGCCTGCCCGCGCGGGACGCCCCACCGAGCTTCAGCAATCGCGCTGCATTAGATAATACCCCGGCTGCCGCGCCGGGGCAATCACATTTTGGGAGGGGGAGAAAGGGGTAACCCACAGCTCTATACGCCCAGCTTCTTCAGTGTTTCCGGAATCTCCGAAAACGTGCGGCAGGGGTGGGCGCCGTGGTCGGCGAGCAACTCGAGCTTCTCTTTCGCGGTGCCCATGGTCCCCTCAACGATGGCGCCGGCGTGGCCCATGCGTTTGCCGGGGGGCGCATACACACCGCCGATCATGACCAGCACCGGGGTGCGCATATCGGGGATCACGCGGGCGGCGCGTTCTTCGTAGACGCCGCCGATTTCGCCGCACATGACAACCGCTTTGGTCGCCGGGTCGCTCTCGAATTTGAGCAGGATTTCATCGAAAGTCGAGCCCAGCACCGGGTCGCCGCCGAGGCCCACGCAGGTGGTCTCGCCGTAACCGGTGCGGCTGAGCGTATCGGCGACATAGTAGGTGATCGAGCCGGAGCGGGAGACGGTGCCGACGCGCCCGCGGGTGAAGGCGATGTCGGGCATGATGCCGAGGTTGGCCTGGCCGGGGGTGATGATGCCGGCGGTGTTGCCGCCGATGACGGTGGCGCCGTGCGCGACCGCCTCCCGGCGCACGTGGAGCATGTCATGAATAGGAATGTGCTCGGGGATCACGACGAGGAACTTGAGGCCGGCGCGGATGGATTCGATCGCCGCTTCTTTCACAAACTGCGCCGGCAGAAAAATGACCGAGGTGTCGGCGCCGGTGGCGGCGACGCACTCGGCGACGGTGTCGAAGACGGGGAGGCCGGCGGCCGTCTGGCCGCCTTTGCCGGGGGTGACGCCGCCGACGATGTTGGTGCCGTAGGCGATCATGCGTTCTGTATGGAACAGGCCCGCGCCGCCGGTAATCCCCTGGACGAGGACGCGGGAGTTCTTGTCAACGAGGATGGACATCAGCGGGCTCCTTTGCGACGGGACGGGTGGAGAGGGCGGATCGCGCGGTTTCGGCGAAAGATGTCAGGACCACAAGGGGCCTGACCTACAGGAGGAGACGGAGTCCGGGAGACCGGAGTGTGGTGGTGCTGCCGGAACGCAGGTCGGCCAAGAGAATCCGGCCGGCGTGTCGGCCTTTGCCCGGCCATCGATCCTGCTCCTCTCAGCGCTGCTCGCACGCGCAAGGCGCCGCGCCCGGCTGCGGCCTCTCCCCTGCTCATGAGGCCGTCCCCCTGGCCAATTCGACCGCACGGCGGGAGATTTCCTCGATGGGAGTCTCGATGCCGTGGATCTCGATGCGCGCAAAAAGCTCGGGCGACTGAGTGCGGGCCTCCTCGAACAGGCGGACGCCCTCCTGCCACATGTTGCCGGTCATGCGCATCACCATCGGTTTGGAGAGGCCGTGCTCGCGCAGGAATTTGATGACCCCTTTCGCGAAATCATCGCAGCGGGAGATGCCGCCGAAGCGCGCGGCGAAAATGGCTTTGACGTTGGGGTTTTCATCGAGCAGGACGAGCATGTTGGCGAGGCGCTCGGGAGTGGGGCCGCCGCCGGAGTCCATGAAGTTGGCGGGGCGGCCGCCGTAGTAGTGGATGAAATCGTTGCCCATGATGCCGAAACCGGCGCCGCCGGGGAACATGCCGATGTCGCCGTCGAGGTCGAGGTACGGGATGCCCCATTCGGCCGCCCGGCGCTCGCGCGGCGTCATCTCCCCCTCCTCGTGCCGGTGGGCGATGCCCAGGGCCTGCAGTTCGGGGTGCCGGAACAGGGCGTCGTCATCGAGCGACACGCGCGCGTCGGCGGCGATGAGTTTGTTGTCGGCGGTGAGCACCAGCGGGTTGATCTCGACGAGCTTGGCGTCACAGCGGCGGAAGAGCCGGTAGAGATTCACAATGATCGGAGCCGCGCTTTTGAGGAGATCCGAGGGGAGGCCGATCTGTTTGGCAATCGCGAGGGCATCGAACCCGTAGAACTCCTCGTCGATGCGGAGGTGGTGGCGCACGATTTTCTCCGGGTTTCGGACGGCGGTCTCCTCGATATCGACCCCCCCTTCGCCGGAAGCGATGACGACGACGGTGTAATTGGCCCGGTCGATGGTCACTCCGAGGTACAGCTCACGCGCAATGTCCAGCCGGGGTTCGACCAGAACGGCGGCGACCTCGTAGCCGCGGATTTTCACGGCGAGGAGGTCGGCGGCGATGTGCTGCGCCTCTTCGGGGGTGGCGGCGAGTTTGACGCCGCCGGCTTTGCCCCGCCCGCCGGTGAGCACCTGGGCTTTGACCACCACCGGGCCGAGTTCCAGAGCGGCAGCGCGCGCCTCCTCCGGTGTACGGCAGACGCGGCGGGGGGCGGTGGGGATACCGATTTTCTCGAACAGTTGTTTACCTTCGTGTTCATAGAGGCGCATGGTCAGGGTCCTTAGTAAAGGGGCGCGCAGGGGCCGATGTTCGCGTTATTTGCGGGATAATGTAGGGAGTCGGGAGCGGGAGGTCAAGGGGTGTCGATTTCTGGGTTGGGAAATGGGGCGGAGGGGGTTTATTGAGGGCAGGCGGAGGTATTCTGATGAGACGATTCGTTCTGTGGGTTCTTCCGGTAGTAATGTGGGTGGGGAGTTCGGTCAAGGCGGCCGAGGCGCAGGTTGAGCTGACGCGGGTACTGGAGTCCGGAGATGGTATCACCGCGGTGCTGCCAATTACCGGGGCAAACGGAGAGTTGCGGGCGCTCGCGTATGTCAAGGACAAGCTGGTGCTTTATGATGACCTGTCGGCGACGAGTCTTGATACGGTCGCCATTCGCGGGCAGTGGGTCGGCCGCGTGTTGTGTCGGAGCGGTGGGGACACGACGCGGATATATGCGGTGTCGAGCGTTTGGTACGAGGGAGGCAGCCTTCCGCTGCTGACTCGAGTTGATTACGTCAACGGAGAGGTGGGGAGGGACACGTTGTACCTGTTCGACGCCGACGATTTCTGGGGACCGTGGGGGGATATGTACCCGACGGTGCTATACCTTGATCTGGACAGCGCGAGTTTCGGCGCGGGCGGCCCGATCGCCAGTTACACGTTTGACCGGTACCAGTACATCATGACACTGGGGTATTGGACCTGGTACGAGTCGAAGTCATGGTGGGTGTCATGGGACATGGGCGAGGTGATCTCCTACCGTCACGGCCTGCGAGTACAGCCGGGCGATTTGCGGAGCGATGGGTCGGCGGCATTCGCGACAACCCTACCATATGACAGGTCCCACGCAGATGAGCCGGGCGATTACTATCACTACAGCGGGACGGAAGTGTACTTCTCGGATGTCTTCGGGCTGCAAACAAGCGGCGGGGGAAGCCGAGATTTGTGGGTGGATGATTTCGTGCCCGATGTTCCCGGTGACGAAATTCTGTACTATGGCGTGAATCAGGAGTTCACCGGGGCGTTCGAGGGGCTGCGCACATTTTTGGGCTGCTACAGTATCCACGACAGCACACTCAGCCTGATGTGGCTTGATACAACGCTCGGATACACGCCGGTTGACGTTTTCCCCTCGGGGCGCAAGATAATCGGTACACGCGTCACGGCGACGACGCGGTATGATGTGTTTATAGAGTACGCAACGGGCGAGGTATTGGGGGAGGTCGATCTGGGACGGAAGACAGAGACTCAGGACTTCTTCTACACCGGAGGTGGAGCAGAACTGCATGCAACGGGACGTCTGGGGGATTCGGTGTACGTCTACTCTTTCGACGTGGCGACCGGCGTATCTGATGAGCCCGACAATGGGACGAAACCCGCGGGATTTGTGCTCCATCAGAACTATCCGAATCCGTTCAATGGCGAGACGGCGATTCAACTGGAGCTTTCCGCCACGAACAACGTCACGGCCACAATCTACAATCTTATCGGCCAGCGGGTGCGGCTCGTCACCAATGAAACGCTGCGACCAGGAACGCATCGGCTATCGTGGGACGGAACTACCGACGGCGGACAGGACGTGGCGAGCGGAGTGTACCTACTGAAGGTTCAAGTCGGGGCGGCATCGCGCGCAATTCGGATGCTCTACCTCAAGTAGAGCTGCTACGACCCTACCTGATCCGGCACTATCGAGATGAACCGGCTGAATCCGGTTGCCGGGCAAGCGTGTCTGCAGTCAGGTCGAGGCGGAACTCGACCGCGCCGTTGTGGAAATCGATGAGCCGCTTGGGCTGGTTGCGGGCGGCCGGATCGACGCACTGGCGCGGCGCGCCGGTACGGTTGGGAAAGGCGCCGGCGGCGGAATCGGGGGGGTTGCCCGAGTAATCGATCACGCGGCGCGAGAGAATCAGGGTGTTGCCGGACCGGTCGGAGAGCGTGTTGTCGCCGCAGTTCTCCCAGAAAAAGTAGATCGGGACTATGCCGTCGTCGGTTTCCAGCAGGTGCTCGTTGGACACGACCAGGCGGAGGAGCGAGGCCTCGCCCTCCACCGTGTAGCACCGGGGCTGGGTGCTGTCGGGGATGAACTGGGCGAGGGCGACGGCGTTCCAGACGAGGCGGGGGTAATTCTCGCGGCCGGGCGTCTCGAGCGGGCGCGCGGTGAAGTACTCCCAGCGGCAGGTGTCGTAGAGAGCGCCGGGAAGGACCTCGACAATCTGCACGCGGCGGTCGTCGACGGCGATCTTGAAAGCGTAGCCCGCGATCGGAAAGCCGTGGGCGGTCAGTGTCACCTCAAGGGTATCGCGCAGCCGCATGTCGGCCACGCGCACCTGCTCGATCGCAACCTGCAGCGAGGTCGGGAAGACCGGGGCAGGCTCGGCCGGGGGAGCCGGCGCCGGAGGCGGCGCCGGGAGTGGATCGGCGTTCAGTGAATCCTCCGGCCCGCCGGCGGCGGTGCCGGCCAGCAACAGGAGCGCGACTTTCAGCAGCCATGTCATGGCGTGAAGATACGCTGCGGCGGGTGGAAAGCACAGCGTTATTTGGCCTACCGCAGCAAGAGCATCTTCCGCGCGCGACTTTCGTCCCCGACGGTCAGGCGGCAGAGATAGATGCCGGAGGCGGCCGGCGAGCCGGCCCGGTCACAGCCATCCCACGAGACCGCCACCGCGTCCCCGTCGGCCCGGCCGGAAAAATCGCGGACCCGGCGGCCGAGGAGGTCGCGGATCTCCAACCGCCACGCCGCTCCGGGCGGGCACACGAAACCGATAGTGGTGCCGGCGTTGAAGGGATTGGGGTAGTTCTGGTCCAGGCGGAGGCCGGAGGGCAGGAGGGTCGGGACGGCCTCCGGGACGCCGGTAGGCACCTCGAGCGCCAGGCGGGTGGACTCGAAGACCAGTTGCCGCTTCACAGTAGTGTCGCCGACCGCCAGTTGGCCGAAGCAGTCATCGCACAGACCGGCGGTGGTCGGCGGGGGGATCCTCTCGGAGGTGATGTCGGCGCCGGTCGGATCGCGCACGTCCAGGGAGACCAGAAGGTCAGGGTCCCCGGCTTTGACCAGAAGGTTGTCGTCGCAGGCGCCCCAGTAGAACCAGACGGGGGCATACGGTTGCGTTCCCGGCGGCGCAACGGGGCGAAAGATGATGCGGACGAGGACGCTGTCGCGCGGACCGGCGCCGGGGACGTACCCGGCCGGGCGGCGGCCAAGGATCTTGGCGCTCCAGTACGTCGGTCCAAGCGACGGCGCGGTCTCCTGGAACCAGGAAAAGCGCCAGGCCGCCTCCGCGCCGTCCGCGGCAGCGACGCTCTGGCATTGGAGCAGGGTGGAATCGTAGACGATGGCGAGATTGAAGAAGGCCAGCGCCCCCGGCGCGGCGGGCGGCTCACAGGTGACCACGGCGGCCGGCGGGCCGCCGGAGCTGTCGCACGTCTCCGGGACCAGGCGAATAACCGGGTCCGCGTGGGCGGCCCCGAGCAGCACGACAACGGCCAGCAGAGACCGCCCGCGCAGGCAGACTCCGCCCCGATGGTTCCGAGTAACGGCCATGGCTGACATCCCTTTCCCCTCGGGTGCCTGGCAGCGAACAGGATCTGAGCGGTCGCGGGTGTGCTCCGCCTCGGCGCCCGGACCTATAGGTTATAGAATCGGCCCGGCGGGGAACCGCCGGGCCGGCGCTCTGACTTACCCTATTCTTTGACGACGCGGAACACGAGCGGGCCTTTCCAGGCGGGCTCCTGCGTGGCGTCCGGGTTCGGGGTCGCCAACATCCAGTACCCGCCCGGCGGGTAGAACGCGGAATCCACCTGCATGAGGCCGGTTTCGGGCACGATCATTCTGAACGAGAGCACCTTTTGGTACGGATGCGGCTTGTACTCGTTCTGAACGCAGAGGCCGCCGAAACCGAGCAGTTCCGGCATTTCGCCGTTCCAGTCGGACTCGACCGCATAGACGCCGCCGAAATTCCAGACCGACTGATCCTGCCAGCCGTTGAACCCCTTGATATCGCCGGCGGGGTTGAGGCCGTTGCCGCTGTCGGCGACGTGGATCACCCGTTTGACGGAGGAATCCGGCGAGGTCAGGGCGAAGCCGAAAGCGAAACCGGTGAAGAGCGAGTCGTTCTCGATGTAGAAGTCGACGGAGACCGGGAGACCGGCTTTGACGGTCGTGTCATTGAGGACGCCGTCGCCCGAGAGCTTGACTCCGACAGTGCCGGCCGAGCCCAGCCCGGCGCAGAGCAGCACGGCGGCAACCGCGGTCATGAGAATTCGGAACACCATTGGAATCTCCTCAAAAGCTACTGTATCTGAAACAGTTGTGATCTCTTCGCATGATTCTCAACATAGGTCAGCCGCCGGGGCTTGTCAAACGGATTCTCACGGCTGTATGTCTTATACCCGGCCGGGCGAAAATCGTCCGCGCGGGCGGCCAATCTCCCGCGCGCGGTCCGATTGTCTTTTTGTTTGACCGTCCGGGGCGGACGGCTGTATCTTCGCGACAGGAAAGGAGGGCCGATGGCGACAAATCAGATCAGTCGTGTCACCGACACAAAAGTCATCCCCGAGCCGCCGACCATGACCTCGATCGTGCGCAAGTTCTGGATGGCCGTCTCGGGGGTTATTATCCTTACTTTCGTGGTCGGGCACATGCTGGGGAACCTCCAGGTGTTCCTGGGTCCCGACCAGATCAACGCCTACGCGCAGAAGCTCCGGGCGGTTCCGGCGCTCTTGTGGGCGGTCCGGGTGTTCTTTCTCGTCTGGGCGCTGGTGCACGTGGTCGACGGCGCCGTGCTGTGGCTCCGCAACCGCCAGTCGCGGCCGCAGACCTATGTCAAACAGCGGTTCCAGGAGGCGACGCTGGCCTCGCGGACGATGATCTGGACGGGGCTGGCGATCTTCTTCTTCATCGTCTACCACCTTCTCCACTACACGCTGTTTGTGACGAACCCGGAGTATGCCGGTCTGACGCTCCCGGACGGCCATCACAATGTCTATGCGATGCTCGTGCAGGGGTTCCAGAACCCGCTCATCTCGGTTGTGTACATTCTCGCGATCTTCTTCCTCGCCGTGCACCTCACCCACTCCATTTCGAGTTTCTTCCAGACGTTCGGCTGGACGCGCACGGAGCTGCAGCCGATTTTCCGCGGGATCGCCTGGACGGCCGCGGCCATCATCTTCATCGGCTATGTCAGCATCCCGATCGGCGTGCTGACGGGGATCATCGCGCCGATGGCGGAAAGGGGGTTTTGAGGCATGAAGCTTGACAGCAAAGTACCATCGGGGCCGCTGGCCGAGAAGTGGGACAAGCACCAATTCGAGAGCAAGCTGGTCAACCCGGCAAATAAGCGGAAGTTCAGCGTGATCATCGTCGGGTCGGGGCTGGCCGGAGCCAGCGCGGCGGCCACCCTGGGCGAACTGGGGTACAACGTGGCCGTATTCTGCTACCAGGACAGCGCCCGCCGGGCGCACAGCGTGGCGGCCCAGGGAGGCATCAACGCCTCGAAGAACTACCAGAACGACAGCGATTCGGTGTACCGGCTGTTCTACGACACCATCAAGGGCGGGGATTTCCGCTCGCGCGAGGCGAACGTCTACCGGCTGGCCCAGGTGAGCGAAAACATCATCGACCAGTGCGTGGCCCAGGGAGTGCCGTTCGCCCGCGACTACGGCGGCTACCTGGACAACCGGTCGTTCGGCGGGGCGCAGGTGTCGCGGACATTCTACGCGCGCGGCCAGACGGGGCAGCAGCTGCTCATCGGGGCCTACCAGGCGATGATGCGGCAGGTCGGCCGGGGGCAGGTGAAGCTGTACCCGCGGACGGAGATGCTCGACCTCGTGCTGGTCGACGGCCACGCGAAGGGGATCGTGGTGCGGGACATGATCGGCGGCGGGATCTATTCGCACTCGGCCGACGCGGTGGTGCTGGCCACGGGCGGCTACGCGAACGTCTTCCACCTCTCGACCAACGCCAAGGGGTGCAACGTGACGGCGACCTACCGCGCGTACAAGCGCGGGGCCGCGTTCGCCAACCCGTGTTTCACGCAGATTCACCCGACCTGCATCCCGGTGTCGGGAGAGTACCAGTCGAAGCTGACGCTCATGTCGGAGTCGCTGCGCAATGACGGGCGGATCTGGGTCCCCCGGCAGGCCGGCGACAGCCGCGGGCCGAACCAGATCCCGGAGGCGGACCGGGATTATTTCCTGGAGCGGAAGTACCCGAGTTACGGCAATCTCGCGCCACGCGATATTTCCTCGCGATCGGCCAAGGAAGTGTGCGACGAGGGGCGGGGGGTCGGACCGGGCGGCCGGGGCGTGTACCTTGATTTCCGCGATGCCATCAAGCGGCTCGGCAAAGACGTGATTGCAGACCGGTACGGAAACCTGTTCGACATGTACGCGAAGATCACCGGGGAGAATCCGTACGAGTCGCCGATGCGCATCTACCCGGCCTCCCACTACACCATGGGCGGGCTGTGGGTGGACTACAACCTGGAGAGCACGATCCCGGGGCTGTTCGTGATCGGGGAGGCGAACTTCTCGGATCACGGGGCCAACCGGCTGGGCGCGAGCGCGCTCATGCAGGGGCTGGCCGACGGGTATTTCATTCTGCCCGCGACCATTTCCCACTACTTCGCCCGGACCGGGGCGAAGAATATCGGGATCGACCGGCCCGAGTTCCGGGCGGTGGAACAGGAGGCGGCCGACCGGATCAGGAAGCTGCTGGCCATCAAGGGGAAGCGCTCGCCCGACGCGTTCCACCGGGAGATGGGGAAGCTGATGTGGGAGAAGTGCGGCATGGGCCGCAACGCGACCGGCCTGCGCGAAGCGCTGGCCAAGCTCCCCGAGATCCGCGAGGAATTCTGGCGAAACCTGTCGGTGCCAGGGGACGGCGAAGAGCTCAACCAGGCGCTGGAGAAAGCCGGCCGGGTGGCCGATTTTCTGGAGTTCGCCGAAGTCCTGTGCTGGGATGCGCTGACCCGCGAAGAATCGTGCGGGGCGCATTTCCGCGAGGAGCATCAGACGCCCGACGGCGAGGCGCTCCGCAATGACGCGGACTTCGCCCACGTCGCAGCCTGGGAGTACAAGGGCGTCGGCGTCAAACCGGCGCGGCACGTGGAACCGCTCGCGTTTGAGTTCGTCGAGCTGGCGACAAGGAGTTACAAGTAATGAACCTCACACTTTACGTATGGCGCCAGAAGGACGGCCGCTCGAAAGGGCGGATGGAACGCTACGAGGCGAAAAACGTCAACGAGCACATGTCGTTCCTCGAGATGCTCGACGTGGTCAACGAGGAACTGATCGAGAAGGGCGAGGAGCCGATCGCGTTCGACAGCGACTGCCGGGAAGGGATCTGCGGGACGTGCGGGATGATGATCAACGGTATCGCCCACGGACCGCAGCGGGGCACGACCGTGTGCCAGCTCCACATGCGGTTCTTCAAGGACGGCGATCAGATCTACATCGAGCCCTTCCGCTCCCGCGCCTTCCCGATCGTCAAGGACCTCGTGATCGACCGCTCGGCGCTCGACCGGGTGATCGCCGCCGGCGGCTTCGTGTCGGTCAACACGGGCGCGCCGCCCGACGGCAACGCCGTCCCGATCTCGAAGAAGGACGCCGACACGGCTTTCGACGCGGCGGCCTGCATTCAGTGCGGCGCGTGCGTCGCGGCCTGCAAGAACGCCTCGGCGATGCTCTTCGTGGGGGCCAAGGTGTCGCACCTGGCCAACCTGCCGCAGGGCCGGGTCGAGGCGGCCGAGCGCGTGCGCCGGATGGTCTGGCAGATGGACCGCGAGGGGTTCGGCAACTGCACGAATTACTTCGAGTGCTCGGCGGCCTGTCCGAAAGAGATCCCCGTCCGGTTCATTGCGCAGATGAACCGGGAGCTGTACAAGTCCAAGGCGGCCTCCCGGGCCGGCGCGAAAGCGACGGGCGGCGCCGGCTGACCGGCGGTCCGGGCAATACATGCGAGGCAGGTTCCGGCGAACCTGCCTTTTCTTTTGGCACGCGCACCCGCGGCGGCCCCGTGACCGCGCCTCTCCCCTGCCCGGCCCGAGCCCGTCGATCAGAGCGGGAACTCCATGCCGTCGACCGCCACGACGTAGTTTTCCAGACCGGCCGCCTGGAGGGCGGCGTGAAGATCGCGGACGTGGGCCGCGCTCTGGACGTGTGTGAAGATCCATCGGCCGACGGCGGCGCTGCGGGCGAACTCGACGAGCGGGGGAAGATCCACGTGGGTGGCCTCGATGAGGACACAGGCGCAGCCGTCCACCCAGGGCCGAATTTCCTCGAATGCCTTAAGGTCGCCGCTGTACACGAGGCGCCGCTCGCCGACTGCGATGTCGAAAGAATGGCTCTGCATGCGGTTGGGCAGGCCGAGGCGGGCGAACAGCTCCCGGTTGTGGACGAGGTGGTCGTTGGCGCGGGCCGTGAGCGTGAAATCGCCGGAGTAGCGGAAGCCGTCGCTGTAACCGCACAGCCGCGGTTCGAAAGGGAGCTTCTCCCTCGGGATGTACATGGCGGCCAAAAGCGCGCGGAGGGGTTCCACGAACTCATCGGGGACAAACAGCTCAACCGGGTCGGTGCGGCCGGCGAGGTGCAGCATCTGGAGAAAGAGGGGGAGTTCCGTGCAGTGGTCGGGGTGGGTGTGGGTGACGAAGACGCGGTCGACCGCTAGCGGATCGCACCCCCTTCGCAGGAACGAGGCGCATATGCCGCCGCCGCAGTCGAGGAGCGAGTGGCGGCCGTTGACCGTCAGCAGGCAGCCGGAGCCGGCGCGGTCGGGCTGGGGCATGCCGGCCGAGGTGCCGAGAATGGTGAGTTTGTCGGCGGGGCGCGGCGCGGTCATACGAGGATGGTCCGGAGCCGCGCGACGGCTTCCTCGCAGTCCGCGCGCGGGACATCGAGGTGGGTGACCAAGCGAATACGTTTGAGGCCGAAGGCGATGGCCCACACGCCGACCTCGTTCATCCGGGCGAGCACGGAGTCGGAGGTCTCCGCGCCGTTTATGTCGGCCAGGACGATGTTGGTCTGGACGCGGGCCAGGTCCACGCTGAACAGCTTGAACTCGTTGAGCGCCGCGGCGAGATAGCGGGCATTGGCGTGGTCCTCGGCCAGGCGCCCAATGTGATGCCGCACGGCGTAGAGACCGCCGGCAGCGACGATGCCGGCCTGGCGCATGCCGCCGCCGAACAGCTTCCGCTCGCGCCGGCAGACGTCGATGAGCGCCGCGGAACCGAGGACAAGCGAGCCGACCGGCGCCCCGAGACCCTTGGAGAGACAGACCGACACCGAGTCGAAGGGCGCGACGAGTTCGGCCAGCGGGCGCCCGGTGGCGACGTGGACATGCCAGATGCGGGCGCCGTCGAGGTGGAATACGAGCCCGAACTCATCGCACACCTCGCGGACTCTGAGGATTTCGTCCTGGGGCAGGATGGTTCCCCCGTGACGGTTGTGGGTGTTCTCGAGCGCGACAACCTTGGTGCGCGGGGTGTGGAGGTTGACGGGACGGATGTGGCTGCGGACCACCTCGGCCGTCAGCAGGCCGTATTCGGTCGGGATGAGATTCACCAGCAGGCCGCTATGGACTACCGGCCCGGCGACCTCGTAGTTGACGATGTGGCACTCGCGGTCGCAGAGGAGCTCCCACCCCCGCCGCGTCTGGGCTTTCAGGGCAATTTGGTTGCCCATGGTGCCGGAGGGGACATAGAGGGCGGCTTCTTTTCCGAATAAATCGGCGACCGTGCGCTGGAGCTCGTTCACGGTCGGGTCATCGCCGAAAACGTCGTCGCCCACCTCGGCGGCCGCCATCGCCGCCCGCATGGCCGGGACCGGGCGGGTGACGGTATCGGAGCGCAGATCAATGATCTTCCTCATGGGCGGGAATATAGGGAGCGCGGAGGGCCCGGACAAGACGCGGGGGGAAAAAGAAAAGGCCGTGTTCCAGCGGCACGGCCTTTCAGAAGTCGGTGATGCAGAACAAGTCAGCGCGAGGGAAGAACGTTTTGGGCGAGGGGGCGCCCATTGCTGTGAATCAGGTCGAACAGGACTTCCTGTCCCTGACGCAAGGTCTTGAATCCGTTCATGTTAATTGAGGTGTAGTGAACGTAGATGTCCTCGGGCGAATCCGCGCTGGAAATGATGCCCCATCCCTTCAGATCGTTAAAGTACTTCACAGTACCCTTGGACATAGACCCTCCGCTAGCGGGTTCGGGTTATGACAGATATGTCAGCCTTCACTTAATTATACGGGATTTCGACCCCGGCAGACAAGCAAAAAAGGGCGGGCCGGCCGATTTTCAGCCCAGAATACGCAATACGAGGGTCATGACCAGGCCTGACAGCAGCGGAATTGTGACGTTGTCGTCGATCTGAAGGGGGAGGGCCTCGACCACGGTGGCGGCCAGAGCGCCGGCAAACGCGGCCGGGGCCGCCAGATTTGGAGTGAGTAGAGCCACGATTACCGTGCCGGCCAAGCAGGCCAGCGAGCCCTCGACCGATTTGCCGTGGAGAAACCGGCGCCGCCCGAAGCGTCGCCCGATCACCGCGGCGAGACTGTCGCCGACCACGGTGAAGGCGAGGGCGGCAACCGCAACCGCTTTGGGGAACAGGGCCACGGTGGCGACGGTGGAGGCGAGGATGTAGGTGGCACCGGTGAAATCCCCGGCCGCCTCGTGGGCCCGGATCATGCGGCCGAAAAGCGGCCCGAAGATGTCCCGCCAGAGCGGGCGCCCCTGCAGGCGCGCGAGATCGACAAAGAAGGTGCACAGGGCCACCGGGATCATGACCGCGAGCATGGTCCCGCGCCCCAGACCGAGAACGTAGTAGCCGGCCGGGATGACGAGTGCGAACATGTGCGTGGCTTTGCGCGCCAGCTCGCTGCGAAAGCTGATCGGCGGCGGAGCGGACGGCGGCGCCGAGACTGTCACATCACTGTCCATCCTGCCCCTCCTGCCGGTCGCGTATGGGGCGGAGGTCAACCGCCGGCAGGCGATTCGGGAAGGAGACGGCGAAGCGGCGGTAGAGCCGGTCGCGGAAAGTCGTGGTGATCTCGCGGAGGTGCTGATCGCGCAGGGTCTGCCGGATCTGCGTCCGCACTTTGTCCAGAGTTATCGGCGTGCGATGCTCCAGCACTTTGATGACGTGCCACCCGTACTGGGTTTGGACGGGAAAGCTGACGTTGCCATCGGGCGTCACCCGGGCCGCCTCATAGAATTCCGGGGACACGTCCTGCGGCCCGATCGGCCCGAGGTCGGCGAGGTCGCGGCGGAGACTCGAATCGCCGGGGTAGTACTGCTCGGCGAGAGCGAGGAAATCGTGGCCGGCGAGCGCCTGGTCGCGGAGGAAAGCGGCCGACGCGGAGTCGGGCGCGATGATGTGCTGGACGACGAGGGGTTTGTCGATCGGCGTCTCGCGGTAGTTCCGGCGATAGTAGGCCTCGATCTCGGCGTCGGACGGCGTCCAGCCGTCATCCAGCCCCTGCCGCAGGACGATCGTCTTCTGGTACTGGCGGCGGAGCTTGAACTCCTGCTCCCTCACGTCCGGGAGTTCTTCGATCCCGGCGGCGCGGGCCGCCTGCACCAGCGCATACCGCCGGGCGGCAATCTGGATCATCTCCCGCTTCATGTCGGGGGTGGTGTTGTCCACCCGGTGGCGCTTCCGGAATCCCTCCTCGAGGCTCTGGAGGTCGGCCATGTCGACCGTATCGCGGCCGTTGACCACCGCCGCCCACAGCGGCTTGGGCAACAGGAAGACATTGCTGTCAAGGATGGCCTCGTTGATTTCAAGCTGCATGGCCGCATCGAGCGAGTCCAGGAACGGACGGGCGAGGGAGTCGGCGGCCGCCGTGCGGAGATGGACGGTGACCTGGTCGGCGATCGTCCCCTCCAGCGGGGCGGTGGTGTCGGAGTGATAAGCGGCGACGTAAATAAGATGCCAGCTGTTCGAGGCGAAATACGGATCGGAGTACCGGCCCGGGGCGAGACCGAAAGCGACCGAATCGAAGGGGTGTTCATAGACGCCCCGCCGGACCCAGCCGATCCGCGGGCCGTAGGAAGCGATCAGGTTGTCGTGGGAATACTCGCGGGCGATGGAATCGAAGGGATGACCCTGGTCGAGCAGGGATTTCACGTACCAGGCATGCTTCTCGGCCGCCGCCGCCAGTTCCGGCTGGGTGAGGCCGCGATACTTCAGCGAATCGCGGTCGTGGGGCAGGTTCCCGGCGGCGATCAGAATGTGCGAAACGTCGACCTCCTCCGGGGTCGTGAACTGCGCGAGGTTCTGTTCGTAATACTGCCGCACGGCCGCGGAATCGACCGAGGTCTTTTCAAAGAAAGCCACCTGGCCAAAACGGCGGAGAAGGTACTCGTAGTACCGCTGGCGGTAGATGCGGTTGAGCTCGTAGTTGGCGCCGAGGTTGACGGTGTCGGCGACCAGACCGGCGAGCGTGTCCATGACGACGCGATCCAGTTCGTCGGCCACCTCCCGCTGCGACAGCCGGCCGCCGTCGGGCAGCAGAATGCTCTCTTCCAGTTTCCGGTAGAACTCGGGGAAGGTGAGGGTGTAGACGGTATCGACGCGGGCGACGACCCGGTCAAAGCGGTCGACGGATTCGTGGGTGAGCGTCGGCGGCTCGCCGCAGGCGGCGATCACGAGTGCGAGGACGCCCGTCAGCCGGGCATAGGTTCGTAAGGCCATCATCTCTCCGTCACGGTTGCGATCACACGGGATCCGGTTGGCTGATTAAGTTATACAACGGGCGGAGAAAAGCCAACCAAAATCGGGCGGTCAGCGGACGGCGGCGGGGGCCGCCGAGGCGGTCGCGGCGCCCTGGAGCTGGGGCCGCGGCATGCACACCGGGAATTCGAGCGTGACCGTGGCCCCCCGGCCGGGAGCGGAGTCGACGGCGAGGCCGATCTTGAGGGCAGTGCAGACGCGGTGGACAATCGCCAGGCCCAGGCCGGTCCCCTGGCGCTTGGTCGAAAAGAACGGCTGGAACATGCGCCGCATGACTTCCGGTGCCATGCCGCACCCGGTGTCGGCGACCTGCAGCACGACTCTCTCCGGATCGCGGGAGAAGACGCGGAAGTGTACGTCGCCGGGAGCGGCCCCGACCGCCTCGCAGGCGTTGACCCCGAGGTTCAGCAGCACCTGGGTGAGCAGGTCTTCATCTCCCGCCACGTACACCACCGATTGATCGGCATCGAAAGCCAGGCGGATGCCGGGGTGGCGGGACTCGTGGTGGGAGAGGATATGGAGGACGTCGCTGGTCAGGCGGCACAGGTCCACCTTGGTGTAGCTGGGCCGGTCGATGCGGGCGTAGAGGAGGAATTCGCTGAGGATCTTGGTCAGCCGGTCGGACTCCTTGACGATCAGGTCCATGAGGCGGGCGTTCTCCCCCGCGACCGGGAGGGCGCTCTTGAGCACCTCGACGGAGCCGGAGATGGCGGCGAGCGGATTGCGGATTTCGTGCGCGATGGAGGCGGAGAGCTCGCCCACGGCGGCGAGGCGGTCGGCCGCGCGGACCTTGGCCTCCAGGTCCTTGGCCTCGGTGAGATCGGAGAAGATGGCGATGACGCCGCGCGGCGTGGCCTTGTCCTCCTCGGTCAGAATGGAGATCGACAGCCCGAGGGGAACGCGGCGGCCCAGCGGATTGATGATCTCGAGCTCCTGGCGCAGGTGGGCGACCCGCCGCCGGACGCCGTCCATCAGGCTCCGGGCCAGGGCCGGCATGCGGTCGGCGAAGGCCTGGTCGCAGCTGAGACCCTTGATGTCCTCCTCGCAATACCCGAGGATGCGCTCGGCGGTGCGGTTGAAATAGACAATGCAGCCCTCGGCGTCAATCGTGATGAGCCCGGAATTGAGGTGGCGCAGGATATCGTCGGTCTCCAGGCGGGCGCGGCGAAGGGCGCGGGAGGCGTCGGCGAGGCGGCGATCCTGGTCGCGCAGGCGCTGGCCGAGGTAGCCGGCGATGAAGGCGACGAGATAGAAAATCAGCAGGTGCAGAAAGATCGAGTAGAAGGCGGTTTCCTGGGTGTCGAAGACCGTGCGCAGCGCCCGGAGCGACCACTCGGGATCGCTGTTGGTCAGACCGAGCCAGACGATGAAGGCGTAGGCCAGGGCGACGGTGGAGGCGATGACGAGGGTACCGACCAGACGGTAGACAAGCGCGGCCGAGACGATCGTCAGGACAAAGAGAGCCGAGAACGGGGAGTTCACGTTGCCCGTGGCGTAGATGATGCCGGATTCGACGCCGATCTCCAACAGGAAGTGCAGCGCCACCATGGCGGTGGTCACGGCGCCGAGCCGCTGCTGCTTGTCCAGGGCCAGCAGGAGCGTGAAGCCGAGGGTGACGCCGGCGTAGAGGAAGAACGGCAGGGCGAGGAAACCGGGGAATTTCATCCAGAAGACGACGACGAAGAAGACCACGAGGAAAGTGGCCAACCGGAGGGGGATGAACCACGCGAGACGGCGGGGGTGTTCGGCGCTAACCATGGTTTCCCGCACGCCGGACGGCGCCGCGGAGGGCGCCGTCCAGCAGGGTCATTCGGTGTCCGCGGCCGGCCCAGCGCCGGCGGCGGGATCTCGGGATCAGCCGATCTTCCCGATGATGTCGAACATCGGCAGGTACATGGCGATGAGGATGCCGCCGATGACGATACCCATGAAGACGATGATGACGGGCTCGATGATCGAGGTCAGAGCCGAGACCGCGTCGTCGACTTCCTCATCGTAGAACTCGGCGATCTTGTTGAGCATTTCGTCGAGGCCGCCGGTCTTCTCGCCGACAGAGATCATCTGGGTCACCATCGGCGGAAACACGCCCGATTCCTTGAGCGGCCCGGTGATCGTGTCGCCCTCAGCGATGGCCATGACCGACTTGTTGATGGCGTTGGCGATGACGCGGTTGCCGGCGGTCCGGGCGGTGATGTCCATGGCGTCAAGGATGGAGACGCCCGAAGACAGCAGCGTTCCGAGCGTCCGGGTAAAGCGGGCGACCGAGGACTTGCGTACGAGAGTCCCGAGGATGGGCATGCGGAGCATGGACTTGTCCCAGACCAGCCCGCCTTGCGGCGTCTTGCGCCACCACAGGATGAAGGCGACCAGGCCAATCAGCCCGATCGTCAGGAAGACGAAGTTGGCCTGGAGGAAATGCGAGATGTGGAGCACGATCTTGGTGGGCGCCGGCAGTTCCGACCCGAGTCCCTCGAACATCTTGGCGAAGACGGGCACGATGAAGGTGAGCATGGCGGTGGTGACGCCGATGGCGACGATCATGACGACGCTCGGGTAGACCATCGCTCCTTTCACCTTGCGAATCAGCTTGTCGGCCTTCTCGCGGTAGACGGCGAGGCGGACGAGGATGGAATCGAGGGCGCCGCCGACCTCGCCGGCTTCGACCATGTTGGTATAGAGGGGGTCGAAGATTTTGGGGTGGCGGGCCATGGCCTCGGAGAGAGTCGCGCCGCCGGAGACGCCCTCTTTGACATCGTTGATGATCCGGGCGAGCTCGCGGTTTTCCGACTGCGCGGCGAGGATCTCGAGGCACTGGACCATGGGGAGACCGGCGCCGATCATGGTGGCAAACTGCCGGGTGAAGCGGGAGACGTGGATCCGCTTGATGCCGGTGCCGATCCGGAGGCTGATTTCCGGGGCCCGCTTGCTGATGGAGGTGACCAGGATGCGGTTCTGCCGCAGGACCCGTTCGAGGTCGCCCTTGCTCTTGGCTTTGAGCGAGCCTTGGACGGCGGCGCCGGCGAGCGTCTTGCCTTTATACTCGAATACTGGCATGGCAAACGTCCTTTCCCATACTCACATTACGAAAACGCCGGAGATTTCTGGCGGGAGAGCATTTCGCCGAGTTCCTGCGTGTTCGAGCTATAGCTCATCGCGTCATTGAGGGTTATCTTGCCGGTCAGGTAGAGCTCGGAGAGCGACTGGTTCATCGTCTTCATGCCGTACTTCTGACCCGACTGGATCATCGAGTACATCTGGTGCACCTTGTCGTCGCGGACGAGGGCGCGGATCGCGGGGGTGCAGACCATGATTTCGAGCGCCATGACCCGCCCGCCGCCGATCTTCGGTATGAGCGCCTGAGACACGATGGCCTGGAGCGAAAACGAGAGCGACACCCGGACCTGCTCCTGCTGGTTGGTCGGGAAGGAGTCGACGATGCGGTTGATCGATTCCGAGGCGGAGTTGGTGTGCAGGGTGGCGAAGGCGAGGTGGCCGGTCTCCGAAATCGACAAAGCCGCCTCGATCGTCTCGAGGTCGCGCATCTCGCCCACGAGCACGACGTCGGGATCCTCGCGCAGCGCGTACTTCAGCGCGGTCGCGAACGAGGTGGTGTCGGAGTAGACCTCGCGCTGGTTGACCAGGGCCGCCTGGTGGCGGTGCAGGTACTCGATCGGGTCTTCCACGGTGATGATGTGGACGGGCCGCTCGCGGTTGATCTTGTCGATGATGGCGGCGAGAGTGGTGGATTTCCCGGAGCCGGTCGGACCGGTCACGAGGACGAGCCCGCGCGGCAGCTTGGCGAATTCCGCAATCACCTTGGGCAGACCGAGCTCATCGAACGTGCGGATCTTGTAGGGGATCTGCCGGAGGACGACAGCGATGTTGCCGCGCTGCATAAAAACGTTGCAGCGAAAGCGGCTCATCTGCTCGATGCCGAAGGAGAAATCGAGCTCGGAGTTCTGTTCGAATTTGAGCTTCTGCTTCTCCGTGAGCATGGAGTAGCACAGCTTCTTGGTCTGCTCGCTCGTCAGCACATCGTAGTTGAGGCGCTGCAGACGGCCGTCGACGCGCACGACCGGCGGCGAGCCGACGGTGAGGTGCAGGTCGGAGGCGTTGAGTTTCACCATCTCTTCCAGCAGCTCGCGGAGTGTAAACATCTCGATCTCCCAATCTATGAGGCCGGCATTCGTTTTTTCGGGCCGATATCTTCTGTACTATTATCGGCGGGCGAGGCGGAATCTTGACCGGAAAGGCCCGTGGCGGGCTCGATAAGCGGTTGGCGGACAGGCGGATTTGGAGAGATCAGGTGTTCGTGGTGACCGCGAAAACTTCGTCGATCGACACCAGGCCGGCTTTCATCTTCTCCACGGCCGACATGCGCAGGCTGAACATCCCCTGCTCCAGCGCCTTCTGGGCTATGTCGGTGTCGGGCGCGCGGTTAAGAATCAGCCGCTCGATTTCCGGGGTGATCGGCATGACCTCGAAAACCGCCGTCCGGCCGGCCGATCCGGTGTCCCCGCACTCGCGGCACCCCCGCCCCTCGAAGGCGCGGATGTTGCGGAGGAGTTCTTTCGGCGCCCCGAGGCTCTCGACCTGCTCAGGCGAGAGGTTGATCTCCTCCTTGCAGTTCTGGCAGATCTTGCGCATCATCCGCTGGGCCAGGATGAGCTTGGTGGCCGAGGCGACCAGGTAGTACGGGACACCCATGTCGATGAGGCGGTTGATGGACGACGGGGCGTCGTTGGTGTGGAGCGTCGAAAACACCAGGTGCCCGGTCAGGGCGGCGCGGATCGCAATCTCGGCCGTCTCGCCGTCGCGAATCTCCCCCACCATGATGATGTCGGGGTCCTGCCGCAGGAAGGAGCGGAGGGCGGCGGCGAAGGTCATCCCGATGTCGGATTTCACGGCCACCTGGTTGATACCGTCGAAGTTGAACTCGACCGGGTCCTCCGCGGTCATGATGTTGACGTCGACGGTGTTGATCTGCTTGAGGGCCGAGTACAGGGTGGTCGTCTTACCCGACCCGGTCGGGCCGGTCACCAGGACGATGCCGTAGGGCAGGTGGATGGCCTTGTCGAACTTGGCCAGGTCCTCCTCGCGGAACCCGAGCCGGGTCATGTCGACCATGAGGGCGTTCGGATCGAGAATACGCATCACGACCTTCTCGCCGAAGATGGTCGGGAGGACAGAGACGCGGAGGTCGACGGTGCGTCCGGAGATCTTGATCTTGATGCGGCCGTCCTGGGGCAGGCGGCGCTCGGAAATGTCGAGGTCGGCCATGATCTTGACACGCGAGACGATGGCGGCGCGGTACTTGAAGGGGAGCGGGGCCATCTCGCGCAGGTCGCCGTCGATGCGGTAGCGCACGCGGATGCGCTTCTCGTACATTTCGATGTGGATGTCGGAGGCGCCCATGCGGATGGCGTCGCCGATGATCGAGTCGACGAGTTTGACGAGCGGCTTGTCCTGAATGGCCGACATGAGGTCCATGTCGCTCGGGCCGTCTTCGGCCTCCACCACTTCGAGTCCCTCGGCATCCTCGAGCCCCTTGACGATTTCGGACAGCCCGCCGCCGTCGGCGTAGTACTGGTCGATCGCCTTCTCGATCGCCCTCTCCGGGGACAGGACGGGCTGGACGATGCAGCCGGTGATGAACTTGACGGCGTCGAGGACGTAGATGTTGTTCGGGTCGCTGATGGCGACGAGGAGGGTCTTGTTGAGCTTGGAGACGGCAATGACCTTGAATTTGCGCGCGATGTCGACGGGGATGAGCTTGACGATATCGGGGTTGAGCTCGATGTCCTCGAGGCGGATGGCGCCGATCTTGAGGTGTTTGCCGATGAACTTGGCGATCTCCTCTTCCGACTCGACGGCGCCGATGCGGACGAGCGCGGCTTCGAGCTTCTCGCCGTGTTCGCGGGCCATTCGATCGGCCTTCTCGGCCTGTTCCGGTGTGATTCTGCCGGCCTTGACCAGCATTGCCCCGATGTCTGAAGGCATAGTTCCTCGGTCAGCACCTCATGTGCTGTTTACCCATGCAGTCCCGTGTCGTCCCTCCGCCGCACCACCGCAGGGGCGGAGTCTCTCAGTCCTGGAAGATGTCGTCCAGCTTGTCCTGAGCTCCCTGGGCAAACTCGTTGGCGAATTTCGCCTGTTGCTGTTTGTTTTCCGCGGCCGTGGCCTTGATGGTGTCGAAGATCTTGGCCAGCTCGGCGGACGTCTCCTTGGCGTAGAGCCGCACCATCCCGATCGTCGTCCGGTCGTCGAAAATGACGACGAGGATCGAGCGCTCGCCGACCAGGGACATGTGGATGTGGTCCTTCTTCCCCTGGTGGAAGAGCACGGAGAACTCGGGTTCGCCGACAAGCTTGGCGATTTCCTTAGTGGACGCGAACGAGCCGGCCAGCAGGGCGGCCAGGGCGGTCGTGTCGAGCGAGTGGGTGAAGCCTTGACGGGTAATCAGGTGTCCGTCCTTGTCAACCAGGAGGGCGCATTTCGCCTCGGCTCCTTTGAGCATCTTGGAGATCAGCGCGTCAATCTGGTTGATTTCTTCTTCGTAAATAATGAGACTATCGTCAGACATTCCTGCCTCCTGGGTGGCTATTTCAATCCAAACAGACGCTTAAAGAAGCCGCGCTTCTTGTCCTCTTTCTTGCGCCGCAGGGGCGGCGCCATGTGGGGCGAAACGGCGCCGGTGCCGCTTCCGGTCGCGGCCGAGACCGGCGTCCGGGCGAGGCTGCCGGCGGCGGCGACCGACGGCGCCGAAGGCCGGGGCGGCTCGGCCGTGGTGACCGCCGCAGGCGCACTCTCGGCCGCCGCGCCCGTGCGCGAACCGGGGTACGGACGGTACTGCACAGACTCGGGGTCCTCGGCGGCGGCCGGGCGGCCCTGGCGGGCGAATTCCGCGGCCGTCGCGGGCGGCGTCTCGGTCGCGGCCGCCTCCTCGCGATCGTCCACCCGCGGAGCCTCGGGCGCCGGAGCAACCCGGTCCTCCATCGGCGTGATCGCCCGCGGCCGCGAACTGCCCGAACTCTTGGCCTTCTCCAGCACCATTTTGATAATCATCTTCAGGGTGTCGAACACGCCGTTGCCGACGGTCGCCGAGGCCTCGAACGACGGCCAGCCGCGCGGGTTGAGCTGGCGCTCGAGTTCAGCGACGGGGAGGACGCCGGGGAGGTCGCGTTTGTTGTACTGGATGACGACCGGCAGCTCGCCGATGTCGTAGCCGTACTCGCGGAGGTTCTCCTCGAGGTTGGTCAGGGATTCAATATTCTCGTCCATCTTGCTCGGCTGGCTGTCGGCGACGAAGACCAGACCGTCGACGCCGCGCAGCACGAGCTTGCGCGTCGCGTTGTAATAGACCTGGCCCGGGACGGTGTAGAGCTGAAACTTGGCGGCGAAGCCGTTGATGGTGCCGATGTTGATCGGCAGGAAGTCGAAGTAGAGGGTGCGGTCGGCTTCGGTGGCCAGCGAAATCAGCTTGCCGCGGGTGTTGCCCGGCACCTTGGCGTGGACGTACTGGAGGTTGGTCGTCTTGCCCGACAACCCCGGTCCATAGTAGACAATCTTACAGCACACTTCGCGGGCGGAGTAATTAATCGATACCATGTCGTCTCGTCCCTATGTCGTCGTTGGTCGGCATGCGGTTACCGGACGGTGCGCAGGCGTTCGATCGCGTTTTTGATCTCCAAACGGATCAGTCCGACGTTGACGTCCTTCTCGGTTGTGACCACCAGGATGCCCAGACCGGCATCGGTGAAAAACAGCTTGGCCTCCTCGGATTCGATGGTGACCTGCCGGAGAGGATGGCCGTCCAGGCGGTGGAGGCTCTTCTGGATATTGCTGGTGATCGAGGCCGCCAGGGCCCCGACCGTTTCTCCTTCGAACGAGGCGTCGAGGTCGGCGGCGATGAGAATGCCGTCGCTCCCGACGACCATGGATCCGGTGACCCCGCTGGTCTTGTTGAGCTCACTAAGAATTTCGTACATATACATTCTCCGCGTTCACGGCTCGCTCCTGGCCGTACCGTTCCGCAACATATTTCCTGACTATCTCGAGGCCTTGGGAGAAGCGGACGTTCAGGAGCTCGTCATGGTGGTGTTCGGAGACGACCATGAGGTAGAACGTCTCTTCCCGGGCGATGATGATTTTGCGATCGGGGAAACTGAGCGCGAGGCGCTGGGGCAGGCCGCCGCTGAAGCGGGCGGCGACGTCCCGGTTGTGTTCGTAAAAGAGGCGGGCCAGAGGCGCCCAGTCTTCGGCCAGGTCTCCCCCGCGCTGGAAATGGCCGAGCAGAAGGCCCTCGATATCGACGACGGCGGCGGCGCGGACAGCGGGGTTTTCGCCGATGTAGCTGGTGGCGCGGTCAAAGCCGTTGGCGTCGCCCGGCCGCATGGGTGCGGGTTCGGATTCTGAGCGGCCGTGGCGCTCCGGGTCGGACCGCCACTCGGCCGGCGCCGCGCTCGCGGCCGCCAAGCCGCGCGGGCTGCCGGCGGTGTGGGTCTTCTTGACGTCATGCATAGGCGAGTCGCCCTCCTGTCGGTCGGTCACCAGCACCGGCCACGGATGCACCGGCGCCACCACGCGCCGGACCACGGGGATGAGGATGAACGGCGCCGCGGCCACGTGCAGCAGCACCGCCGGGAGGTAGCTCGAGAGCGCCAGTGTCAGCGAAACCCGGAGGTTCATGGCATAGGCGACGGCGATCATCAGGCCGAAAGCCAGGCCGAGGGCCAGGCGGTAGAGCAGGCAGATGCCGGCCGCCTGCGCCAGCGGCAGCAGACTGGTGCGCCGCGTGAGGGCGAAGACGGCGGCCAGATACCAGGCGAGCTCGTACATCAGGTAGATGAGCGAGGCGCGCGCCAGATCGGTTCCCAGCCGGTTCGGGAAAAGCACCATCGGGATAATCAGCACGATGAGCGACAGCAGCACGATCGGCCGGCTGTATCGTCCGTTCCTGTCCATAACGTGTCCTTCGCAGCTAGGGCTGGTAGCGGGCCACCAGCTTTTCTATTCTCATCCGCAGCGTTCCCAGGTTGCAGGACTCATCGCCCACGAAAATGAAGACGCCGTCCTGCTCCCGTATGACGTAGAAGGTAGGGCCTGCCGTTTCCACGAGGATAGAGCGGACGGCCCCAAAGGAGCCTTCGAGCAGGCTTTCGTTCAGCACGTTGCCGAGTTCGCCGATGGTGGCGCCACAGCGGGCCTGGTCCATGTCCAGCTGCCACCGGGTCTCGATGACCAGACCCTCGAAATTGACGAAGAGGGCGCCCGGCACGCCGGGGATGGTCCGCGCCTCGTCGAGGATCTGCGGAACCGCCAGCGGGAGGGGCAGATCGGGTTCGGCGGCGGTCGGTCCGGGGGCAGCCGTGGGCGCCGGGGCGGCCGGCTCGGTGACGGCGCGCGATTCCTCGGGCAGTTTGCGCGCAATTTCCAGCAGGCGTTCGATCTGGGCGTTGCCCGGGTCGGCCTGGTGCAGCTGGCTCAGGAGTTTGACCGCGCGCTCGAACTCCCCTTTGTAAATGTAGATCTCCGCGAGCAGCAGCTCGACCGTGCGCGTGCGCCCGTCCAGCTCCATGGCCTTATTCGCCTCCACCTCGGCCCAGTCGTAGAGGCCGCGGTCGAGGTTGATCTTGGCCATGACCACATGTGCCGAGCCGTAGGAGGGGTGGACTTTCAGGCCGTTCTGACAGACGCGGAAGGCCTTGTCGAGTTCACCCTTCTTGCGATACGATTCGGCCAGCGCCGCAAAAATCTGCGAATTGGGATCCTCTTCGAGGATCTTGCGGCACTTGGATATCCGTTCGTCCAGCTCGGTGGTACTGTTCATCTACTGTGTCCGTAAGTCTCTTTGCTGCAAGGTCTTTTCGGTCGACAACATTTTCTGCTCACTAAATATAGAGATTGCAGCAAGTTATGTCAACTTGAATGTCCGTCAGCTCAACGTTCGTTTGATTTCCCGCACGCCGTACAAGAACAGCCCGGCCATGACCAGAAGTAACGTTGGCACAACGAACTCCGGCAATGTCAGCAGTTCAAACAGGCCACACAACAAAATAATTTCGGCCAGCGCCAGAACGGCGAAACCGCCGATGAACCACTGCCAGCAGCGGCTCAGGCGGCCGCCGCGTACTAGCGAGAAAACCTGCACGGCGCCGGCGGTACACACGACCGCGCCGACCAGGACCAGGAGATTCAGGAAGGTCGGCGGGTTGATAATGGCGGCGATGTTGGCGGCCTCGGCGCGCGAGAACGGTACCAACGCCCCGGCCAGCAGCAGAGCGGACATAATCGTGCGTTTCATATTCACCCTCTCACCATTTTGACAACGCGGGCAGACCGTTTCACGGCCTGATTGAAATTTTCTTCGATCGCGTATCGCTTCACCAAGTCGCGCCGGGTGGCCAGCGGCTCGGAAATCTCGCCCTTGACCGTCGTGACGCCGTCGCGATAGGCCCCGACGCCGAGCAGTTCGAAGATAAACTGGAGCTGTTCGGCCAGGGCGTCATCGAGGTCGCGGAACAACGTCTGGAACCGAATCGGCGCGGGAATGGCCTGGACCGCGGCGAGGAACTTGTCGAACGAGGGCATGAGGTCGGACTTGGGGTCGACGCCCGGGAAGAAGTTCAGCAGGTTGCCGCGGTACTGGGCGGCGAAGGTGGCGAAAGTGGTGTTGTCCTCGCCGAGGTACTCTTCGAAGAGCGTGCGGATGCGGTAGAAGGCATTGTTGTAGAGCCGGAAGACGATGCGGAGCACGGCCTCTTCCTCGTCCTCCTCGACCTGGTTCTTCTGCTCGCGCCGCCCGACCGCTTCGATGAGGTGATTGACAATAAGGCGGTAGATGGCGCGGCAGGTGACGAACTCGCCCATGGGCGAGAGGTTGATGAGGTCGGGGAGGGTGCGCTCGCCGTTGATGAGGCCGATGAGCCGGAACTCGTCGACGGAGATTTTGAACTCCTCCTCATTAGTCCGGGGCGACCGCGAGATCGCCAGGAGGACGTCGTCGGGCGGGAGCACTTTCTGGATCTCGAGCCACTCGTCGATGCGCCGCGTCCCCTCCATGATGACGCTCATCGTGCTGAGCTCGACGAGGAACGGGGCGCTCTTGGGGTGGGCGTTCTCATGGAACAGGAACTCGCCCTCTTTCCACGAGAACAGGTTGTACACAATCTCTTCGATCTGCTGTTTGAGGCACTCGGCGATCTCGTGCTTGTCGAAGACGCCCATGTCGATGAGGGTGGTGCCGAGCTGCCGTCCGGTCTGCTTATGGAGCGTGATGGCCCGGTCGAGATCCTTCTTCGAGAGCCGGCCGCGGTTCAACAGCATCTGACCGAGGAGGTCCTCGGCGGAGTTTACCGACGAGGCGTGAATGATGTTGCCGTCGCGGAAGGCAACTTCTTTCTGCCTGCTGGCGGTTCTGATTTCCAGCAGTCCCGTCTTCTTCCCCGTCGCCAGAAGCTGGAGGATGTCGGGGAATGATACCGTTTTCAGGTTACCGGATAGACTCATCTGCGACCCTTCTTCCTTCTCTCCACACCATGGTAGGCCCCGCCAGCGCGGGTACGCCAGTTCTCTATATGTATCGGGAGCCGCCAATCGGAACTTGACGGGAAAAGGTTCAGCGGCCGGTTTCCACGCGGACCGAGGGGGCGGCGCCGGCCGTCAGCCGCAGGCGCACGGACCCGAACCGGCGCAGGTCAAAGACGGCGGCGGGGACGGAGTCCGGTTCGGTCTGTGCAAATTCTGCACAGACCAGACCCGCGGGCGGGCGGCCGATCGAGCGGAGGTCGTCCGCGGCCGCTTCATCGCCGCAGACCAGCCAGCAGGCGCGGTCGGGGGCGCAGCGGGCGGCCGCGAGATCGCCGTCGGTCCGAAGGAACAGGATTTCGAGGCCCCGGGCGGCGAGCACCGCGCCCCAGGCGCAGAGCGCCAGGCCCTCGCCGGCCGGCGGCTCCGCCCCGCCGAAGGGGCGCCAGGGTGGACAGCGCCCGGACCGTGCCGCGATGTCCCCCATGGTGCCGTGCAGCCGGCCGTGGACAAACAGGGTGTCCGCGCGCAGGCTGTCGGCGAAGCGCGCGAGCTCGGCCGCGCCGGCATAATCGGCGGACAACAGCACTACCCGGCCGAGTCCCGGCCGACCGAGGCGTTCCAGCCAGGGGATCAGGACGCGGTCGACCACCGGGTAGTCCCGGGCGGCGAGGTTGGTGATGACCAGATCGGCCCGCTCCGCACCGGCCGGGACGATGGCGGCGGCCACCCCGCCGGGGACGCGCGTGATGTGGATGTCGCAGACGACCCGGGGCGGCCGGGGGCCGAGGGCCAGCCAGGCGAGCGCGCCGTTGAGGAGGACCAGGCCGCCAAGCACCGCCCGCCGCCGCACCGGGAGCGATCCGAGAGCGAAGCCGGCGACAATCAGGGCGGCGTAGGCAGCGACCGCGGCAGCCGGCGGCAGCGCGCCGGTGTCGAGGACGGGCGCGCGCTCTCCCGAGAACAGGCCCAGCGCCCCGAGGATGAGATCCATCAGGCGGTCCACGAGGGCGCCGGCGAGAGCGCCGAGCGGCGGCCAGACGAAATCGAGCGTGAGAGTCGCCAGCACCCCCACGACCGCCGCCGACACGAGCGGGACAATGACCAGGTTGGCCGCCGGCCCAAGAAGCGGCACACGGTGAAAATAGCAGGCGACGAGGGGAGCGGAAAAGAGCTGCGCCGTCAGCGACACGATGACCGCCAGCGACAACCACCGGGCCGGCGGGCCAAGCGCCCGGCCTTCGAGAAGCCGGTAGACCCGGGGCGTGACGAAGACCAGCCCCCAGGCGGTCGCGAACGACAATTGAAAACCGACGCTGAACAACTGGGCGGGGGCGCACAGGAGGATGGCGGCGGCGGCCAGGGCGACCAGGTTGTTCAGATCGATGCGCCGCCCCGCGAGGCGGGCCAGCAGAATGAGAGCGGCCATGACGGAGGCGCGTACAACCGAGGGTTCGCCGCGGCAGAGGAGCGCGAAGAACACAACCACCACAAGCAGAATGAGGGTGCGCGCGACCCGGCCGGTTCGGAAGGGCCGCAGGAGCACCAGGACGAAACCCACGACCACGGCCACGTTCGAACCGGACACGGCGAGCACGTGTAAAGTGCCTGAGTCGCGGAAAGCGCGATACAGGTCGGGGGGGATGTCGCGGGTGTCGCCGATGAGAAAACCCCCGGCCAGCGCCGCGGCGCGGGGGCTCAGTGTCCGGCGGAGCGACTGCCCGATGGCGGCGCGCACAGTGTCGACCACGGGGATCAGCCCAACCGCCGGGCGCGGCAGGCGGCGCACGTCCTGAGAGGCACGGACATAAGCCAGCGCTCCCACGCCCTTTACCAGCAGCGATCGGCGGGAGGCGGCCCCCTCTCCCCTCTCGGCCGCCGGATACAGGCGGGTGGAGAGCTCGACCCGGTCGCCGAACTGCACGGCCGCGCCGGTATCGGCGATTCTCAGGAGGAGACGGCCCTCGACCGCGGCCATGCGGTCGGGTCCGAGGGAATCGAGGCGGACGGTCAGCTCGATGCGGTCGGGGCGGAGTTCCGGCCAGTCATCGACGCGGCCAACCAGCCGATAGCGGGTGCGGCTATCGGCGTAGCGGCCGAGGCTGCGGGAACCGAGATCATAGGTGTCGCGGGCGAAATGTGCGGCCGAGAGGCCGGCCAAGACGAGGCCGAAAAACACGGCGGCAGCCGACGGTCGCCGGAAAACCAGGGCGGCGGCAGCCGCCACCAACCCGCCCAGCGCGGCCAGCAAAAAGGCCGGGGCGGAGGCGCGGAGGAAATCAGCGGCGAGAATGCCGCCGGCAAGAGCAATGAGAAGGAATATCCCCGGATACGCGCGCGCCATCAATTCCCCGCCCGACGTCTTCGCACTAACCTGTTTCTCAACAAGGTAATCTCGCGAGTACGCAGGGCCAAGGAAAAAGCAACGTAGAGCACGGCGCCCACCAGCGCCGGAAGAATCACCGCCAGGGTCCGTTGCGGGAGACCGTCATCGAGGGCGATGACGGCGTCATAAGGGATGACGCGCGCAACATAGAACGCCACGAGCGCGATCACGGTGATCCGCGCCGTGTGAAAGGCCAGACGGCCGAACGAAACGGCGACTCCCTTGCGCGGCAGAAACCAGATCAGCAGGCCGGCGTTGAGCAGGGCCGCCAGAGAGGTGGCCGCCGCCAGTCCGGCAAACCCGAGCAGCCACACCAGCGGAGCGTAGAGAACGAGGTTGACGACGACGGCGAGGATCGAGATTTTCATCGGAAGCCGGGAGTCCTCATAGGCATAGTAGAACGGCACGACCACGCGGACGACGGCGAAGCCGACCAGGCCGTAGGAGTAGTGCAGCAGGGCGAGCGCCGTCTGTTCGCTGTCGAGGCTGGAGAAGGCCCCCCACTGGTAGACGAGGTCGACGAGGGGACGGCCCATGAGGGCGAGGAAGACGGCGGAGGGGATAACCACGAAGGAGTTCAGGCCGACGGCGTTCAGGAAGGTATCGCCGACCCGGTCGTGCTGGCGGCGGGCCACCAGTTCGGCCACCTGCGGCAGGGCGACGGTACCGATGGCGACGGCGAACACGCCCAGGGGGAAATGCATGAGGCGGTAGGAGTAGTTGAGGTAGGAGATCGCCCCTTCCGCGAGGAATGACGCGATGAGCGTGGAGACGAGAATGTTGATGCGGCCGGCGGACAGCCCGATAATCATGGGCGTCAACAGCCGCATCACCCGCCGCAGACCGGCATCGAACAGCGAGATGGTGAAGCGGAAGCGGTAGCCGATGCGCAGGAGGGCGGGCAGTTGAATGGCGACCTGGCCGAGACCGCCGACGAGCACGCCGATCGCCATGGTGTAAATCGGCGGGTCCATCACCTTGTAGAAAGCCAGGACCACGACGATGGTGCCGAGGTTGAACATGGCCGGCGAGAGCGCCGGGAGCCCGAAGCGGCCGAAAGAATTGAGCATGCCCATGACGAGGGCCGAGAGCGACACCAGCAGCAGGTACGCCATCATGATCCGGGTCATGCTCACCGTGAGGTCGAACTTGACGGCATCGGCGGTGAAACCGTGCGCGAAAACGTAGATGAGAAGCGGCGCGGCGACGATGCCGAGGAGCACCACGAGGCCGACGACGACGAGGATGGCGGTCATGACCACGTTGGCCAGGTGAAAAGCCTCGTCCTTGCTGCCGGCGACCAGCCGCTCCTTGAAGGTCGGGACGAAGGCGGATGACAGGGCCCCTTCGGCGAACATGTCGCGCAGGAGGTTGGGGATGCGGAAGGCGGTGACGTAGGCATCGGTGGCCATGCCGGCGCCGAAGATGAAGGCCATGACCTGTTCGCGAACGAGGCCGAGGACGCGGGAGAAGGCAGTCCAGGCGGACACCGTTGTGGCTGATCCCAGGAGGGAACTTTTCTTTGCCTCAGGAGTTGACAAGCTGCCCGTGCCGCGTATATTTAAAGGTTATTTCTGAAAGCAAAGGAAGATGTGAAAGGATAGTATGCCGCATCACAAATCGAACTTCAAGCGGATGAGGCAGTCGGAGAAGCAGCGGGACCGGAACCGGGCCTGGCGGTCCCACCTGCGCGGCGCCATCCGCGACCTGCGGGCGACGGAACCCGGGGCCCCGGATCTCGCCGGCAAATACCGCACCGTGGTCTCGATGATCGACCGGGCGGCCTCCCGCCGCCTGCTCCACCGGCGCACGGCCGACCGGTACAAATCCCGGCTGGCGCGGCACGCGGCGAGCAAACCGGCCTGATCCGGCGACACCGGATCGAGCACAGCGCCCGGCGCGGCAACGCAGCCGGGCGTTCGGCGTTGGGGCGGCGGCCGGCGCGAAGTTCTCCATGGGATGAAAAGTAGCGGGGCGCGCGCAGGGGCTTCAACAAGTATTTTCAGAGGGGAGCAGAACGCGGCCGCCCGGACGGGCGCCGGAGGGGAACTCAGCGGTTGAGCATGTACACCCGGCCGTCAAAACACGCGATCCGGCGGCGCCGCGCCCGCAAAGCGATGAGCTCGGCCAGAAATGCCTGCTTCTGCTCAAGCGTAGACCGATCGGCGAGCACGGGAACGGGGAAGTCGATGTTGAGCACGCGGCACACCGCCTGAACCCGGATGAGACCGGGCGGGAAAAGCCGTCCGCTGGACACGGCCCGGCGAAGGTCCTCGAGGGTGAAGGTCGGCAGGCTCACCGTCCCCGAGTGCGGTCCGGAGTGGTCGCCCCACTCCCCCTCTCCCCCGTCCCGGACGACCGGGTAGAAAGCCCCGCTTTCGAGGATGGCCCGAAAGACCGCATCGAACGGCACCGGACAGCCGGTGAGGCTGGAGTGGCGGATCCGAACGCGGATCGGCGCGGCGCCGACAAAACCGAATATGAGATCGAGATGGTCGGGGGAGTCGGGAACGGTTTTCTCGGCGGGGAGGATCTCAATCCGGTCCGGGAAACGGGCCAGGACGCGGGTGAGATCATCGTGGGTGAACCGGGTCAGGCTGAGCGGATCGCTGTCCACCATCAACTCGACCGGGGTGCAGATCTGGACCGGGAGGTGCTCGAAGTCGGCATCGACCAGCGAGTAGTAGGTCCGGGAATCATCCAAAAGAAGAAAGTCGTCGCCCTCCAGCGGGGTGACCAGCAGAGGGTCGCGAAAGATCCCCGGCCCCTCAGGGGACAGGTCAATACGCCCGCCATCATCCCATTCAAACGGGGCGATACGGTCCTGATCGATGATACGCAGGTGCTGCAGTGCGTGAAACTCCATGGGCGAAAGTGGAGCAAGCCCTGTGCCGTCGTTGCCGGGCTGAGACAAGCGTCTAATTACCAACAGGTTGAATTGTGTCCCGGCGCCGCGGCGGGGGCGCCAAAACTCGGGGCCGGGGCTGCGGCCGACACAGATTGTGCACAGCCGGTCATAGGGCGGATTCCGGCGGTCTTGCGCCCAAAAGAAGACCGGCCGGGGCTGTCTCCCGGCCGGTCCATGTTTTCGCCCGAGACCTCTTGTCGTTGCAGCCTACTCCACGCAACCGGCCACCGGGGCCGGTCCCCCGCGGAACAGATAGCCGATGAGCGCGGTGAGATCGGCAACCGTGAGTTCGCAGTCGCCGTTGACATCGGCGTTGTTCAGCACCGGCGGCGGCGGCCCGCCCCGAAACATGTACGCGACGAAGTAGGTCAGATCGGCGACATTCACCGACCCGGAACCATCGACGTCCCCATACTCCTCCACGCTGCCGGATTCGCCGAACTGGGCTTTGACGAAGTTCATCAGCTGCGTGGCCGAGGAGTCGGTGAGGAACATGACCGGGAACGCCAGCACGATTCTCGCGCCGTGGGGCGTGGTTTTCAGAATGCCGACCGGTTGGCCCTCGCGGGCCGGATTGTCGGTGGCCGAATTGTACGTGTACAGGAGGGTGGCGCCGGGAGCGAGCTGGAGACTCGGCACATAGGGCAGGTTGTTGAAGACGTTCGGGCGGACCGTCAGGCTGGGCCAGCCGTTCTGCCCGTGGGCGCCGGCGAAATCGAAGGCCGAGTTCTCCGTCCAGGAGGCGAGGCCGAAGTCGGTGTAGACGAAGTCGTCGGGGTAGATGACGGAGCTGGTCCAGTACTGCACGGTGCGCAGACCGGCGACCAGAATATTGCCGGTGTAGCCGGCATACCAGGTGAGCGAGTCCTGTGAGGTCTTCAGGAAGTGGTTGGTGAAATCGTCGTCGAACCAGAAGATCGAGGAGTACTGCCCGGCGATCCCGCGCCGAAGCGCGGCGCCGGCGAAATCGGTCACCTCAAGGGAATACGGCGTGGGCCCCAGGATCGTGTCCCAGAAGGCCACCTGGCCCGCCTGGGTCGGGACCGAGGGGTGCTGGGAGGTTTCGTCCACGATCAGAATGCCGCCGTCGAACGTGGCGGCATAGTTGCCCGATTCGGGCGAAAGCTCCGACTCATGGGCATCACCGTCGACGGCGGAGATCCGGTAAGTGAAGAGGGAGTGCGGCGCGATGGCGCTGTCGGTATAAGACTGACCGGTGACGCCCCCGGCCAGCAACTGATAGTCGTAGTCCTCGATTTTCCGATAGATCTTATAGCCGGTGAGGTCTCCCTCGGTGTTGGGACGCCAGGAGAGGGCGATGGCCTGGAGCGCCGGGTCGGCCACCAGGGCGCTCGGCCGGCGCGGCACCACCAGCGGCGTCAGACTGTCCTCCGTGGAGTAGATCGACGGATAGGAGTCCTCGACGCTGCCTTCGGCCGTGAAGAAATACGGCTGGCCCTCGGTGAGGCCGGTGACGACATAGGAGCAGCCGCCCGGCGGGACGACGGCGGAATCGGTATAAACGCCCGAGGCTGTCCCCCAGCGCACGACGTAGCGGTAGGAGGGATCGCAGCTCTTCCAGATAACCTCGATCGACTGGCCGTCGCCCATATCCACCAGACGCTCGATTTCAGTCGGCCGGGCGGAGTTGGCGACGATGGCGAGAGCGGCCAGACCGGCTTTCACTACTTTCGTGAAAAACGGGAAATTCATCTCGCTGGTCAGGTCGAGGTTGGTGTGCCAGCCGGGGTAGTTGAACGTCCCCTCGATGCTGTTGGAGACGGGGAATCCCTGATCGATGAACGACTGGTGATCGGACCCGCCGGGCGAGTTCTCGGGCATCGTGACCAGGTCGGTGAGGCGTTCAATGGTGGCGATGTGGAGATCGCGGTAGTGCCCGTTGGCCGGACCGGCGCTCAGGGCGATGAGACGCTCGTTGCTCGGATCGTACCCGATCATGTCGTAGTTGAACATCACCTCGACGTCGGTCCCCTGGGCGGCGAACTGGGCCGCCGAATAGGCGGAGCCGACCAGCCCGACCTCCTCGGCGGAGAAGGGGATGAAGGCGACCGTCTTGCGCAGGGGAACATCCTTGAGCACGCGGGCCATTTCCATGACGGCCACGGTGCCGGAGGCGTTGTCGTCGGCGCCGGGCGCATACACGTACGGATCCGTGCCGTCGCCATACACGATCGAATCGTAGTGGCCGCCGACCACGATGGTCTTGTCGGGCTCGGCGTAGCCGGGCTTGGTCGCGACGATGTTGTAGTGGGTCCCGTAGTAACTGAACGGCTGAAGGGTGACGGTATACCCCCAGCTCTGGAATTTCTGGACGATCCAGTTGAGGGCGGCGATGATCGAGTCGGCGAAGATGTAGCGGGTCCGGAAGTTCATGAGGCGCTCGTCAAAGGCGAAGATGGAGTCCTGGCTGACGAGGTTGATGAGGGTGTCGGTCGGGAAATCGTCGATATCCAGCAGACCGGTGGCGACGGTGGTGGGCAGGTAGAGCCAGCGGACGCTCAGGGTGGTCAGCGCCTGGGCGTGGCAGCCGCGCCGCTCGGAGAGTTCGCGGGCAACGGCCGGGTCGGTCTGGAGCAGCGACATCGTCTCGTTGATCGGGACTGCCTGGCCGAGCGCCTGCATATCCATGCGGTCGCGCGGCGCCGGTCCATTGGGCATGACGCGGTACACGCCCGCCGGATCGACATCGGTGTAGACAATCTCGACCGCCAATCCCGACTGCCGCAGGAGCTGCTCCTTCGTTGCCGAGAGGCCGGCCAAAAACCGGTTGCCATCGCGCGTGTAAGCGGGGCCGACCACCTGCGCGGCCAGATCGGCCTGGAACTGATTGCGCACGGTGATCCACCCGATGTCTTCGGCGGTCGCCGAACCGGTCGCCGCGATCAGCAACAGGGCAAGCGAACCAAACAATTTCTTCATACTATTTCGAGCCTCCGGACCGAGGTCCTCTGGGTATTTGCATCATAGCATAGACGTGCGTATTGCGAAGGCGTTTATTGCGAGTACCGCACCGCGGACACGACGTATCACAACTAAGGTATACGGTAACAACAGATTGTCAATGGAAGAAAAAGCGCGGCGCTGTTAGATATCGACGCCGAATGGAGGCAGGGAACCACTTTCGGACCTTCGCTCAGGCTCCTCGGAGAACGCAATTTCCGCGCCCCGGGGCATGGCGGGCAGGTCGGCCGGCGAGAGCAAGGCCCGATTGTCCGCTTGCCTGACATAGGCGGCGGTGACTTTGATGGCACCGCAGAATTTCCGCAGCAGATTGCGGCGCTTTCGGTTAGAAAGAAGGTGGGGGCTCTCGGGGGTCAGGGCGAAGATGAACTCCGGAGTCGAGGACAGAATCCGCACCGCCTCGATCTTCTCTCCGGCGAGGCGATTTTGAATGAACCCGAGAACGGCAAAGAGCGCGCGGAATTCCAGATCGAGGATATCGCCGGTCATGCGCGTCCGGTAGAGAATCCCGTAGTCGGGGATGGCGAAGCTGACAATTGCCGAGACCATCCGATCATCGGCCGCAGGGTCCGGAATGGCCAAGGGGCAGCGGCGCAGCGCAAGATAGCAGGTGAGAGGACACACCGGCGCTTCCATGCACGACCGTTGAGCAATCCCTGTGCCCGACGCCACGGGGGCCCCGGCGGGGTCGTAGGTCGCGGCGGCGGCGGAACTTAGGATAACCTGCCGGGTCGCAGCGGCAGCGGCTTGCCGGGCCGAGTGCAGCTCGCTGCCGAGGAACGCACCGTCACTCGAGCGAGCGCAGGAGCAGGCGACGGAAATCTTCTTCGGCCTCGATGTATTTGCCGGTGGCGGAGGCGAAGGGGCGGCCGTCGGCATCGACAATCTCGCCTTCGGCAAACCACGCCCGGCCCCTCTGTTTAACGACCCGGCCGGTGCAGAAGAGCTTGTCGCCGGTGTAGACGGGGCGGTGGTAGCGGACGGTCATTTCGGCCGTGACGGCGCAGACATCTGCCGCCAACACCGCTTTGACCATCACCTCGTCGAGCAGCGCCGCCGTAATGCCGCCGTGCCCAATGCCGCAATAGCCCTCGAATCGTTCGTCGGCCACAGCCTCGGTGAGAACCTTCTCGCCGTCGAAAAAGAAGCGGGCCTGCAGTCCGCAGGCATTCTTGTCGCCGCAGACGAAGCAGCCGTGATATTTGGGGACTTCTCTCATAGCCGATAGTAGGAGGCGGCGACGGGCAAAGTCAACGATGGAATGGCGTCGGGGAGATCAAACCGTGCAGGCCGAGGCAGAAAAAGTTCGCGCCCGGCTGCGGTCGGCGGCCGGGCGCGGAAATTGAGAGTACGCAGCGGGCGTCAGCCTTCCTGCGAGCAGGCGACGCCGTCGTACGTCCAGGTGTACCCGTTGGCGGTGGCGACGACGTGCACGGCGCCGTTGTGGAATGTCGCGCTGAAATTCCACTGAGTCGGCACCGGCGCTTCGTCGTTGCGCTGGTAGGTCATCATGATGGTCGCGGTGAACCGGCCGGAGGTCGGGCAGCCGCGGTCCCAGGTGGGGCCGGTTTTGGTCACGACGACGTCGTCGAGCGCCGCTTCCGCGGCGAAGTCATAGTGCACGACCGAGTCGGCAAAGACGAACTTGGTCTCGACGCTGCAGCCGTTGGCGCCGTCGATGGTCGCTTCCTGCGTGTGGAGTCCGTCAAAATCGAACAGGCTGTAGCCCGCGCCGTTGATGTAGGTGACGGTGGTGTCGGGAGCGGTCCACGACCACCGGTGGCGGTAGAGGAGCTGCTCGAGGCCGGAGCCCTCCTGGGTCGGCTGGCCGTTGCGCAGGAACTGGATCGAGTCGTTGACGATGGCGATGTAGCCGCTCTGGCTGTGCCATTCCAGGTGGATGGTGTGCCAGCCGGAGCTGTAGGAGACGATCAGGGAGTCGGTGATACCGTTCGGATCGCCGGGACCATGGTGAATCGGATCGTCGTCGTTGGCGGGCAGGGTCTGAATCGCCCCGAGGGCCTCGGTGAACTGGGTAATGGTGGTGTCGAGCAGCGCCTCAAACTGGGTATTGGCCGCCTGGAACTGGGGATCCTCGAGGCTCCCCCACTTGGTCGGGTTGTCGTCGTCGTCGCTGCAGCCCCAGATGAAAGCCAGCGCGGCCAGAGCCAGCGCCGCGCCCGAGAGGAACAAAGACCTGTGAGAACGCATCTGCGTCTCCTTTCTCTGCAGACAGCTCCTCCCGGGCGGCCGGCCGAAGAGGCTATTGGAGCAGGAAGGTCATGATGGCCTTCTGAATGTGCAGCCTGTTCTCCGCTTCGTCGAAGACCCGCGAGTGCGGTCCGTCGATCACTTCGTCGGTGATCTCGCGTCCCCGCTCGGCGGGGAGGCAGTGCAACACGATAGCTTTCGGATCGGCCAGCGCCAGCAGGGAGCTGTTGAGTTGGTATTTTTTCAGCTTCTCTGCTTTCTGCTCGGCCAGATGTTTCTGCCCCATCGAGGCCCAAACATCGGTATAGACTACATCGGCCCCGGCGACCGCTTCTTTAGGGTCCTCGGTGAGGAGAACCCGGCTGGCCGGGTTTGCCTGGGCGCGCCGGAGAATAGCCCCGTCGGGCTGGGTGTCGGCGGCCGTACCGATCCGCAAATCCATGGGAATCAGCGAGGCCAGGTTGAGCCAGCTGTTGACGATGTTGTTGCCGTCGCCCACGTAGGCGATCTTGAAGCGCTCCCGCCCGGGGAAGCTCTCCATGACGGTGAAGTAGTCGCCGAGAATCTGGCAGGGATGCACGAGGTCGGTCAGGCCGTTGACGACGGGCACGGACGCGTACTTGGCGAGGCCCTCGACGTCGGACTGCTTGAACGTGCGGATCATGATCATGCCGATATAGCGGGAGAGCACCCGGGCGGCGTCCTGAATCGTCTCGCGTTCACCCAGCTTGATCTCGTTGTCGGTAATGTAGAGGGCGTGGCCGCCCAGCTGGTTGATGCCGACTTCGAAACTGATGCGGGTGCGCAGCGACGGTTTGGTGAAAATACAGGCGACCGCTTTGCCGGCGAGCGGCTTGGGGGCGATCTGCCCCGATTTCATCCGGGCGCACAGGTCGAAAATCCGGCGGACCTCGTCGGCCGTCAGGTCGGTAATCTGCGTGAGCGAGCGGGCCATGGCGTCTCCTTATGCGGTAGTGTCATTTTTCCGTGTTCAGTCGTGTTTTGGGGAATAAAGAGGATGGTTGGGGCGATGTCAAGTCGGGGGGGGCCGGACAGCCGTCGTCACCCCGGGCTGCCCGACAAAGCCCGCCGAATCCCTTGCCAACCGGAACCGGGCGACCGATATTCCGTAATGAACTGTGGGGATGAGAAAGGACGTTGACGACGATGACCGGACGGCGCGCGACATTTGGCATTATCCTCATCCTTCTGGGGTTCCTCTTTCTGTTGAATTCGCTGGACGTGATGTCGGTCGGGGAGGTGCTCCGCTACCTCGTTCCGCTTGGGTTCATTGCGCTGGGAATCTGGCTGATCATCCGGCGCAAGCAGCAGGATGCGGCGCTGAGTTTCGAAGCGGCGTCGGCCCCTCCTCCCCCGCCCCCGCCCTCGCCCTCTCCGGCCGGACCGGCTCCGCAGACTTTCTGGGCGCATGAGGGGGCGCAAAGCACGGCGGCCCCGGCCGGCGACGCACCCGCAGGAGGATCGGCCGATCCGGCGGCCCCGGCCGGCGGACCGCAGTTCCAATCCCCCGAGTACGGTGTCATGCGGGACGGGAAGCTCCGCTACAGCAAGCTGATCGGCGATCTGACCGTCGATCTGCGGGACCGCGCCGTGCAGCACGTCGAGGTTTCGATGGGAATCGGCGATCTGGAAATCCGTGTCCACGGGGCCAGACTGGAGGGGGGGTTGTGCCGGATGATCGTCTCCGGGTTTGTCGGCGATATACGGATCCTGTTGCCGCCCGACATGGCGGTCCTCGCGCACTGCTCGAATTTCATCGGCGACATCGATTTGCTCGGGCGCCGGGTCTCGGGTTTCAGCAGCAATCTCGACGCGCAGACCGCCAACTACGCCGCCGCCGAACGCCGGCTGTACATCGCCGCCAACAGCTTCCTCGGGGACATCAAGGTCTACCAGGTGTAGGAAGCCGCCCGGCGCTCCTTTCCGCTACAGGATATACCGGCTCAGGTCTTCGTTTTCGATAATGGCCGAGAGGGTCTTCTCGACCATCCTCGCGGTAATCACGACTCTCTTCTTTTCCGGCGGTTCGAAGAGGATTTCTTCGAGCAGCGTGGTCATGACCGTCTGCAGGCGGCGGGCGCCGATGTTTTCCGCTTCGCTGTTGACCCGCTCGGCAAACTCGGCGATGCGCCGCACCGCCTCTTTCTGAAACTCCAGCCGGATCCCCTCGGTTTTCAGCAGCGCCTGGTACTGGAGCACGAGCGCCGATTTGGGTTCCGTGAGGATGCGCTCGAAATCATCGGCGGTCAGCGAGTCGAGTTCGACCCGGATGGGGAAGCGCCCCTGGAGTTCGGGGATAAGGTCGGAGGGTCGGGCCGAGTGGAAGGCGCCGGCGGCGATGAAGAGAATGTGGTCGGTGCGGACCATGCCGTACTTGGTCATGACGGCGCTGCCCTCGACGATAGGGAGGATGTCGCGCTGTACGCCCTCGCGGGAAACGTCGGGACCGGCGGTGCGGTCGCCGCCGCCGGCGATTTTGTCGATTTCATCGATGAAGATGATCCCCGCTTCCTGAACGCGGCCGAGGGCTTCGGCGATCACCTCGTCCATGTCGACCAGGCGGTCGAGTTCCTGGGCGGTCAGGAAGCGGTGGGCCTCGCGCACCGACATTTTGCGCCGGCGCGTCTTTTTCGGCATCAGCCCGGAGAAGAGCTCCTGGAAGTTGACGCCCAGCTCCTCCATGCCCATGGGGGAGAAGATTTCGATGGTGGGGAACTGGGACTGGGGGGCCTCGACTTCGACCTCGCGTTCGTCGAGCTCCCCGCCGATGAGTTTCTCGCGGAGCTTCGCGCGGGTGGTGCGGACCGAATCCGAGGCGGGCCGTTCCCCGCCGTCCCCGGCCGGAGCCTCCGGTTCGGCGGGCGCCAGGAGCAAATCGAGCAGGCGTTCGCTGGCGCCGCGGGCGGCGCGGGCACGGAGTTCCTCCATTTTCTCCGACTTGACCATGTTGACGCCGATGTCGACCAGGTCGCGGATCATCGACTCGACGTCGCGGCCGACATAGCCGACCTCGGTGTACTTGGAGGCTTCGACTTTGAGAAACGGCGCGCCGGCGAGATCGGCCAGGCGGCGGGCGATCTCGGTCTTGCCGACCCCGGTGGGCCCGATCATGATGATGTTGTTGGGCAGAATCTCGGCCCGGAGCGGCGCCGGGACCTGCTGCCGCCGCCAGCGGTTGCGCAGGGCGATGGCCACCGATTTCTTGGCCTGGGTTTGCCCGATGATGTACTTGTCGAGGTGGTCGACGATTTCCCGGGGCGTGGGGTAGGACTGGTTCATCCGAGCGTTTCCACAGTGATGTGTGCGTTGGTGAAGATGCAGATGCCGGCTGCGATCTCGAGCGCTTTGACCGCGATCTTGTCGGCGCTCAGTTTGGGGTTGGCCCAGACGAGCGCGCGGGCGGCGGCCAGGGCAAACGAACCGCCGGAACCGATCGCCACGATCTGGTCGTCGGGTTCGATCACGTCGCCGTTGCCGCTGACGAGAAAAATGTGGCGGCCGTCGGTGACGGCGATGACGGCCTCGAGTCTCTGAAGCGCCTTGTCGGTCCGCCATTCTTTGGCCAGTTCGACCGCGGCGCGGGCGAGGTTGCCGGCGTACTCGTCGGTCTTCTTCTCCAGCAGTTCATAAAGGGCGAGGGCGTCGGCGGCCGTGCCGGCGAAGCCGCAGAGGATGGTGCCCTCGCGCATGGTGCGGATTTTCGAGGAGCGGGCCTTGACAATCGTGTCCTCGAACGTGATCTGACCGTCGCCCGCCATGGCCGCGCGGCCGTTGTGAATGATTCCGATAATCGTCGTCGAACGGGTGCGCATAGTCTCCCCTTCACTCTTTGCTTCCGGAGCGCGGGTGCGCCTTGCGGTAGACTTTCTTCATCGCTTCCGCGGTCACGTGGGTGTACTTCTGGGTGGTCGAGAGGGACGCGTGGCCGAGGATTTCCTTTATCACCATCAGGTCGGCGCCGTTTTCCAGCAGGTGGGTGGCGAACGAGTGGCGCAGGGCGTGGGGGGTGAAATCCAGCCCGCACCTCCGCCCGAACCGTTTCACCAGGCGGTCGATCGACCGCACCGACAGCGGGCCGCCATACCGGTTCAACAGCAGGGCGTCGCAGGCGGTGCCCCGGTCGGCGAGAAATCGGGCGCGGTCATCGAGGTAGGCGCGCACATCCTTGAGCGTTGCGTCGCCGATGGGGACGACGCGGACCTTGTTCCCCTTGCCGGTGACCGTGATGAGCCCCTGGCGGAGGTCGAGATCCCCCGGCCGAATGCCGGCCAGCTCCTCGCGGCGAATGCCGGTGGCGTACAGGAGGGCGATCATGAGAAAGTCGCGCCGGTAGAAATAGGTGCGCTCCGGCTGTTGGGCCGGCGGTTCCTCGAACAGCCGCCCGGCCTCCTTCTGCGGAAGGAACCGGGGCATCCTGGCCGGGTACTTCATCCGCGGGAGTTTGAACAGCCAGACCTCGGCTCTTCCCCGGGCAGCCAGGAATTTCTGGAAACCGGAGAGGGCCGACAGAAAACGGGCGAGCGAGCGGTTCGACACGCCGGCTTCGGCCCGCCGCCGCAGGTAGACGCGCAGCAGGAGCGGGTCGTTCGGCCGGCCTCCCGGCAGGGCGGCGTGCTGCTCGGCCAGAAAAGCCAGCCACGGTTCAAGGTCGCGGCGGTAGGCCTCGACAGTCCGAGGGGAACAGCGGCGCTCCTCGGCGAGAGCGCCCAAATATGCGGTCAGATCCTGCTGGAGCATACGCGGGAGTATAAATACGGGGCGGTCGGAGGGAGGTCAATACAATTGATGGCAACCGGGCGGCCGGATTCGAGCGCGGGCCCGGCCCGGGGCGACCGAAGCCGATCGGGGATTCCGAATTAGTGTGCCGGGGTGTGGGCCTCGACCGAGTCCGGGGCGATCACCGCCTTGCACCGGGGGCACTGGAGGTATTCGCCCTTCGCCTTGGATTCCTTGGCCACAAGGAAGGGGTATGCGCAGTGCGGGCAGGGGTGCGGCACCGGCTTGTCCCAGGTGGCGAACTTGCACGACGGGTAGGCGGAACAGCCGTAGAAGATTTTGCCGCCGCGGGTGCGTTTTTCAACAAGCTGTCCTTTGCAGCCGTCCTGCGGGCAGGCGATACCGAGCGTGATCGCCTTGGTATTCTTGCAGTTCGGGTAGGCCGAGCAGGCGAGGAAGCGGCCGAACCGGCCGGTCTTGATGACCATCGGCGCTCCGCACTTCTCGCACACTTCATCGGTCTTGCGGGCAGCCTCTTCTTCCGGAAGCGGGCGGGTGGACTTGCACTCGGGGTAGGCGGAGCAGGCGAGGAACCGGCCGTTGCGCCCCCACTTGATGACCATCGGCGAACCGCACTTCTCGCACTTGATGTCGGTTTCCTCGGTCATCGCCTCCTTGATTTCCTTCTGCCGTCCCTTGAGAACCTCGATGGATTTCTTGAAAGGCTCGTAGAACTCATTGAGAACCTTCACCCAGTCATCGGTGCCGTCTTCGATGAGGTCGAGCTCTTTCTCCATCTCGGCGGTGAATTTGACGTTGAAGAGTTTGGGAAGGTTTTCCACGAGGATCTTGTTCACCGTCAGGCCGAGTTCGGTCGGCGCAAGCTTGCGTTGTTCGAGCTTGACATATTTCCGGTCGCGGAGGGTGGAAATGATGGAGGCGTAGGTGGAGGGGCGGCCGATGCCGTCGGCCTCAAGCCGCTTCACCAGGGCGGCCTCGGAGTAGCGGGCCGGCGGCTTCGTGAACGACTGGTTCGGCCGGAGCTCGAGGAGCCGGAGGGGATCCTTTTCGGCCAGCCGGGGCAGAGCCGCGGCGGCGCCGTTGCCGTTGCCGTTGTCATCCGCCTCAACTTCCTCATGGTAGATCTTCAGGTAGCCGTCGAACGTGAGCCGCTGCGCGGCGGCCCGGAAGAGGAAGCGGCCGGCGGCGATGTCGATGGTCTCGACGTCGTAGCGGGCCGGGTTCATCTGCGAGGCGACGAAGCGGTTCCAGATCAGGCTGTAGAGCTTGAACTGGCGGGCGTTGAGGAAGCGCTTGACCTTGTCGGGCGGGAGCGCGAGATAGGTGGGCCGGATCGCCTCGTGGGCGTCCTGGGCGTTCTGCTTTTTCGAGTACACCTGCGGTTTGGGCGGCAGGTAGGCCTTGCCGTAGTCGCGGGCGATCAGTTCGCGGGCGGCCTTGAGGGCCTCGTTGGCGATGCGCGTCGAGTCGGTGCGCATGTAGGTGATCAGACCGGTCGGCCCCTCCTGCCCGATATCGACCCCCTCGTAGAGCTCCTGGGCCAGGCGCATCGTGACTTTGGGCGAAAACCCGAACGCCTTGGCCGCCTCCTGCTGAAGGGTCGAGGTGATGAAGGGCGCGGAGGGGCGGCGGATGCGCTCGGTGTTCTTGATCTCGGCGACGACCCAGGATTCTTTCTCCAGCTCCGCCATGTAGCCGCGCACCTCGTTCTCGGAGCCGATCGACATCTTGTTGCCGTTGTCGTTGGAATCGCCGGGTTTGACCACGCTCCGCTCGCCGATCTTGTAGAGGCGGGCCTCGAGACGCTCCTTCCCGGCGGTCTCGAGTTCGGCTGTGAGCTGCCAGTATTCCTGGGAGACGAAAGCGTTGATCTCGGCTTCGCGCTCGCACACAAGGCGGAGGGCGACCGACTGCACGCGCCCGGCCGAGAGGTTGCGGGCGACCGTCTTCCAGAGGAACGGGGAGACGGTGTATCCGACGATGCGGTCGAGGACGCGGCGGGCCTGCTGGGCGTTGACGAGATTCATGTCGATCTCGCGCGGATTGGCGATCGCCTCGAGGACTGCGCCCTTGGTGATTTCGTTGAAAGTGACGCGGCGAAACTTGGCCTTATGGCTGTTGCCGATCGAGTTGGCGACATGCCAGGCAATCGCCTCGCCCTCGCGGTCGGGGTCGGGAGCGAGATAGACGGTCTCGGCCTTCTTGGCGGCCTTCTTGAGCTCGGTGATGACCTTCTGCTTCCCCTCGATCACCGTGTAGTCCGGCTGGAAGTTGTTCTTGACGTCGACGCCCAGCTTGGACTTGGGGAGGTCCATAACGTGGCCGATCGTGGCCATGATGTCGAAATCCTTGCCGAGGAAGCGTGCGAGGGTTTTCGACTTGGCCGGAGACTCGACTATGACCAGGTTTTTCGCCATACCTTCAATGTTGTCGGAACGGGATGCCGGAAATTAACGGGTGAACTCAGCGGGGGCGTTCGAATTTGACCTTCCCCTCGATTAAGTCATTCAGCGCCACCATGGTAATCTTCCGGGAGTCGATGTCGATCTCCGGGTTGTCTTCCATCTGCTCCAACAGGGTGAGGCGCTTGGTGTTGAGCTTGCGCGCATACTTGGAGGCGACAATGACCGCTTCATAACGATTGAGGCCGGTTTTTTCGATCTGCTCGATCGGGACTTTCTTCACGCCTGTCTCCTTTACCGGTTCCGCACCGGTCGTATTAACCAATGATGTTTTCTATTTGTTCCGGCGCCAGGCGGTCGGTACGGCAGTGGTGGGCGATGATGGCCGACTCGACCTCGCGCACGGCGGTCGCAAGGGTATCGTTGATCACGGCGTACTCGAAACGCCGCCACAGGCGCATCTCCCGGGTGGCGTTTTCGAACCGCACCTGAAGCTGTTCCTGCGTCTCGGTTCCGCGCGTGCTCAGGCGGCTGCGCAGCGCCGCGATCGACGGGGGGAGGATGAAGATCGTGATCGCGTCGGCAAACACCGCCTTGATCTTCTCCGCGCCCTGGACATCGATATCGAGGAGCACGACGCCGCCCTCGGCCCGCACGTCCTCCAGCGGTTTCTTCGGCGTCCCGTATTCATACAAATGAACACGGCAGTGTTCCGCGAAAAAATCCTGCTTGGCCAGACGGCGAAATTCGTCGGCCGAGACGAAGAAATACTCGCGGCCGTGGACTTCATCCGGCCGGCGGCTGCGCGTGGTGTAGGAGACCGAGAACCGCCAGGCGGGGTTTCGCTCCAGGAGCTGGCGGCAAATCGAGGACTTGCCGCCGCCCGAGGGGGATGAAATGATGACGACTTTTCCTTTTCCGGTCGGGGTCATGAGGATGCCATCGCCCTGGTTATTCCACATTTTGCACGAGTTCGCGCAGTTTCTCGATTTCTTCTTTCATGGAGATCACCAGGCGGGTAATCGAGGCCTCGGTACACTTGGAGGCAATGGTGTTGGCTTCGCGATTCATCTCCTGGAGGATGAAGTTGAGCCGTTTGCCGACCGGATCATCGCGCCGCAGGTCGGCGTCATACTGGTCGATGTGGCTGAACATACGGGTGCACTCCTCGGTGATGTCGGAGCGCTCGGCCTGGAGGGCCACTTCCTGTTCCAGGCGGTTGGGGTCAAGCTGAATAGTTTCAGCGAGTTCCGAGATTCTGACGAGGAGGCGGTCGCGGTAGCGGTCGACACTCTGGGCAGCCTCCTTCTCGACCGCCCGGGTGATCTCCTTGATCTGGTCGAGACGCTGCTTCATATCGCGCGCCATAGCTTCTCCCTCGCGGCGCCGCATGCGCACGAGAGCGGTCATGGCCTCAGCCAGCGGGGCCTCGAGCTGCTCCCAGATTTCCTCGTCCTCGAAAGCGGTTTCGTCGCTTTTGACAACCTCGGGGAACACGAGCAGGTCGCCGATCGTAACCTCACCCCCGATATGGAGTTGGTCGCGCAGGGCGGCCAGTTGGCGAGCATAGGCCGCGGCGGCCTTCACATTAATAGAGAATCGATCGGTATTCTCCTCCCCTTCGGAGAATCCGACATAGATGTAGACTTTGCCGCGATTCACATGGCGGCCGACCAACTCGCGCACTTTTGGCTCCATCGCCGAAAACTGCCTCGGCAATCGGGCGGATACCTCCAGGAAACGGTTGTTCACGCTGGAAACCTCCACGGTGAACGTACCCAGTGCAGACTTGAATTCGGCCTTGCCGAAACCGGTCATTGAATCCATTGTCATAATTCCTGCCGAAAGACAGGGTCCAAAATAGGGGGTGGGAATCTTTTGTCAACCGCAAAACCGGGAGCGGCGTGTCACTTTTCTCGTCCGGCTGCTGCTAAGAGCTTGTCCACGAAGGAGCAAGGCGGCCAACGGCGCAGGGTTGGCGGCGCCGCGAACGATCGTTCAGGGCTGCACCGGGAAGGCGATCACGAAGCCGACGCCGGCGGTGCGGGGCTCCTCGCGCAGCGTGCCCCCGATGCTGCGGATGAGCAGCCGGGCCGCGCTGAAACCGAACGCGAAGTCGTTGTGGCTTCGATCGAGGGGGGAGTCGACGGTGATTGTCAGGCGGCAGGCCGAGGGTCCGCTAAGTTCGGCGGCGATCCGCACGGTGGCGGTCGCCCGGTCGGCACCGGTGGCGACAGCCTGGAGCAGGTTCTCCAGCGCCAGCGTCACGGCGCGCCGGGACGTTGAGACCTTGGGCATCAGGTCAGTGTGGACGCGCAGCGGCTGGCCGCCCCGGCCGCGGTTGACGTGGTTAACGACGCGGTGGAGGACGATGTTGAGGTCGGTCAGTTCGGGCGCCTGAACCCGGCTGGAGATGTCCAGCGCCGACCGGAGATCCTGCGTCAGGCGGCCGAGATCCTGAAGCGACTCGGTGAGCCGGTGGAGCTGGTCTTTGCCCTCCGCATCCAGAGCCGCGCTCCTCTGACCCAGCCGGGCGCTCAGCGCCACGGCTTCGGCGGTGTCGGCTCCGAGACGGCTCAGGAGGGTCCGCCCGAACGCGAGCACGTCGGCGGCGTCGGCGGCCAGAGCGCCGGGGACAATAGCGACAAAGGCGGTGCGGTCGTTGGGATTCTCGGCCAGCGGGAGAACGGCCAGCAGGCCGGGGCGCCCGGCGGGGAGTTCGACGCGCGCCAGCTCCAGCGCGCCGGTGCTCGGGCGCGCCGCGCCGCGCAGGAAATCATCGAGGCGCTGCCGCTCCTCGGCGGCGCCGCCGGAGAGAATCTCGGCCAGTTCCACCAGATCGACGGAGACATCCTCCACCTGGAAAAGCCGGGCGAGCACCGGATTGTAGACGGCGGTCTTGCCGCGCGAGTCCGCCATCATGGCGCCGATCCCGAGTCCGTCGAGCAGCCCGATCGCAAACTGGATGTTGTCGGCCGTGCGGTCATCGGCAGAGGGGGGCGGCGGGGCCAGCAGCCGCTGGGTGAGCTCGAGGGCGAAGCGGGTGCGGTCGGCCTGTACGCGGGCATCGTTGTCGGCGATGTCGGAAGGAAAGATCACCCGGATGAGAGCCGCCTGACCCTCGTCGAGAGCCAGGCGGGCGATCACCTCGTTCGGAGCGGGTGCGCCAAGTTCAACGGCGCGCTGGATCGACCGCTGGTCGGTGAAATCGTAGGTCTCCCCCGTGTCGGCGACCTGGCGGTGGAGAGGGCCGGTCGGGTCGATCGAGGGAAGCGAGGTGACGCCGTCGCCCGCGTCCAGCGCGCTGCTGCGCGGCTCGAGCCGGTCGGGCGAGACCAAGTAGGCGCACACCTGCACGGCCCCGGAGAACGACTGGAGTTCGCCGAGATAGCCGCGCCAGTCGGCGGTGAGATCGCGGCCGTCGAGATAGGCCACCAGCCGTCGGTAGGCGGCCGCGTGCGGGTCGCGCACGAGGTCGACGGCAACGGCGTTATCGGCCAGAAAGATGAACTGGAAATTGACGGGGTTGCCGGCGTTGAAATTGAGCGTGACGATCGCCCCGGCCCGGATGGCGGCGGCGCCGGGAACCACGAGCGTCAACCCAATGTGGTCGAACGTGATTTCGTAGTGGTTGCGACGGGAGAGAATCTCGTTGACCACGGCCCGCGAGGCTTCGTCGACAAAGTCGATGAGGGCTTTTCCGAACAGCTCTTCACCCGGGCAGCCGAAGAGCTGCTGAGCCTGCTCATCGACAAAGACAAAGCGCCCCTTGAGATCGACCTTGCACACGCCGCAGCGGGCGATCGCGCGGGCGTTCATCTCCACCGCGGCGCCCGGTTTCTGCTGTCGAACCGTCGGCATGCAAACCTCTTCCAACATCGCCCGCCGCTTGCCGGCGGCAGCCGAAGGCATCTCCCCCCGGCGGACCGCCCGCCGTCGTCCCGTACTTCGGTTATATCGGACACATGCAGGGGATTATTCACCGGCGGGGGACAACTTTGCGGGGCAGAATTGCCCCGCAGATCGGCGAGGGTTCTGCCCCGTCAGAGGGGCATCGGTTGCGGACGGCCGCGACGCGACGGTCCGGCGGGCGCGGGCCGGCCGCGGCCTACGGTTTCTTGATCAGGCCCTTGAGCTTGTCGGCGGCGCCCTCGACCGCGCTCTTGCCCGCCTGTTCGGTGATCGATTTCAAGTTAATATCAACCTTCGGGTCGTCCAGAGAACCGCCGATGGTGACCGGCAGCTTCACCTGTTTCACAGCGGAACTGCCGCCCAGGAAACTCGAGACCTCGCCGAGCACGCCTTGGGAGAGGAATTTCTGCGTGAGTTCGGGACTGAGCAGCAGCGTCCCGGTGTAGTTGACCTCGCCGGCGAACGAATAGAATCCGTTCAGTTCGAGATCGCCCATGTCGCCGAGGGCGGCGGAGAGCTTATCGAAGCGGACGCGGCCGCTGTCGACGGCGATGTCGGTCCGGGCATTGCGGAGGTTGAAGGTGCGGCCAAGCTGTTCGCCGACGAGACTCCCGACGGTCTGCAGCGCGGTGAGAACGGCGCCCGAGGTTTCCAGCCGCCCCTCGCGCATGCGCGCCGCGCTGTTCATGTTCAGCGAGTACATGATGGCGTCGGCATCCCACCCGGAGGCCTGAAAGCTGCCGTCGAGGTTGAACTTGCCGTACACGAAATCGCCGAACCTGGTGAAGCGGCGGGCGAAATCATTAGCCTCGATGTCGGTGGCGTTGAACCGGCCGTCGTAGGCCGGGGCGAGCCAGTTGTTGAGGTCGATGGAGGTCTCCCCCGTCACCGTGCCGGTGTAGACGCGGCCGACGACATTGGTGACGCGGACCACCCGATCTTTGATCGTGACGTCGCCGGTGAGATCGGAGAACGGCACGTTCCAGTAGATGACGGTATCGAAGCGCGCGACCCCCCGGCCGTCGATGTCGGGGAGAATGAAGGGGACGAGGGTATCGCCGGCGGCCGGACCGCCGTCGGCGGCGTCGCCGGAGGGGAGGGTGTCGGGAAAGAGGCTGTCGACATTGAAGCGGTGCGAGGTCATGGCGAACTGGAGGAAGGGTTTGGCCGCCCGCGTTCGATCCACCGACTTCAGCGGCAGCAGATACGGGAAGGGATCGATCAGCGATCCGGTGAGACTCAGGTCGGAAGTGGTGAACCTGATGTTGAGTTCGTCGATCCTGATCGTATCGGGAATGATCGTCATCCTCGTGTCGAAGTGTTCGATCGGTTCGGCCAGGGCGGTATCGCGGTAGGCCCCCTCGCCCACGGCCAGCGTCCCCCGCACGCGCAGGCCGGAGGGTTCGAGGATGTCACCGGCCAACTGGAGGCTGGTCTGGAGCTTGCCCGCAATCTCGGGTTTTCCCTGTTTCGGCAGGAAGGGGTTAAGCATGGCGAGATTCACCTGCGCCTCGAGCGTGCCGTCGACCGCCGGCCCGGTTTTCACCGGGTGAAGGGAATCGGCCATGAGGTAAGGGAGAAGATCGTTGACCCGCCCTTTGAACGAGAGATTGCCCGAGGGCATGCGCGCATCGAGGGCGTTGACGCGGACCACGCTTTTGTCAAAGTACACGTCGAGCGAAAACGATTCAACCGGCTCGGGGAGCATGGCGGCGGCGTAGCGACCGTTGGCCACCCGGACATTTCCCGATACCTCCAGCTCCTCCACCTGACGGACCGGCCCGGACGCCTTGACCGAAAACGACGCGTCGCCGACCAGCTCGGGGCGATTCGCAGCCGGGAGAAACGGCCGGAGCAGGCCGAGGTTGATTTCCCCGGTCAGTTCGGCGTTCACGACGGGGGCGGCGAAGTTTTCGACGTAGACATACCCCTTGAGCGGCTTTCCGGCGAACGATGCGTCGCTGATGTTGAGGCGGGCGTTGTCGCGCTTGAAGTCGACGGTGGCGGACGGGACACGCAGTTGGCCGGGCACCTGCCGGTATTCGAGGAGCATGTCGCTGATGCGGGCGGAACCGGAGTAATCGAGCGTGTCCGGGGCCCCTACGTCGTAGCGGACATCCGCCTCGAGCGCGAAGTCCCCTTCGATGGTGTAATCCTGGAGCATGGCCAACTGCGGGGCCGGCAAAAGCGAGAACAGATCGCGCACGGCGATTTGGTCGGAGGCGATGTGCCCGCGCGCGACAGGGGCCGCTCCCCCGTGGCTGAGTTCGCCGGAGAGCGCGAAATTCAGTTGATTGATGCGGACGCGGGAATCGTCGAGGAGAAGTTTCTTCGCCCCGAGATCATACTCCGCCCGGTAGCGCAAACCGAGCGCGAACGGCGGGACGGTGCCTTCGAGGACGGCGACCAGTTGCGGAATTTCCAGGTTCCCCTCGGAGCGGAAGACGTTGGCCCGGGGGTTGGCCAGTGCTGTGGACAGGGTGAAGTCGTTCAGGGCGACGCTCACGCCCGTGCTGTCGTCGATGTAGGTGAGCCGCCCGCGGTTGACGGCGAGCCGGTCAAAACTGACGGCGACGGCGGCCGCGCGGGTTTCCTCCGGCAGCGCCTGCACCGCCCGTGCCGTGTCGGTGACCGGGAAGGCGTAGTTGGCGGCGCCGCTGCCGGTCTTGTGCAGCACGATCACCGGCCGGTCGATGACCAGTCTGGCCAGGCGGTACTCGCCGGAGAGAAGCGGGAGCAGTTTGAGTTTCACGTCGATCTGCTCGGCCGTCAACATCGTATCGGCGGTCGGCCAGTCGGGCGGGTTGGCGACCGCCACCCCCCGGAGAACGACGCCGAGGCCGCCCCAGAACGATACATCGACCGCGGCCACGGAGATGGGCCGGCCGAGCGCCTGCGAACCGCGCTCGACAATGAGGGCTTTGGCTTTCTCTTTGGGGAAGAACACCATCACGCCGACGATGGCGACGATGAGGAGCGCGGCGATGGCGCCGACGATCCACGCGACTATCTTCAACAGCTTCTTCATGGTTCGACCTTCTTTTGTTGGCCCTTGCCAGGGCACGGAATAATCTCGCCATCCGACCGCGAAAAGCAACAAAAAGCGCGCGCCGAGGCGACCGCGCCGTTCTTTATAGCACGCGGCGGGGGAAGAATGTTCGCGGGGGGCAATTGGCGGGGGGCGCCGGGCAAGCGCCCGGCGCCGTGGCGAAATCGGTCAGAGCGTGTAGCGGCCGCCGGGCGAAAGCAGCTCGACCCGGGCGCCGCGGACCTTGCCCGCGAATTCCGCGGGATCGGCGGCGATCAGATCCCACGTGCCGTAGTGAATCGGGATGACGACTTTGGGCTGAAGGAACTCGACCGCTTTGACCGCATCGGCAATCCCCATCGTGAAGTTGTCGCCGATCGGCAGGAAAGCGAGGTCGATCCGGTTCATCTCGCCGATCAGTCTCATGTCGAGGAACAGGCCGGTGTCGCCCGGGTGATAGATCGTCTTCCCCCCGATGGTGACGAGGAAACCGACCGGCGGCCCGGTGTACCGGGAGGCGTCCGGACCGTACCCGCCGCCGTGATGGGCAATCGTCAGTTTCACGCGGCCGAAGGGGAACTCGTGGGAGCCGCCGATGTGCATCGGGTGCACCTTCAGCCCTTCTTTCGCGCAGAGGTTGGCCAGCTCGAAGCTGGCGATGACGGTGGCGCCGGTCCGCTTCCCGATCGCGACCGCGTCGCCGACATGGTCGCCGTGGCCGTGAGTGAGCAGGATCCACCCGATGTCGATCGTCTCCGGCTTGGCGGCCCCTTTGGGGTTGTCTTTCAGGAACGGGTCGATGATGAGTTTATGCGGACCTTCCGTGATCGTCACACAGGAATGGCCGAGCCATTGGATATGCGGCATGAGACTCCTCCTTGGCACCGATTACGGGTACGAACAGCGTTCTCTGCGTAAGTAAGGGCGCGGGCGGCGGGAAGTCAAGGGGGGCGGGGCGCCGGCGTCACGGGCCGGCGATGATGCCGCCGCCGAGCACGATGTCGCCGTCGTAAAGGACCACCGACTGCCCGGGGGTGATGGCGCGCTGCCGGTCGGTGAATTTCACGTGCACACGGCCGTCAGCCAGACACGTTATCCGGGCGTGGCCGGGCGTATGAAGGTAGCGGATTTTGACGAGGGCGTCGAAAGACACCCCGGTCGCTGTCGCAGCGCCGGCCGCGGGCGACTCGGCGGCGGCCGGGGCAGGACCGCCAGGGTTCTCACCCGCAGCATACGTTGAGGTTTGGTCCCGGGCCGGCGGAGGATGGGCCACCCAGTTGACGCGCTCGGCGACGAGTTCATCGCGGAAGAGCGAGCTGTTGGACCCGACCGTCACGCGGCCGGAGATGGCGTCGATGCGCTGCACGTAGACGGGTTCGGGGAGGGGATGCTCCAGGCCTATCCCCCGCCGCTGGCCGACCGTGAAATCGACCGTACCGGCGTGGCGGCCCAGCACCCGGCCGTCCTCGTGGACGATCTCCCCCGGCCGGCGCTTGAGCCCATGTTTCTGTTCCCACTCGCGGAGGAAGCGGCGGTAGTCATTGTCGGCGACGAAGCAGATTTCGCGCGATTCGGGTTTCGCAGCGGTGCGGAGACCGACGCGTGCGGCGAATGCGCGTACGTCCTTCTTGTACCGGCGGCCGAGCGGCATGAGGGTCATGGCGAGCGCATCCTGGGACACGCCCCAGAGCACGTAGGACTGGTCACGGGTGGCGTCGACCCCCTTGCGGATGCGCCAGCGGCCGTTCTCGCCCTGTTCGATGACGGCGTAGTGGCCGGTGGCGATGTAATCGCAGCCGATCTCGCGGGCTTTGTGGAGGAAACCGCTCCACTTGATGTCGGTGTTGCAGAGGACGCACGGATTCGGGGTTCGGCCGGCGCGGTACTCGGAGACGAAGTTTTCGATGACGGCGGCGCGGAACGGCGCGGACATGTTGAGGACGTAAAACGGGGCGCCGATGCGGTCGCACACGAGGCGGCAATCGGTGACGGCGTCGAGCGAGCAGCAGCGGCCGTCGCGGTGCCGGTCGCCGCCCACGTCGACGTAGTCCCACAGTTTCATGTGGGCGCCGACAACTTCGTACCCCTCTTCTTTGAGGAGAAGGGCGGCGACGGAGGAGTCGACGCCGCCGGACATGGCGACCAGAACGCGGGGGGGCATGGCAATCGTCTTCCTGCGGGCCGGGGACCCGGCGGTCCGGGCCTACGATTTCATCCGTTCCTGGTACAGCGGCGAAAGCGACCGCAGACGCTCGATGATCGGCGGCAGCTTGGCCAGCACGTAGTCGAGCTGCTCCCGGTTGGTGGAGCGGCCGAGGGAGAAGCGAATCGCTCCCTGCGCGACCACGCGGTCCTTTCCCATGGCGACCAGCACGTGGGACGGTTCGGTGGCGCCGGAGGTGCAGGCCGAACCGGAGGAGCAGGCGACGCCCTCCAGGTCGAGGGCCAGCAGGATCGACTCCCCTTCGACGCCGGTGAAAGAGATGTTGCAGACCTGGGGAATGCGTCCCATGCGGGTGCCATTGAGGTAGGTGTGCGGGATCGTGGTAAGCACCCGGTCGATGAAGAAGTCGGCCAGGTCGCTCAGGCGGATCCAGTCCTCTTCCATGCGGCGGCGGGCGATCTCGAGCGCTTTGGCCAGCCCAACGGCGCCGGCGACATTTTCGGTCCCGGGGCGGCGCTTCTTCTCGTGCGAGCCGCCGTACATGAGCGGCGTGAGTTTGATGCCGTCGCGGATGAACAGCGCGCCCGTCCCCTTGGGGCCGTATATCTTGTGACCCGTCAGCGACAGGAGTTCGAGCCCGAGATCGCGCACGTTGATTTCAATCTTCCCGCACGACTGCACGGCGTCGGTGTGAAACCACGCCCCCTTTTCGTGGGCGGCCTGCACGAGCGGTTTGAGGTCCTGGATGGTCCCGGTCTCGTTGTTGGCGTGCATGATCGACACAACCGCCGTCTGATCGGTCACGAGGCGGGCCAGCCGCCGGGGCGAGACGAACCCCTCACTGTCGACCGGGGCGGCGTCGGCCGTGAACCCGTGACGGTGGACCAGATACTCGCAGGCCTCCATGACGGCGTGGTGCTCGGTCGCGCCGTACACCGCGTGCCGGCGGCGGTCGCGCCGCTGGAAGGCTGCGCCGAGTACGGCCATGTTGTCGGACTCAGTGCCGCCCGAGGTAAAGTACAACTCGCCGGGGTCGCAACTGATGAAGGCGGCGACCTCCTCACGGGCCCGCTCGAGCGCCGCTTTGGCTTCGCGGCCGAAGTAGTGCAGGCTGCTCGCGTTGCCGAACGTGTGCGACAGGTACGGCAGCATGGCGTCAACCACTTCCGGGTCCACCGGCGTGGTCGCGTTGTGATCGAGGTAAATTTGATCCATAGTCTCTATTGTGCACCCTTTCTCTTCAGCGAACCACCGACGGCCGGGACGGACCGCGCCGGTTGCTAGGGAAAAACCGGCTCACGCCGTGACCGGTTCCCGCCGCAACCGGGAGGGCGGTCAGAACGCAAACAATATAGTGAAATGCCAGCGATCATCAAAGGGGATATCATCGGTCTCGATCCGACGGGCGTAGTCCAACCGGATCGGCCCGGCGGGCGAGATGATCTGGACGCCGGTGCCGTAGGAATAGGCCAGCCGGCTGAAGCTGAATTCGCTGACCCGGGTGAACCCGTTGCCGATGTCGATGAAGACCGTCTGCCAGAGGGGCATGTTCTCCAGCAACTTGTTCAGCAGGGGCACGACGGCGAAGACCTGGAGGGTTTTCCAGCGGAATTCCTGGTTGCACACGACGGTAAAATTGGCGCCCGGCAGGCTGTCGGCCAGAGTCGGGGCGAGCGTGTTTTCGGCGAATCCGCGGATCGTGTTGGCGCCCCCCAGGAAGAAGCGGTCTTTGCTGGGGACCAGTTCGGAATCGCCGAAGGCGTGCGCGTAGCCGGAGCGGAACCGGGTCGCCGAGATCCAGCCCGGCCAGACCGGGCGGTAGAACGACCACGAGCCCTCGAGGCGGTAGAAGTGCTCGTCGCCGCCCAGAAAGCCGCCGTAGTATTCGGTGCGGAGGTCGCGCACCGAGCCCTGGCGGGGCACGAAGACATCGAGGCGGCTGTCCCGGCGCAGATTCAGATAGAGGCGGCGACGGATGGACAGCCCCTCGACCTCGGCGCGCACGGCCTCTTCGAGTTCAGCCGGGACGCCGCTGATGTCGACCGACTGGTATTCGATGCCGGCGGTGACATCGGTGAGGCGGCCGACCCGGCGGGTGGTCGAGAGCGATGCGTTCCACTCCTCGACGTCGAAATCCTGCGCCTCGTGGCGGATGCGCGGCTGGTATTCGAGGGTCACCGCCAGCGGCATGCGGAATCCCAGCAGCCAGGGTTCGGTGTAGCGGAGGCGGTAGAGGTGGTCGGTGAGGCGGGCGTCGGCCCCGAGCGAGAACTCGACGCGGTTGTAGAATTCGAGGCGGCGCGAGCCGAAGAGGTTGCGCTTGCCGGCGCCGGAGGTCACGCTCCAGGTCAGGTCGGCGGCCTCGGACTGCCCGGCCCCGGTCGTGAACGACAGGTAGTACGGTTTGCGCTCGCGCACCTGAAGGACAAAATCGGGGCGGTAGCGGTCGGACTGCTGCGCCTCCTGCTGCAGTTGCAGGGTCGAGAAGTAGCCGGATTCGAACAGCCGCCGCTCGGAATCGATGAGGTCCTGGCGCCGGTAGACGTCGCCCGGCTTGAACTTGAGTTCGCGGACGGCTGTATACTCCGGGTACCGTTTGACGCCGCGCACGGAGACGCCGCCGAATCGCACGAGGGAGTCGGCGGTGATCGCATAAGTGATCGCCGTCGCGCCATCCGGTCCGCCGGTATCGACCTCCGGGGTGACGGCGGCGTAGGGATACCCGTTGTTGGCGAGGACCGCCTTCATCTCGAAGCCGGTCTCGACCAGGTCGAAGTAGTTGACCGGAGCGCCTTGCTTGAGGCCGCGGACGGCCCGCTGGAAGCGGGATTCCAAGCGCGGCGGGTACTCCCCCTGAATGCGGACGTCGCCGTAGACGCTGCGGCGGCCCTCGTCGATGACCGTGCGCACGCGGACGCCGGCGCCGGTCTCCATCGGCTCGAACGATTCGCTGACGCGCACGCCGAGGAACCCCGAACGGAGGTAGAGGTATTTGATTTCGAGGGTGTCGCGGTCGAGCGTTTCGCGCTGGAGACGGCTGCGGCGGTCGCCCTTGAGGGCCGCCCAGAAGGTGCGGGGCCGGGCGTACATCTGCTCGCGGATGCGGCCATCGGAGTAGTGCGCGTTGCCGTCGATCACGATGTCGCGGATGGGCGGGTTGTCCTTGATGAGGCGGAGCATGTCGCGGTCGACAGCGGCAGCCGGACCAAAGGCGCCGACGGCGGCCAGCGCGAGCACCACGGGCAAAACCCGGCGGGCGATTCTCACCATTCCCAGTGCAGCCTCAGGTTAAGGTGGTAGAGCTCGTCCTCGTCCCGGCGGCCCTCCAGCAGCACCCCCTTGAACCAGCGATACTCAAAGCCGTACTCCTGGCGGGTCTGGCCGGAGATGGTCGACCGGCCGTACACGTACAGACCTTCTCCCACGTATTTGCCGAGCGTCACCCGGGCGTTCCACGGGCCGAGCTGGTCGCTGTAGACCGGGTCGATTTCGAAGGTCTCGACGCCGATCCGGTTGAGCTGTCGGCCGCCGATCTGGGAGAACTGGGCATAGCCGAGGCCGAGGACGCGCTCCTCGAGCCGGCCGCCGACCGCCAGACCGTCGCCCCCGTAGTAGTTGGTGACGATGAGCGGGAGGAGATCGGACTGGGCGATGTCCTCGCCGCCGCAGGGGTTGATTTCCGGGGTTTCGAGCGTGCCGCCGACGTGGACGCAGAGATCGATGGCCTCGGTCACCGGCCCCTCGTCGCCGGTGGTGGCGCGCACGGCGGTCATGCGGGTGGAGCCGGTGATGTCAAGCTGCGGTTTCAGCGTGTCGCTGCCCTGGAAGGTCACCTTGCTGCCCGGATCGAGCCGGAAAGTTTTATCGAAGAGGAAACCGCGCCCGCGGAGGACCTCCATTTCGCCGAGGAAGCGGTAGACGCCCCGCTCGCGGACGAGGTTGATCTCGCCGGCGAACTCGGCGTCGATATCTTCATTCTTGATCCAGAAGTTCGAGAGGATTTCGACGTTGACGTTGAGGTCCCAGGTGTTCTGGGAGGTGAGCGCCCGGAGAATGGGCGAGCCCTCTCCCTCCTCGGCGAACGGCACGCGGTACTGGGCGGAGATGAGCTGGATGTCGCCGGAAACCGTCGGCGGAGTGGGGCCCTCGACGAACAGCCGCCCCTCGACCTTCCCCCGAATGTCCTCAAGCTCATAGGTGAAGGGAAATTCGTTGTCCAGGCGCACCTCGACGTCGTAGGCGAGGCTGTCGAGCGCCAGCAACTGGAGGGAGCCGTCGATGTAGGCATAGTGGCGGCGGCCGACGCCGGAGGGATCGTTGCGGTCGGTCGCATAGGCCTCGATGCGGTGGATGAGGATGCTGTCGTCGTGCATGGACACGCCTGCCGAGTCGGCGAAGATCCAGTTCTCGAGGTCGAAATACTTCAGGCGGGCGTTCTTGATGTACGCTTCCCCCTGGACGTGGGGATCGCGCGGATGCCCGGAGAGCTCGAAGTCGGCGAAGAAGTCCCCCTGCAGGTCCTCGACCGAGGGCAGGAGGAGGCTGACGAGGTCGAAGTCGCGGTCGCGGGCGTCGATGCGGATGGCCATGGGCCGCCGGGGAAAGCGCTCGAGCGAATCGGCGGTGAAAGCGAGGTCGGCATAGAGCACGCCCCGGGCCCGGTACGCCCCGGAATCCGAATAGATGCAGGCGGAATCGACGTCCAGGCGGGCGTCGGCGTAACTCAGGGCGGCCACCGCGTCGCCCAGTTCGAGCCCCGCGTAGGTCAGCGAATCCACGGCGCCCTCAAGCCGGATGACCGGGGACCGGAAATCGCCCGCCACCGCGGCCGTCGTCGACAGGTACCCGTCCATCGGAATGGTCGAGTCCGCGAGGCTGAGCCAGGGCGCGATGGGGAGGCGCTCGAGGGTGAGGCGGAGGTCCATCGACTCGTCGTAGTTGATGCGGCCGGCCAGCGACAGGCGGGCGTCGGCGTTGCCGATCTCGGCCCGCCGGAACATGAAACCGGCGGTGTCGACCTCGATGAGCATTTCCTCGGGGTTGGAGAAGCTGCGGTCGAGCAGATTGACGTGGAGCGCGCCGATGCGGAGCTGCTGGGGCTGGGCGAGGTAGTCGAGGGCCGCCGCCCCCGCCACCGTCACGTAGGGATTGCGCACGAGCGCGGTGTCGATGTACACGAGGTTGGAATCAATGCGCAGCCAGGCGTAGCCGGTGTCGTACGGCAGGCCCCAGGTGGAGCCGCGGTCGAACCAGACCTCGACCGTGCCCCGGCGGCCGGCCAGGAACCGGTCGAGATCCACCTCGGCGTACAGGGTGTCGGCGAACAGACCGTAGATCCAGCACGAATCGGAGGCGAACCACCCCCGGAGATCGGGGTCGACGGTGCGGCCGGTCAGAGTGGCCTCGGCGTAACCGCGCCCGCCCGGCTCCTCGATGAACAGCCGGGTGTTCCGATAGCGGTCGAGGTTGTTGAGATCGATCTGGACCGACAGGTTGATGTCGTCATCGTAGTCAATGACGCCGCCGGCCCAGATAACGTTCTCAAAGTAGTCGACGCGGAAGGGATCGACGAAGACCAGCGAATCGGCGGTGATGACCATCGTGCCGTAGGCCTGCTGGATCGGGAAATCGCCGAAGCGGGATTCGTACAGGCCGACGACGGTGGTCAGGCGGAGGCTGCGGCTGGAGAACGACTCCCCCTCCAGGGCGATGCGTCCGGTCAGGTCGGATTCGAAGGTTCCCGGGACGAGGCGGTCGAGGTTGAAGTTGCGGATGTCGGCCTCCAGCCGGTAGGTGTTGGGCCGGGCGGCGAAGTCGATATCCCCGCTGCCGTCGAGCGAGCAGCCGCCGAGGAGGCTGCCGTAGAGGCTGTCGAGAGTGAGAAGGTTGTCGCGGTAGTGAAAGTCGATCACGAGGTTCTGCATGTCGAAGATGCTCAGGCTGCCGGCGAGGTTCAGCGAACCCTCGGCCGCCCTGCCGACAAATGAGACCTCGCCGGCGAGATCGACCGTGCCGGGCAGCGAGACGTTCAGGTAGCGGGCGAGGTCGGCGACATCCACGTCATCGCCGCTCAGACGCACCTCCCCGGCCGGCTCGTCTTCGAAACGCACGTTCCCCTCGAGACTCAGCCGCGTCGAGCCGGAGAGCACGGAGACGCCGGTGAAGAGCAGGCGGCGGTCGGCGTAGGTGACTTTCCCCTGGCCCGCGTCGAGCTTCACACCGGGCAGGTCGGAAGAAAAAGCGAGGCGGGCGAGATCCGCCGTGTACAGCCCCTGGTCGCCCTCTACGGCGGCGGCGAAGGCGACATCCCGGACGGTCGTGGTGTCGCCGCCGCGGACCACAGTGAGGCGGCCGTGGTCGACCGTGACCTGCGAAACCAGGAACGACGGCAGATCGGAGGGGCCTTTGGCCGCTCCCGCCGGGCGGGTCAGCGGGGGCAGGAGCCAGCCGGCGACGCTGTCCTGCACGAGCGTGACGTCGAGGGAGTCGATGTACAGGAAATTCAGGATGTAGCGCCGGTTCCAGAGGTTGCGGAAGGAGTAGGCGGTGCGGAGTTCCGGGAAGCGGGCCAGCCGGTAGCGGTGCGTGCTGTCGACATAGTAGATCTCCACGTCGTGCAGCGAGAGGCGGCTGAACATGTCGCCGCCGATTTTTCCGATCCGGATGTCGAGGTTGTTCTGCTGGGCGAACATGCGGCGGAGGCGGTCGTTGGCCAGCCGCTCGATGCCGCCGAGGTAAACCAGGTAGACAGCGCCGCCGACGAGGACGGCCATGGCGACAGCCAGGAGCACGAGGATGATTTTTCTGAGCCGCCGCATCATAGTTCAATCCGCAGGCGCCGACAGATGCTGCGCGCCGTCTGGTAGCCCTCGCCGGCCGCCGGGCCGATATCCTCCACCACAGCCCGAACGAGGCCGGGTGCCGTACCCACATTGAGCGCTCCCCGCACGTGGCTGTGCAGCTGGGCCGGCCGATTCTCGATCGCCAGGCAGGCGATAATCGCCAGTTCCCGCTCGATGATCGTCAGCCCGGGGCGGGAGAGCACTTTCCCGTAGCCCTCCAACACCATCCACCGGAATATTTCCGGCGCCATCGCTTCCACCCGCTCCCGAAGCCGGTTATAGTTCTCGGCATAGACGAGGCGGCAGAGCGCCGTGCCCCGGTCAAACCAGGCCTCGGCGGCAAAGTCCGCCTCCACAGACGCGGGGGGCCTCTCCTCTTTATACTGCCGGTGGAGATGCTCGGCGGCGATCAGCATGCGGGGAAACCCAAGAAACAAATACGACTGGAGGACGATCTCGTACAGGGACGCGCGATCCAGCCCGCGTCCGGCGGCGAGGTGAAACGCCGAACTCATCGCCGGTTCATCGGCCAGCGCAATGGCCGCGGCCCAGAGCGCCAGTAGCCGCTCGCGGGTGTGCCCGTCCGGGACAAAGCAGGCCAGCCGCCGACGGAATTCATCGGTATCAGCGGTCACATTCACAGAATCCAAGTAAATGATGGGGCGCGCTGAAAGGCAACGATTTAACACGGGTCGCGGGGCGGTTCTCGATGCGCTCGGGCGCCGGCCGATCCCACAGGCTCGGCCGGCGCACAGGGAAAGGCGGCGTATCCGGAGAGACTACGGGATGTCCCGATCCGGCGGACCATCGTACTTGAACGGCGGCGGGCCGAGACGGCGCATCGGCTTCTCGCGCGTCATCTCCTCGTACACATGAGCCACCAGGCCGGGGACGCGGGAGATGATGAAGAACCCTTTCCCCAGCCGCCAGTCGAAGCCCATGTCGGAGATGACGGCGGCGATGGCGCCGTCGACGTTGATCGGCAGTTCTTTGCCGAGTTTTTCGGCCAGCGCTTTCTCGATCGCTCTGCAGAGGTCGATGTGGCGTCCGCGGTAGCCGTGGCGATCGGCGAGGGCGAAGAGTTTGCCCGTGCGGGGGTCGATATTATGGAGGCGATGGCCGAACCCGGGCATGCGCATTTTGTTCACTTTCAGCCAGTTGGCGAGCTCGCCGGCGAGTGTCTCGACATCGCCGCTCTTGGCCGCCCACTCCTGCAGGAGCTTGGCGGACTGCTCAATAGCGCCGCCGTGCGTGTCCCCGATCACCAGAACCCCCCCGGCCACGGCCGCGTTGAGGGAGTTGCCGCCGGAAAGGACGGTCCGGGCGCCGAGGACTGAGGGCGGTGAGGCGCCATGGTCGATCGATGACACCAGGACGGCGTTCATCAGCTCCGCCTCCGCCGGGGAGGGCAACTGGCCCTTCAGAATGAGGAAGACGGCCTCGGCGTAGGAGAGCTTCTCCATGATATCGGTGATGGCGTAACCGCGGACGCGGATGCGGCCGGGAGCGATATCAGTGATGGCGGTAGACCAGGTTTCCTCAGGCATCGTTCACACCTTTGTTTATATTAAGTGTCGAGAATGCGAAGAGCTGGCGCCGACAGCGCCCATCATGGGACGGCCGGCGGAGCCTCGCGCGGCAGTCTCCCGAGTTCCTCAGGATGAGCGCCGAGAGGAACAAAATTCAGCCAGAGCTGCTGCAGACTGTCGGCCGAAACCGAGAACATGCGCTGGACGGTCGAATCGAACGGCAGCGGTGAAGAATACATCATGCCGAAAGCCCGAATGCCCTCGTGGACCACGAGAAAGTCAACAAAGGAGGCGCCGAGAGCGCGCCGGATCTGTTCGGACTCGGTATCAGGGTAATCGTCAGACGCAGTGTCCGCGGCTAACTCAGCCAGGGACACAAACTTCCCCGAATCGATCAACTCCTGCGTCCGCTGGTGGTAGTTGACACCGGCAAACTCCAAAAGCGCCCTCACCCCGTGCTTCAGAAAACGGAACTTCGGCTCTCCGGGATACCACCGCTTGAGCATTAGCTGAGCCATGATCGGGCCGTAATTGCTCGGCAGCCAAAAGTGAATTACACTGGTGTCGGCGTACGGATAATACGTCCCCGTGATCTTATGCCCATGCCCGACCCCGGTGTAGAAGTAGACCTCGATGGTATCGGTGGGGACGGGGACCTGGAAAAACTGAGCGTCGCGGCGCATCAGGGCGGGAAACACGTGCGCCATTTCCTCGACATGGGCCGCCATCGGATGCCCCTCCGGGTAATGGACGCGGAGGGTGCCGTTGGTGTAGGTCTTCCAGCCGGCGTAGGGATCGTCGGCGGCGGACGGTGAGGTCTCCTTTTTGTCGGACTGGCAGGCGGCCAGGACGAGCCCGAGAGCGACCGCCAGAAAAATGCACGGAAATGGGGCGCGAAGCATCGCTTTTGAGTGCCTTCCGGTTGATGCCGCTGGTCGGCGGTGCACCTAACTGTTTACGGCCTCGCAATATATTGAGAGCGGCGGCAACTGTCAAACCGATAATCAAGTTATTATTTTCACAAATCGGCTTGACTTGCCCGGCGCCATTGGCGATATTTTTCGCAAGAGAGCAACAGGTGGCTTTGTAAGGTCGATTTTGTGGGGATTGGGCCCACCCGCCCCACCGTCGGCCGGCCCAGGCAATTGCCTCGAAGGGATGCACCGGTGTTGATGGCCAGACCGACCCCCACATACCCCTCCCCCTCGTTCGCCAAACGGGTCCTCACCATAGTCGGCGGTTACGGCAGCGGGAAATCGGAGGTGGCGGTCAACCTCGCCCGGCAGTTGGCGCTGACCGGGGGAAAACCGGTGGCGATCGCCGACCTCGACATTGTCAATCCGTATTTCCGGTCGCGGGAAGCGACCCGGCAGTTGTCCGAACTTGGCATCCAATCGATCCACCCGACGGGCGGCCTGGCCCACGCCGACCTGCCGATCATCCTGCCGGAGGTGCGCGGGGCGATGGAGCAGTTTGGCGGGACGCTGATTCTTGATGTCGGCGGCGACGACGTGGGGGCGCGGGTGCTCGGGTCGCTTGCGGACGCGGTCCCGGCTGATGACTACGAGCTGTTGCTGGTGCTGAACGCCCACCGGCCCTTTACGGCGACCGTGGCGGGCTGCCGGGCGCTGATGGCCAAGATCGAGGCCACCTCGCGGCTGGCGTTCACCGGGATCATTTCCAACACGCACATGCTCGAGCACACGACGGTCGAGACGATCCGCGAGGGTCTCCGGCTGGCCCGGGCGCTGGCGGCCGACACCGGTCTGCCGATTGCGTTCGTGGCGGCGCTCGAGGACCAGGTCAGGCAAATAAATCCTGAAGAGATAGATGTGCCGGTGCTCATGCTGGACCGTCTGCTGCTCAAGCCGTGGGAACGGCCGAGCCGCAGGCCGGGCGGCTGACACCGGGCGAGGACCGGTCTCATGCCAGGCGTACGCATAGATAAGAATCACTGCAAGGGATGCGAGTTGTGCACGAAAGCGTGCCCGCAGAAGATCCTCTCGATGTCGGACGACATCACGGTGCGGGGATACTTCTACGCGCGGCTGCACGATCCGTCCCGCTGCATCGGGTGCCGGCTGTGCGCTCTCACCTGCCCCGATGCGGCCATCGAAGTACATGCCCACGGAACGACGTTCGTCCTCGTGGACTACTGAGGATCGGAGCGGACACCATCATGGCGAAGATACTGATGAAGGGAAACGAAGCGCTCGCCGAGGCGGCGATCCGGGCGGGCGCCGAAGGTTACTTCTGCTACCCGATCACGCCGCAGTCGGAGGTCGCCGAGTACATGGCCAAGCGAATGCCGGAAGTCGGCCGGGTCTTTCTCCAGGGGGAGAGCGAGGTGGCGGTCGGCAACATGCTTTTCGGCGCGGCCTCGACCGGCAAGCGGGTCTTCACGACCTCGTCGAGCCCGGGCATTTCGCTCATGCAGGAAGCGATCTCGTACATGGCGGGGGCCCACCTGCCGGCGGTGATCGTGAACATCATGCGCGGCGGCCCCGGCCTGGGCGGAATTCTCCCCGCCCAATCGGACTATTTCCAGGCGGTCAAGGGGGGCGGCCACGGCGACTACCGCGTGCTCGTGCTGGCCCCCTCGAGCGTCCAGGAAGCCGTCGACCTCATGATGCTCGCCTTCCACCTCGCCGACAAGTACCGCAACCCGGTGATGTTGATCGGCGACGGCATGATCGGCCAGATGATGGAGCCGGTCGAATTTCCGGAGGAATACCGGGAGGATCCCCTGCCGCCGAACGACGAATGGGCGGCCACCGGCGCCCGCGGCCGCCGGCCGCGGATCATCAAATCGCTCTTCCTCGACCCGGAGAAGCTCGAGAAAAACTCCTGGGACCTGGCCGAAAAGTACGCGCGCATGCGCCGCGAAGAAGTCCGGTGCGAGTGCTACAAGGTGACCGGGAAGAACCGCATTCTGATCGTGTCCTACGGGACGATGGCGCGCATCTGCCAGACCGTAATCGACGAACTCGAGGCGGAGGGCGTGTCGGTCGGGCTGCTCCGCCCCATCACCCTCTTCCCCTTCCCCGCCGACCAGATCCGCGCCGAGATCGAGAAGAAGAATATCGAGGCCGTGCTGACGGTCGAGATGTCGACTGCGCAGATGCTCGAGGACGTCGAGCTGGCGATGCAGGGGAAGAAACCGGTCGCGTTCTACGGCCGGACGGGCGGGATCGTCCCGACGCCGGAAGAGGTGCGGGACAAGATTCTCGCGATGCTTGGGCGGACGGGCGCCCCGGCGGCGAAAGCCGCGGGCCGGGCCGCCAGGAAAACCGCCGCCAGGAAGACGGACGCCCAGAAGAAGGCGGCCGGGAAGAAGAGGTGAGGACGGCATGGGACACGCGACGACAACCATCTTTCGGCGGCCGACAGCCCTCCAGGAAACAGTCACCCACTACTGTCCCGGCTGCACCCACGGCATCATCCACCGCCTGGTGGCGGAATCGATCGATGAGCTGGGGGTGCGGGAGCGGACGGTGGGGGTGGCGCCAGTAGGGTGCTCGGTGCTGGCCTACAACTATTTCAACTGTGACTTTCTCGAGGCCGCGCACGGCCGCGCGCCGGCGCTGGCCACCGGGTTCAAGCGGCTGCGCCCCGACCTGATCGTGTTCACCTACCAGGGGGACGGCGACCTCGCCTCGATCGGAATGGCGGAGATCGTTCATGCCGCCAACCGGGGGGAGAAAATCACCACGATTTTCGTCAACAACGCCATTTACGGCATGACCGGGGGACAGATGGCGCCGACCACGCTGCCGGGGCAGAAGTCGACGACCTCGCCCAACGGCCGCGACGTTGCGCTCACCGGCTGGCCGATCCGGGTGTCGGAACTCCTGGCGACGCTGGCGACGCCTCTGTATCTCGAACGGGTGGCGGTGCACACGCCGCGGCACATCCTCACCGCCAAGAAGGCGATCCGGCGGGCTTTCGAATACCAGGTGAAGGGCGAGTGCTTCTCGCTGGTCGAGGTCCTCTCGACCTGCCCGACCAACTGGGGCAAAACGCCGGAGGAAGCGGAGCGGTGGCTGCAGGACAACATGGTGCCGTACTATCCGCTCCGGCGCTTCCGCACGCCCGAGACCACGGCGGAGGTGCGGTGATGGCGCAGTACGAAGTGATGTTCGCCGGGTTCGGCGGCCAGGGGATCATGACGGCCGGGCAACTGCTGGCCTACGCGGGGATCAAGGAGGGGAAACACGTGGCCTGGATCCCCTCCTACGGACCGGAGATGCGGGGCGGGACCGCCTACTGCACGGTGGTGGTGTCGGATGCGCGGATCGGGTCTCCGATCGTGACGACGCCCTGGTCGGTGTGCGCTTTCAACCGGCCCTCGTTCGACAAATTCGAGCCGCGGGTACGGCCGGGGGGCCTCGTGCTCGTCAACAGCTCGCTCATCGACGTGACCAGCAGCCGCACAGACATCCGCCAGCTGCTGGTTCCCGCCAACGAGATGGCGATCGCGGCCGGCTCCCCCAAATCGGCCAACATCGCGGTGCTCGGCGCCCTCATCGGCGCGACCGGAATCGTGTCGTTCGACACGGTGCGCGCGACCGTGCGCGAGAAGATGGCGTTCAAGGCGAGCGTGCTCGAGGCCAACCTGAGGCTTCTCGAGGAGGGCCGCCGGCTGGCCGCGGCCCGGGTCGGCCAGGAGGACACCGTATGAAGCACGATTTCTCAAGACTGCCGGACATCATCGGGAGGTATCCGGCCGAACCGGGGTCGCTCATCGCCGTGCTCCAGGATATCCAGAAGGAGTACAATTTCCTGCCGTGCGAGGCGCTGACGGCGGCGGCGCAGGCGCTCCACGTGCCGCTGTCGAAAGTCTTTTCGGTATCGACCTTCTACAACGCCTTCTGCCTCACGCCGCGCGGCGACAAGATCATCCGGGTCTGCATGGGGACCACCTGCCATATCCGGGGCGCCAAGCAGCTTCTGGAGCAGTTGGAGACGCGGCTGGGCATCAAGGCCGGCCAGACCACGCGGGACATGAAGTTCACAATCGAGGTGGTCAACTGCGTGGGCGCGTGCGCCATGGCGCCGGTGGTCATCATCAACGACGAGTACCACGGAGACTGCAAGGTGAGCGACGCCCGCCGGTTCACGATCGGAGCGAAGAAGGACAGGAAGGAGGCGGCCGAGTGAAAATCACCTCCCCCGCGCAACTGAGCAGGCTGCAGACCGACCTGGCGGCGCAGGATAAGAAACTTGGCAAGAAGGTCATGATCTGCTGCGGGCCGGGCTGTCTGGCTAATGGAGCCACCAAGCTCGTGCAGGCGTTCCGCTCGGAATTGGAGAAGAAACGGATCAGGGACTTCCGGGTCGAGGCGCTCAAGGAGACCGGCTGCCACGGATTCTGTGAGAAGGGGCCGCTCGTCGTGATCGAGCCGCAAGGGACGTTCTACACGCGGGTGACGCCCGCCGACGTGCCGGAGATTATCGAGCAGTCGATCCGCGGCAACCAAACGGTCGAGCGGCTGCTCTACCGGGACCAGGCCACCGGCGAGCCCAAGACGACCTACCACGAGATCGATTTTTACCGCAAGCAGACGCGCATCGCGCTGCGAAATCTCGGGAAGATCGACCAGTACTCGATCGACGAGTACATCCGGGTGGGCGGGTACCAGGCGCTGGCGAAGGTGCTGACGACGATGACGCCCGACCAGGTGATCACCGAGGTGAAGGCCTCGGGGCTGCGCGGCCGGGGCGGCGCCGGTTTCCACACCGGCCGCAAGTGGGAGTCGTGCGCCACGGCGGACGACTGGCCGCACTACGTCGTGTGCAACGGCGACGAGGGCGACCCCGGGGCGTTCATGGACCGCTCGATCATGGAGGGGGATCCGCACAGCGTGCTCGAGGGGATGATTATCTGCGCCTTCGCGGTGAAATCGAAAGACGGCTACATTTACGTGCGGGAGGAGTACCCGCTGGCCGTGCAGAACCTGCAGCGGGCGATCACCCAGGCACGCGCGTACGGGCTCCTCGGCGAGGGCATCCTCGGCACGGAGTTCTCGTTCGACATTAAAATCAGCCGCGGGGCGGGGGCTTTCGTCTGCGGCGAATCATCGGCCCTGATGAAATCGGTGGCCGGCGAGGTCGGTGAGCCGCGGGCCAAGTACGTCCGGTCGGTGCTCAAGGGGCTGTACGACAAACCGACAGTGCTCAACAACGTCGAGTCCTACGCCAACATCCCGGTGATCATCGCCAAGGGCGGCGCCTGGCTGGCCGCGATCGGCACGCCAAAGAGCACCGGGACGAAAGCGTTCTCGCTGGTCGGCAAGGTGCGCAACACCGGCCTGATCGAAGTGCCGATGGGGACGACGCTGCGCGAGATCATCTACGGTATCGGCGGCGGGATTCTCCACGACCGGCCGTTCAAGGCGGTGCAGACGGGCGGCCCCTCGGGCGGCTGCCTCCCGGCCGACAAGCTCGACCTGCCGGTCGATTTCGACACGTTGACCGACGCCTACTCGATGATGGGATCGGGGGGGATGATCGTCATGGACGAGCGGACCTGCGTGGTGGACGTGGCCAAGTACTTCCTCCACTTCCTCGTCGAGGAATCATGCGGCAAGTGCACGCCCTGCCGTGAGGGGCTCTTCCAACTGCACGAGCTGGCCAACCGGATCAGCGACGGCCGCGGGACCGAGGCCGACCTCGCCCTGATGGAGAAACTCTCGGAAAACATCATCATCGGCTCGCTCTGCGGGCTCGGCAAGTCGGGTCCCAATCCCTTCGTGAGCACGATCCGGTACTTCCGCGAGGAGTACCTCGCGCACATCCGGGACCACAAGTGCCCGGCGGGCGTCTGCACGGCCCTCATCCGCTATGACATTGTGGCGGAGAAGTGCGACGGCTGCATGGCGTGCATCCATGCCTGCGCGGTGAACGCGATCACCGGGCGGAAGGGGAAGGTGCACGTGATCAACCAGGATATCTGTACCAAGTGCGGCGCCTGTATGGCGGTGTGCCGGCGGGATGCCGTGGAGGTGGCATAGCTCATGGCAACGGTTACGATACAAGTCAACGGACGGGCAGTGCGGGCGGAGAAGGGCGAGATGCTGCTGGCGGTGCTGCGCCGGGAGAAGATCGACATCCCGGCGACCTGCAACCACGAGGCGGTGGAGGCGTTCGGCGCCTGCCGGCTCTGCACCGTGGAGATCACCAGGGACGAGTGGAAGGGCTGGAAGAACTACGTGACCTCCTGCCTCTATCCGGTCGAGGCCGGGCTGATCGTGCGCACCCACTCCGACACGGTGATCGAACTGCGCCGGACGCTGCTCGATCTCCAGCTCGCGCGGCACCCCCGCACGCCGCTCATCCAGCAGATGGCGGCCGAGTACGGGGTTCTGAAGACGAGCTACGAGGAGGCGCCGGACGGGGACGACTGCATTTTGTGCGCGCTGTGCACGCGGGTGTGCGACGCGATGGGTTTCCGGGCCATATCGACGGTGGGGCGCGGGCACGGCAAGCGCGTGGCGCCGCCGCTTGACCAGCCGCCGCCGGATTGCGTCGGCTGCCTGGCCTGCGCCCAGATCTGCCCGACCGGGTTTATCACGTACAAGGAATTCGGCGCCGGGCGGGAAATCTGGGGCAAGCAGTTCCAGATGGTCACGTGCACGCGCTGCGGCGCGCCGACCATCACCCGCGAATTCGCCGACAACCTCGCCGCGCGGCGGGAGATCCCCCGGGAGTACTTCGACGTGTGCGACGCCTGCCACCGCGCGGAGCTGGCCGGCACCATGGGGCGGATCGCCCAGTGGAACCGGGAGGAGGCGGCGCGATGAATTCCCGGTTGGTGGTGCGGCCGAATCTCTGCATCGGCTGCCGAACCTGCGAGCTGGCCTGCTCGTTCACCCATTCGGCGGACGGCAAGCCGGGGCGGTCGCGGATATTCATGCTCGACGGCGGGCACGAGAAGCTCTGGGTGACGGTCACGTGCCTCCAGTGCGACGACCCCGCGTGCGTCAAGTCCTGCCTCGTGGGCGCGCTCCGGCGCAACGAACAGACCGGGGCGATCGAGCTGAATCAGGAGACGTGCGTCAAGTGCATGGCCTGCGTGGCGGCCTGCCCGTTCGGGTGCGCGATCCTCGATCACACCCACGACCGGGTGGTCAAGTGCGACCTGTGCGGCGGGGACCCGGCCTGCGCCCGGTTCTGCCCGACCAAAGCGCTGGATTACCGGCCGATCGCGCAAGCCGCCAAAAAAGCCGGCTGAACCCGGCCCTAAGGAAAAGCCGGAGGCGTCGGCCGGAAACGGCCGACGCCTCTCGTTTTGGGGCAATATCGGAGTGAACCCGTTCTATCGGTTCGCCTCGACCTTGTTCCTGAGCGACTCCACTTCCTGCCGGAGGGCGGAGAGCTCGGCGAGGATTGATGCGACGTCCGCAGCCCCGGGGTTTTCGGCCGGCGCCGGAACGTCCCCGAGCTCGGTCAATACGGGAGCAGCCGGCTGCGCGCCGCTCCCCTCGCCGCCCGCAACAGCCTCATCGAAGCTGTAGCTGGTGGCGATGAAGAAGCAGTGCATTTGGGCGCCCAGAACAGAAGCTTCCCCGTCCAACCTCCTTGCGTTCACGTAGAAGGTATACACACCGGCGGTATCGGTTCGGAATAGCCGCATGGGGTTGAGAGTCGAGTAGTAGTTCCCGGCCACGGCCGCGCCGGGGAGCGCCCAGTTGGCATACCACCAGTCGTCGGCCGTTGTCGAATCATCCGACAGAGCGACGCTGACATCAGTGGAACCTGAGCCCGGATGATCCAGCTTCACTCTGGCCGTCGCGACAGCCAGGACCCAGCCGGGCGCGGGCACGCGAATGGTCCGGGACAGACATGATTTCCACGAGCCGGTGCAGGCCGTCGATTCGTAAAGGGCGTTTTTGGCCGACGCCAAGCCGAACTCATCGACAATGCTGCTGGAGAAGATGGCGCCCGCGGTGAGGGTGTCCCGCACCTTGACGTTCCCCATGACGTGCAGTTTGGCGGTCGGGTTGGCGGTTCCGATCCCCACCTCTCCCCCGTCCTCGATCATGAGGCGGTAATCCCCGACGCCCGTTTCACAGAAATCGAGGCCGCCGCCGTAGTAGGCGACGTGATACTTGGTCGTCCCGGCGCTCTGATAAGCGAGGGTGCCGTTGAGGGTCAACTTGTGGGTGGGCGTCTCGGTCCCGACGCCGAGGTTGCCGGAGACGTAGGTGGTCGGGCCCAGGAAATAACCGCCGAAACCGCTCGCGCTCGCCCCGTAGACGCCCCGGCCGCTCGTCGACGTCCCCATCACCCCGAATCCGTCGTTCTCCGCCCGTCCGTACACGCCGGCCGTCCCGAGGCCCCCGGTCGTGCGACCGTAAATCGCGACCGCGGTCGAGCGCACATCCAGGGGATACTCCGGCAGCGTGTTCAGAATCCCCACCTTGCCGTCGCTCGTCCAGGTCATGATTTCGGTGCCGACGTCCTGGCTCCGCAGCCCGAGGGCGCCGTCGGGAATGTTGTTGTTCGTGGCGTCGTCCATGCGAAGGTGCCAGCGGTTCTGCGGCGTTTCGATGCGCAGGCCCGTCTCCCCCCAGTTAGAGGCATGCGAGGTCTCAAGTTTCAGGAAGGCCGTTCCCCCGCTCAGGCTGCTCTCGATATGCACCTTGTCTTCCGGACTGGCCGTGCCGATGCCGAGCCAGTCGCTGGCGGTCACCAGTCGCACGTTTGCTCCGTCGTCCGCCCAGCCGGAGTTCCCGACGCCTACTGCGAAAGCGGCGGTGTCGGCGTATTTCGCCCGGCCCGAGGTGTCGGCGTAGTTGGCTCGGATCGTATAGGCCGAGCTGTTCACCGGCAAACGGACAGCCGATTCCGCTCCCCCGTCCACGGCAATCGACAACCAGCGGGGCGAACCGTCGAAGTGCGAGCGGGTTAGCGGGGAGGTCTCTCCGAGTTGCACCTCGAAGACGCCGTACGAAATGACTACGTCGTCGTGCGTCTCCACCCATACGGGGGAGCCGCCGGAGCTCGCGACATAGAGCCGGAAGGTGAGTGCGACGGTGGTGTCCAGGGGCTGGCCGAGGTCATCGGTCAGGCGGCCCTGGAAGGTCATAGTCGAAGGGACGGCGGCCGCGACGGCCGAGGCCAGCAGCAGCACGGTTGGCAGGAACAGGGCGGTTAGGGGGCGCATAATGTCACTCCGAATGGTGGGATAGTATGGTTGTTACGTTCGGACTGAACCGGGCCGGAGAAGTGCCTTCGGCGCCGGGAAGTTGTTCCTTCAAAGGTGAGCCGGCGCCTCAGCCGGATGCGCCGGCGGCCTGCGTCTACTATGGACAAGCTAACCCATTTTGGACGAAAGTCAAGCAGGACTTGGCGTTCCCGCGCACTTTGGCGCCCGCGGGCGCGACCGGGGCGCGGAGAACGACAAAACCCCTTGACACCCCTCGGAAATTTCGGCTCATTAACCAGTTAGCGGTTTTCGACCCTTCCGCTCCCCCGCGGGAGTCGCGCTCGACCCCCCGGGGACGCTACGGCCGTCCCGCACACCGGGGTCAGGAAACCATATCAGGACAGGTTCGTACGTACCTATAATCGTATCGGAGGCGAGATCAGCATGAAGATGACCGACCGGGAGCAGGATGGCGTGGTCGTGCTGGAGCCAAAGGGCAAAATCATGGGCGGGCCCGATGCCAGCCTGCTGCACGACAAACTGCACGACATCATCGAACGGGGAAGACGACAGGTCGTCATCGACCTGGGCAAAGTGGACTGGATGAATTCGACGGGGTTGGGGATCCTGATATCCAGCTACACGACCCTGCGCAATCACCAGGGGGAACTGAAACTGGCCAATGTGACGGACAAGATACAGTCGCTCCTCACCATCACGAAACTGGTGACGGTGTTTGATGCGTACGACTCGGTCGACGACGCGGTGCGGTCGTTCCGATAGCCGGAGACGCAGCGGACAGCCCAGGCGCGGAAATCATCATGACAGGCAGACCTGCCCGGCTCTGCCTGTTTTTTTGGAGACAGCACAAGTATGAAACGACCCGTCATCAAGGGAAACACCATCGTCGTCCCCTCCAGCCACGACTACCTGCCGACTGTCGACGAGTTCGTGGAGGGAATCCTGCGCGGCTGGGGAACGGACGAATCGGTGATCGCCGATATCGCCATCTCGGTCTCGGAGCTGGTCAACAACGCCATTGTGCACGGGGGCCGCGTCAACCCCGAGCAGCAGATCTCGATCGAGGTGACGCGGTCCGACAGCGCGGCGCAGATACGGGTGTCGGACCAGGGGCAGGGGTTTGACCCCGACCAGGTCAGCGATCCCCTGGCGGAGGAAAACCTCCTCAAAGAGGTCGGGCGGGGTATTTTCATCGTCCGGTCGCTGATGGATAGCGTGGATATCGACGTGAGCGCGGGCGGCACGTCGGTGACAATCACCAAGACGATCAGGTGACGCGACGCGGTCTGGCGCGAGTCTGACCTATGAACTTCGAGTTGGTACAGATAGTCCTGTTCTTGCTGACGGGGGGCTTTCTCGTCTTCCTGGCGGTGACCATCGTCCGGGACAACTTCGCCAATCGGCTCAACCGGGTCACGGCCACGATGCTGTTTTTCGCCGGCCTGGGGCCGCTCTTTTTAGCCCTCGGCGCGATCGTGCGGCTTTCCCCCGACACCGCCCTGGGCTTCGAGGAATCGACCCTCTACCACCTCCAGCACCTCTGGGAGTTCTTCTTCCCCCTGCTTTTGCTCTTCGCCTGGATTTTCCCGGAGGACCGTCTGCGGGAGTTCAAGCACAACCGTCTGCGGTACCTGATTTTCGCTCCGCCGGCGCTCCATCTCGCGCTCGTTTTGCTGTACAACCAGTTCACGGGGGTCCTGCGTTTCCTCCAGATCGAGCCAGGGGATTCGGGGTTTGTGAGCATCATCCTCAATCCGCTGGCCAAAGTGCTGTCTTTCTTGCTCCTTTCGATCAACACGATCCGCGCCTATGACCAGCAGATCTTCGGGGCGCTCAACGCCCTCTACGTCGTGGTGGCCGTCTACTTCCTGGAATCGGGCCGCCGGATGGTCACCAATCCCCGTCTGCTGACGCAGACGCGGGTGTTGTTCCGCGGGATGCGGATCGGCCTCGCGCCGTACGTGATTGCCTTTGCGGGCGGCCTGCTTTTGCCCCGCTTGTTTTCGGATGATGTCCAGGCGGTGCTGGTGGTCGCGGGGGCGCTGGTGGGCGCGGTCTTTTTGGCCTACGCCACCATCCGCTTCCAGTTCCTCGATGTGCAGTTGCGGTTCCGCCAGTCGTTCGTGTACACGATCACCTCCGGCCTGCTCGTCGGGCTGTACATTCTGCTGGTGGTGGAGTCGCGCTCGTTCTTCACGCCGCTGTTCGGCGCCCAGGCGCAGGTGGTGAGCTACGCCTTCATCATCGTCATCCTGCTGCTGTTCCAGCCGATCAACAACGCGATCGACAACCTCATCCGCACGCTCTTCATCCGCACGCGCACCGATCACCGGAACATCATCGAGCGCTTCTCGCGCCAAGTGATTTCGCTGTTCGACCCGGTCAAGCTCCGGGGGATCATTGAGGACACGCTCAAGACGGCGCTCCTGGTCGAGCGCGTCTACTTCGTGCTGTTCGACGATGAGGTCGGGGAGTACGCGCTGACCCGAAGCCAGGACCAGCCGCGGAGGATCGTGCTCAGCCGCGACGACCTTCTCCTGCGCGGGATCAACCTCCTGGACTCCCCCGCCTTTCTCCAGACGCTCGGCGACTACCTGGTGAACTCGCCGCTGGCTGAACTCCTGACCGAGCGGCAGGTGAAGCTCGTCCTGCCGATGAAGGACGCCAAGCACATGCTCGGGTTCCTGGCCCTGACCGACAAGGTCGCCGGGTACCGGTACTCCTCCGAGGACCTGAACCTGCTGGGGGTGTTGTCGAACCAGATGGTCACGGCGCTGACCAACGCCCGGCTCTATGTCGATTCGCTCGAGCGGCTTCGCCTGGAGGAGGAAGTGAGCCTGGCGCGGCAGATCCAGCTCGACCTGCTGCCCGCGGCGCCCCCCAAGCTCGAGCTGTGCGAGATCGCCGTCCATTCGACGCCCTCGCGGACGGTCGGGGGCGACTTCTACGACTTCATCCCCATTGACGACGCGCGGATAGGGATGGTGATCGCCGACGCTTCGGGCAAGGGGATGCCGGCGGCGCTGATGATCGCGCAGATCCAGGCGATCATTCGCAGCGAGGTCAACAACGGCAACCCGATCGGGGCTATCATGACGCACCTGAACGACCAGGTGGTGGCCGCCACCTCCTCGGAGAAATACGTGACGCTCTTCTACGGCGAGCTGAACCGGCGGACGGGGCGGCTCGAGTACTGCAACGCCGGCCACAACTACCCGGTGCTGGTGCGGAGCGACGGCGCGGTCGAACTGCTCGTCCAGGGAGGCCCGATCATCGGCGCTTTCCCCGAGATGCGGTACGAATCGGCCGACGTGCAGTTCCGTCCCGGCGACGTCCTCTTCCTGTTCACCGACGGGCTGTCGGAGGCGATGGACGGCGACGGCCGGGAGTACGGCGAGGAGCGCGTACGGCGCTTTGTCCGCGAACACCGCCACCGGGAGGCGGGTGAAATCCTCGAGGCCATCCTCGAGGACGTGCGGGCTTTCGACGCGACCTTCCCGCCGCGCGACGACACCACGATCATCACGATGAAATCGAATCACCTCCGGGCGGCCGAAGCCTCCAGGGAATCGCATGGACAAGAAGTATCATGACTTCGACGACGCGCGGCTGAGGGATCTCAAGGCCCGCCACTGCGGGTACCGGTTCTGCCCGCGCTGCGCCCGCCCCCTGGCGGCGGCCACGATCGACGGCGTCAGCCGCCTGGCCTGCCCCGACTCTGCGTGCGGATTCGTGTTCTACCAGAATCCCATCCCGGCTGCCGGGGGCATCGTCGTCGAGGACGACCGCGTGCTCCTGGTCCGGCGGGCGCATCCGCCCATGGTGGACTGGTGGTGCTTCCCCGCCGGGTTCATGGAATGGGGCGAACATCCCGCCCAGACCGCCGTCCGGGAAGTGGCCGAAGAGACGGGACTGATCGTCCGCCTCACCGGCTTTTTCGAGGTCTACTCGGGGACCGACGACCCGCGGGTGAACGCCGTGCTCCTGCTCTACCTGGCCGAGCGGATCGGCGGCGCGCTGCGTCCGGCGGACGACGCCGCGGAGGCGCGCTTCTTTTCGTTCGACGATCTCCCGGACCGGATAGCGTTCGAATCCCACCGGCAGGCTCTGGCCGACTACGACCGCCGTGTGCGCAGGAGGTGAGTCGTGCATTCGGCTTTCGGCTCACGCCTGTTTCGCCTCTTTCTGCTGTTCGCGCTGGTCCCCGCGGTTGTGCTCGTCACGGTCGGCTACTACCTGGCGGTCGAGCCGGGCCTGGAGCGCGGGCCGGCCGACGATGCCGTCGTCGCGCGCCTCCACGAGCAGTACGGGGCCCTCCTGGACAGCACGATTACGGCGATTCTCGGGCAACCCAACGCCCGGGAGATTCTCGAATCCCAGGGCTTTTTCATGCTCTTTGCGGGCGGCAAGGTGCAGTCGGTGTGGACGCGGCGAGAGGTCGTGCACGAGGTGGCCGCCCCGGTGGCCAGGGCGGTGGCGAGCGGACGCGACCACGGGACGGCGCCGGTCGGGGAGCGGTTGTACCGGTACGCCTCAATTCGTCGGGGCGACACGCTGCTCGTCGGCGGGCTCGCCCATTCTCCGGAGTTCGCGGCCCTGCTGGAGAGTTACCGCGGGGTGCGGGCGGACGAGTCGGCGGCGCCCGGCCTGCACACGCGTTACGCGGTGTTTCTCGCGCTGCTGTTCGGTCTGGTCGCCGCCGCGACCGTGGGGCTCGCCTACGTCTTTTCCTCGCGCCTGGCGCGCCATCTCGCCCGGCCGGTGGCGGAACTCGACCGGGCGGCCCGGCAGATCGCCGCGGGGCAGTTCGGCATCACGGTGGCCGAGCAGGGTGTCGGCGAGATCCGCGCCCTGATCGGCCAGTTCAACGCGATGTCGCAGCAATTGGCCTCCGCCACGGCCCGGCTCGTTCAGGCCGAGCGGGTGGCCGCCTGGCAGCATGTCGCGCGGCGCTTCGCCCACGAACTGATAAACCCGCTCCAGCCGATCACGGTCTCCGTCTACCAGATCCGCAAAGCGCTCAGCGGCACGCCCTCGTTCGAACTGGTGCAGCGACCGCTGGACGCGGTGGCCGAGGAGTTGCAGCACCTGACCGTACTGGCCGACCGCTTCTCGCGACTGGCCAAGCTCCCGGCCCCCAGGCTGGAGACCGTCGATCTGAGGGCGCACCTGACGTCGGTCGCCGACCTCTACCGCGGGAAGCTGGCCGGGTTCGCGTTCACGCTGGAGCTTCCGGAGGAGCCGGTCGCGGCGGCGATCGACCCGACCTATTTCCGCGAGGCTATCCACAATCTGCTCCAGAATGCGATCGAGGCCACGCCGCCGGGCGGGCGGATCAGTCTGCGCCTGGAGGCGGGGCCCGATGGCGCGGTTATCGCGGTCGAGGACGCCGGTCGGGGGATGTCAGCGGAGGTGGCGCGTGAGGCGCGGCTGCCCTATTTCACCACGCGCCCGCACGGCACCGGGCTGGGACTGGCGATCGTGGAGAAGACGGTGAGCGAACACGGCGGGCGGCTCGAGGTCCGGTCGGTCGAGAACCGGGGCACGACCGTCACGATCGTACTGCCGCACGCCGGGGAGCCGCATGATGCGTGAGCGCATCCTCGTGGTCGATGATGAGCCGCACATCACGGCCGCTTTTGCCTCGCTGCTGCAGGGCGAGGGGTACCGGGCCGACACCGCGTCCTCGGCTGAAGAGGCGCAGCGGCGGGTGGACAGCGCCCGCTACGACCTCGTACTGCTTGACCTCAACCTGCCCGGCCGTTCGGGCGTCGAGTGGTTGGCCGATCTCAACCGGCTCGGGCGGCGGCTGCCGGCGCTCGTGATTTCAGGTCAGTCGGACATCGCGACGGCGCTGGAGGCGGTGCGGCTTGGGGCGCTCGACTACCTGGAGAAACCGGTCGCCCCGGAGAAGCTGCTCACGGCGGTGCGGGCCGCCCTGCTGCTGTCCGCGGCCGACCGGCAGCGGGCGCTCATGATAGACGAGCTGGACCGGCAATCGCCGATCATCGGCGAGTCGGCGGCGATTCGGAAAGTGCTGCGGACGATCGACCAGGCGGCGGCGACCGACGTGACCGTCCTCTTCACCGGCGAGAACGGCACGGGCAAGGAGCTCGCGGCCACCCGCCTCTACCTCGCGTCGCCCCGCCGCGACAAACCGTTCATCAAGGTAAACTGCCCGGGCATTCCGCCGACGCTCTTTGAGTCGGAGCTGTTCGGGCATGCGCGGGGTGCGTTCACGGGAGCGGTGAGGGATTTCCCCGGCAAGTTCGCGTTGGCCGACGGGGGAACGATCTTCCTGGATGAAATAGGCGACCTCCCGCTGGAGTGCCAGGCCAAGCTCCTCCGCGTGCTCGAGAGCGGCGAGGTGGAACGGCTCGGTGCCGAGGAGCGGCGCACGGTCGACGTGCGCGTGGCCGGCGCGACCAACCGGGACCTCCCCGCCCTGGTGGCCGACGGGAAATTCCGGGCCGACCTTTACTACCGCGTCTCGGTCTTCGTCATCCCGCTCCCGCCGCTGCGGGAGCGGCGCGAGGATATCCCGCTGCTCGCCGGAGAGTTTCTGCGCACCCTCGATCCGTCGGGACAGACCCGCCTGTCCCCCGAGAGCGCGGCGCTGTTGGCCACGCTCGATTACCCGGGCAACGTGCGGCAACTGCGGAATCTGATCGAGCGGCTCACGATCGTGTGCGCCGGGCGCCGGGTGGAACCGGCCGACATTGCCGAGCTGTCGCCGCTGACCGGCCTGCCGGGAAGCGCGTCCGTGTCGCTGGCTGAGCGGGTGGCGGCCTACGAGCGGGAACTCATTCGGCAGGCCCTGCGGGAGGCGGGCGGGAACATCGCCGCGGCGGCGCGGGAGCTGAAGGTCGACCGGGCCAACCTGTCTCGCCGTATCAAGGATCTCGGGTTGAAGTGACGCGCACAGGAAGTGGGCGCCCCTGTGTCGGACGGCCACGGCCGCCAATCCCGGAAAATTGGCAAGTGCCTGACGATCAACAAGCTTGCCTGGGCGGCACGGAATTTGTTTTATGGCAGGGGAAAAACGGAGGATCGCATGCAGAAATTCGTGCTCTTCGGGACAATCACCGGCGCCGCAGCCGCGTGCGCCCTGTGGGCGCCGCCGGCCACAGCCCAACCCGGGCCGGAACCGTCGTACACCACCTACCAGCGCGCGACTGCTCCGGAGCCGCTTTTCCGCGTCGCTTTCACGCTGGATGAAATCTCGGTGGCGGCGGCGGCCGACAGCCTGCCGGCCGAGGCATCGGTCCCCCGGGCGGCCGTGCGCGTCTATCCCGACTCGGTCATTCTCATTGACCGAGTGGCGTGGTTTGACCGGGCCGGTCTGCACCTCCGCGATCGCCTCTGCCCGTACGACGCCATTGCGGAAACGCGGATCATCGACAGTCCAACGCGGGTGACGATCGATTTTCTCACGGTCACCGGCGATGCGGAGCGTCTCGGGCGGCTGCGCCGCGGGAACCTCATGACGTTCAGCGAGCCGATCACGGTCGGCAACCAGCAGTTTGTCCGGGGGCTCGTGCTGTCGATCACGGGGGACATCGAGGTTCTCGGCGAGGTGAACAAGGATGTGATCTCGCTGTTCGGCGACGTGTACGTCGGTCCGGGGGCCACGGCCCGCGGCGATATCGCCGGCATCAGCGGCGCGATCACGGTGGCCGACAAGGGATCGGTCTACGGGGAGCTTTACTCGGGGGGCGAGTATTTCGAACGCCGGCGCCCCCGCTTCTACCGGGAGGAGAATTTCGACTTTCTCGGCGCCTTCGTGTACAACCGGGTCGACGGCGCCACGCCGTATCTCGGTCTGAAGTTTCACGACACCGACTCGCTGCTGCCCTCGGCCTGGTTCCGGGCGGGGTATGCGTTGGAGTCCGAACGCTGGCGCACCGAACTCGGCATCGAGCAGCCCCTCTGGCGCAGGGTGCCGCTCGCGGCGGGCGCGGCCTACTATCGCCGCCTCGCCTCCGAGGATGACCGGCTGCTCGGGGACGAGGAGAATACCGCGTTCGCGCTGTTGGCAACGGAGGATTACAGGGACTACTGGGAAGCCGAGGGGGCCACGGCGTGGCTTTCGGTCAAGCCGGCGCCGCAGTGGCGGTTCGAGACGCGCTACCGCTACGAGGAGACAACCTGGCGGCGCTCCTACCGCCACCTCTGGTCGCTCTTCGGCGGCAGCAAGCTGTTCCGCGAGAATTTCAGCCAGGTGTCCGAGGCCGAGCGTCTCGCCGGCGCGGCCCTCATCGACACGACCGCGCTCGGCTGCCTGGCGTTCGTGCTCGACTGGGACACGCACAACCGGGAAGAGCCGTTCGCTTTCTCGGGCTGGCATGCCACGGCCGAACTGGAATGGTCGGACCGCGATTTCAGTTCCGATTTCGACTACCGCCGGTACACGCTCACGCTCCGCCGCTACCAGAAAGTGCACAGCCACGGGATGTTGCTGCTGCGGGCTATGCACGGCAATTCCGACGGTTTCCTGCCGATGCACAAACGGTTCTATCTCGGCGGGCTCGGAACGCTCCACGGCTATGACTTCAAGGAGTACGCCGGGACGCGATTCTGGATGGGGAACGCGGAGTACCGTTTCGAATTCCCCCGCTCCGATATCGGCGCGTCGGTGTTCTGGGACATCGGCCAGATCGCCGACGGGACGAAGCTCGATTCAGCGGTCGACATCAAGCAGTCAATCGGGGCGGCTCTCACCGTGGGGGCCGATTTCCGGGTCAGCCTGGCGCGGCGGCTCGACCGCAGCTTCGACAACGACCCGGTAGTGAACGTGCGGCTGGACTTTGTATTTTAGATGCGGTTTTTCCGGCCACAGGCACGGAGGCGGTCGCCGGCGGCCCTCCTGGCGCTGATCCTGGCGGCCGCCGCCCCGGCCCGCGGGGCCGATCCCCCCGGCGGCGTCGAGTACGACATCGTCCGCGCCGATGACTCGCTCGCTGTCTGGCTGAATCTGACTCCCTTCTTCGGCCACCCCGAATACCGGTCGCTGCAGGATGGCATCGACTACGCCTGCGAGATTGCGATCGAACTCCAACGGCCCCGCAAACTCTTCGGGGCCGTCCCGGTGACTAAGAACTCCTGCACGATCCGGCTCTCCTACCGGCTCCTGACAGAAGCTTTCAGGGTGCAGACCTCCGGGCCCGGCCAGTCGGCGAAGGAGCGGCTTTTGCTGTCGCGGGAGGAGGCGGAGGGCTTTCTGGCGGACTCGGTGGTGGTCAGGGTAGCGGCGCTGGCCGGGCTGCCCGCCGACCGAGATTATCGTATCACATTAGATATATCCCGTATTGCTTTGACCGGCATCAACTTGGCTGTCGATGACGACACCGGGAGCGTCTCGCCGGTGAAAACCCTGTTCCGCGAGTTCCTGAGGCTGACGAATTACGGCCGCGAGGAGTGGAGCACTACCTCGCGGTCCTTTTCGCTCAGCGAAGTCCTCCCGCGCCGCTGAGCGCCGTCTGCGCGTTCCGGGCGTCCGCCCACGGGTTAATCCCTTGACGGATTTTCCGATATAGTGGAAAAAGGTTATACCCTGGAGAACGTACGCGCATGAACCAGGCCCAGATAGAGAAGACAGCCAAGATTCGCATGACCGGGGTCGGAGGCCAGGTCGGAGCGGGCGCTGAGCACGTGGAACCGCTCGATGTCCTGGCGGACCTGGAGGCCACGCTGGACGAGGTGGCCGAGGCCAATCCGCGCCTGACGTCCGAAGAAACGCACACGTCCAAGAGCGTGGAGGACCTCAAGGCGCTCCTGGAGGTCTCCCTGGCCATCAACTCGTCGCTGGTGACCGACGACGTGCTGCAGATCGTCATGCGCAAAGCGATCGAGCTGATGCAGGCGGAGCGGGGGCTGGTGATGCTGCTGGACGACGCCAACCAGCTCCAGGTCCGGTCCGCCTACAATCTCTGCCGCGACGAGATGATGGACGAGGATTTCAAAGTCTCCAACTCGGTCACCTCCCGCGTGGCCGAGACGGGCAAGTCGATCTACACGTCCGATGCGCTCTCCGACGAGCGCTATGCCAACCAGCGCTCGGTTGTCGAACTGCACCTGCGCTCCATCATGTGCGTGCCGCTGAAAGTCAAGGAGCAGGTGGTCGGAGTAATCTACCTGGACAATTCGAGCGAGAGCCGGATGTTCCTCAAGTCGGACCTCTACCTGTTCGAGCTCTATGCGCAACTGGTGTCCAACGCCCTGCACAACGCCAACATCTACGACCGGCTTTTGAACCTGCAGCGCTACAACGAGTCGGTGATCGCCAAGGCGCCCATGGGCACGGTGGTGCTGGACTCCGACGGCCACATCACGACGATCAACACCGCGGCACTCGAGATTTTCGATTTCAACGGCGACAAGATCGTCCTGGTCGGAGCGGGCGACAAACCGACCCGCTTTCTCGATCTGCTCCAGGAGACCGAGGTCACCCGCTGGGCGCACATGATCAACACGGCTCTGGCTACCCAGGAGGACTTTTCCGACTCCCGCTACTTCCACAACACCGGCTACCTGGAGAAGGCGCTCTCGATCAAGATCTCGCCCATCTCCCAGCTCCCCCACGGGAAGGACGGCGTCATCATGGCGGTCGAGGACATCACCGAGAAGGTGATCATGGAGAAGTACGTGATCCTCTCGGAGAAGCTGGTGGCCAAGGGGGAAATGGCGGCCTCGATCGCCCACGAGCTGAACAACTACCTGGCCATCGCCTCCAATAACGCCGAGCTCATGGCGCTCAATATCGACCGCGAGAAATTCGACAAGGTGAAGTTCAACGCCAAGGCGATCACCGAGAACGTCTTTAAAATCAAACGCTTCGTCGACAGCCTCATGGACTTCTCCAAGCCGGAATCCGAGTTCATCAGCTACGACATCAAGCACCTCATCGAAGACCTGCTCTTCTCCCTGCGCGTGCAGCCGCGCTTCAAGCGCACCCACTTCACGATCGACCTCGATCCGCGCATCCCGAATATCGAGATGGATGTCGGCCAGATCCAACAGGTGCTCATGAACCTCCTGAACAACGCGGCCGACGCCATCGAGGAGCGGGTGGTGCAGGAAAACGCGGGTCTGGACTTCAAGCGCGAGATCACGATCCGCGCGGTCTACGAGCCCGAACGGGAACGCATCATCACCACCGTGAGCGACAACGGCACCGGCATGTCGGACGAGACGCGCAGCAAGATCTTCACCCTGCACTTCACGACCAAGAAGGGGGGCCACGGCCTGGGGTTGTCCAACTGCAAGAAGATCATCCAGGCGCACCACGGCGACCTGCTGGTTGACTCGACGCCCGGCGAAGGCACCGAATTCAGAGTGATTCTCCCCCGCTTTCAGCCGGAGAAGCCGAAGAGCGACAAAAAATGACTTCGCCCGCCCTTCCGCCGGGGTATTGCCGGACGGCGCCTCTGGGCCGGGGAGGGACAGCGGAGGTAGTGCGCGCGTTCAGCGCCGCGCTGGGGCGCGAGGTGGCGCTCAAGATCCCCTTGGCCGATGCGGATCCGTCAGGCGCGGCGCCGTTTGCGGCGCTCGTGCGGCGGGAGCGTCTTTTGATCGGCGGGCGGCGGTTCCCCGGACTGGTGCGGCTGATCGAAGCCGGCGAGGCGCCCCCGTACGTGGCCATGGAAATCTGCCCCGGACCGACGCTCGACAGGCTGGGCAAAATCGACTCCCTCTCCCTCGCCCTGAATCTCCTGGCGGCGCTCACCGCCGACCTCGAATACCTCCGGGCCGCGGGAATTGTGCATGGCGATCTCAAACCGCAGAACGTTTTCCTCCCCGCCGCTTGGGAGGGGCTTGACGGCCGGCAACTGTTCTGGGTCAAGCTCTCCGACTTCTCGCTCGGGCGCGCCGACGGGGAGTCCGACAGCGACCGCGCCGGACTGGGGACAGTCGGCTACCTGGCGCCGGAGACGATCGTCGGCGGCGCCGCCGAGCACCAGAGCGACCTGTTCGCCCTCGGGGTCACCGCCTACCAGATGCTGACCGGGCTCCACCCGTTCATGAACGGCGAGACGGAGCCGGCCGCGATCAACAGCCGCTGCCGCGAGGAGGAGCCGCCTCAGGTCGACACCCTCCGCCCCGATGTCCCAGCCGCTCTGTCCCGCCTGATTGCCCGGCTGCTTCACAAGGATCGCGCTCAACGGCCGGTCTCGGCCTGGGAGGTATGCCTCGAGTTGGAGCGGGTGGGGGCCGAGTATCCGTTTCGCCGGGCGCTCCAGCCCGGCCACTTTCTGCGCGCGGGCGCGTCATGGGAAGATGCGCGGGACGGCCTGCCGGTGGAGTGGGGGGATCACACGGACTACCTGGCCGCTCTCTCCTGGGGGTCGCCCGCGCAACTTCGGATGATTCTGACCGAGAATTTCCGGAGGGGAAACCTGGTCTATTCCGACGGTCGGTTTCGATTTCAGCACCGCCCCTACTGGCCCTGCCGGCTGCGCCGGGCGGCGTTGGCGGAATTTTCCGCCGCCCCGAGAGCGGCGCAGCGGCGCCTGGTGCGGGATGCGGTCCTCGACGGGCAGAGATCCCCGGAGGGAACGCACGCGGCCGCAACCATGCTCCTGCGGCCGTTGCTGCGGCCGTCGACCGTGCGGCGGCTGTCGGCGGCGCCGGCGGCGCAGGCCGAACAGGAGGAGCGGCACGCGGCAGCGGCACGGCTTTCTGTGCAGGCGGGAGATCTGGAACGGGCGGAACGGTGCTGCTACCAGGCCGCCATCCTCATGCAGAAGGAGCACCGGGCGGCGGCCGCGCTCCGGCTGATCCAGACGGTTCTCGATTACGCCGCGCTGGTGCGGCGCGAGTGGGAGACGGTGTCGCTGATGAAGCTGCGGGGCGATCTGCTGAAGACCTCGGGCGACACCGAGGCGGCGCACCGCACCTACCTTCAGGCGGCCGGCCTCTATGACGGCCGCCCGCCCGACCCGCTGCTGGGGCGGATCTACAATTCGATCGGCGATCTGTACAAGATGAAGCAGAAGTTCGCCGAGGGGATCGAGGCGCTGGAGCGGGCGCGGCAGATATATGAGGCGATCGGCGACGAGCTGGAGTTGTCGCACACGGTCAACAATATCGGCAACATGCATTTCGTGACCGGCCGCAGCGGCGAGGCCCTGCGCCACTACCGCCGGGCGCTGCGCATTCAGCGCCACCTCGGGTCCTCCTCGGAGGTCGCCTCCACGTTGAACAACATGGGAGCGGCCGCCGGTGTCGGGGGGCGCCTGCGCCGCGCAGCGACCCTCTTCCGGCTGTCCCTGCGGCTCCAACGGGAACTGGGAGACCTCGGTGAAATCGCCCGCACCCTCAACAATCTCGGCTATCTCCTGTTCCTTCTCGGCGAGAAGGGGCAGTCGATCCAACTGCTCGCCGAGTCGCTCGAACTCAACCGCCGCATCGGCAACCGGAAAGAGATCCTGTTCAATCTGGACAACCTGACCAATGTCACGATCGGGGCCGGGCGACTGCGCGAGTCGGCGGAATATCTGCGGGAGGGGATGGCGATTGCGGCCGAGGTTCAGGATATCCCCCACCAGGTCATTTTCAGCCGCAACGCCTCGGTCGTCATGCGGCGCATGGGGCGTATCCGCGAAGCGCTCGAGTACCAGCGCGCGGCCGAGGCCGGGGCGGATCGGACCGACGACCGGGAGGAGAGAATCCGTCTGCAGATCAACGCGGCGAGTCTGCGCGCGGCGGTCGGGGATGACGACCAGGCCCTGGCGCTCGCCGGGTCCGCGGCGCGCGAGGCCGAGCGGATCGCGTGCAAGGCAGAGCTTCTGAACGCCCTCCTGCTCGTCACGCGGCTGGCCGATGAGCCGGCGCGCGAGGATGAGGCGATCGCCCTCGTGCGCGATCTCGACCTCACCCGCGAGCGCCTGCTGGTCCGGCTCAACCGGGCCGAGCGCCGCCTGCACAGCGGCCGGGCGGCCGATGCGGCGCCGGTGGTGGAGGAGTTTCTCCTGGAGGCCGACCTCGGGGAGGACCTGGAGCAGCCGCGCCTGCTGCTGGTGCGCGCCGAATACGGGATGGCGGTCGGCCGGGTAATGGACGCCGGGGCGGACGCGCAGCGCGCCGCGGCGCTGGCCGGCCAGTGCGGTCTGGCCCCGGAAAAAATGTCGGCCCTGGCTCTGCTGGCCCAGCGACATCTGGCGGAGGGGGAGTATGAGACGGCGTTCGCGGTCAGCCGCCAGGCACTCGCGATCGGCAAGGCGATCGCCGAGAGCATCCCCGACCCCGCCGACCGGCGCCTCTACCAGAGCGCGCGGCCGATCCAGGCGATAGCAGCAACCGTGAAGCAGATACAGGAACGGATCGGGCAAAAAAGAGCGGGCAGGGACTTGACCCCTGCCCGCTAGTTCATACGACCAGCGGGTCGACTCAGCCGCCGCCACCGGGACCAAGCAGGTTGATCCCCTGGCCGCCCACGCTGAAGCCGCCCGGAGCAATACGAGCTTCGAGTTGCATGATCTCGAGCTGGTACCTCACAGACTCACCTCCTTACGCGATCTGTGGAGATGTCCTTGCGGAAAGTGCGAGGGACTTCTCCCGTTGTTTAGGTGTTGCAAATGCGCAACCCTGCCCTTAGCGCAAAGATATAAACCGCCCGTGCGATGTCAAGGGAAATATCGCGTATCCGACACGCTCGCACAAGTGACGCCGGAAACTAAATCTGCTGTCGACAATAAGATCGGAGGATAAACCTGAAGTAACACTACCACCACGACCAGAATTCAACGCGCAGGAAAGAGGCGATCTTGCGCCCCAGCTTGGCCGCCACCGAGATCCGTCCGATCTCGATCTTCGCATACCCGGTCATCCCGGCCGCCAGCGCATTGTCCTCGTTCGATACGACCGCGGAAACCAGAAACCGGGCGCTGCCGCCGAGCGACTGGGCCGCCGAGGGAATGTGGCGGACCTCCCCGAGGAACATGCGCTGCGGGTACGACCGCACTTTCAGCAGCACCGGCCGGCGCGTCTCCACCAGGTCGATGTCGAAGTCCGAGACGGGGACGAGCACCTCGATCGTGCCGCTGTTGAGAACCGAGAGAATGCGGCCGTCGTCCGGGGCGATACGCACGGTGCCGGCGACCGGCGATGTGATCGACTGCGCGTCCTTCTGGGTCTGGAGGAACTCGACGCGGGCGCGCTGCTTGTCGATCTGGGCCATCACGACGGCCTCCTGTTCGGGCTTGGGTCCGGCTTTGAGCAGGTCGAGGCGGGCCTGGCGGTTGGCCAGTTCGGCGCGGGCGAGCTCGAGGGCGGACTCGGCCGCCTCATACTGCTCGGTGCTGATCCCGTCGCGCTCCCGGAGTTCTCTCAGGCGCTGAAATTGGCGCTCCTGCTGGGCGAGCGTCGCCTGCGCGGCGTTCACCTCGGCGATGGCCTCGGCGACCGCCTCCGGTTTGGGCGGAGACTTCAGCAGCACCAGCTCGCGCCTGAGGCGGTCCAGTTCCGCCAGCGCGGCCACCAGTTCGGTGCTGAGCTGGTTCGACAAAAGCATCGCCAGCGTGTCCCCCTCCTCCACCCGGTCGCCATCGGAGACCAGCGGCGTGAGGTCAAGCGACGCCATGTCCTGCGAAACCATCTGCATGTACCCCGAGCGCGACTCGGGGTCCTCGCCGCGGCGGATGAGCGTCCGCTCGAGCATGCCGAACTCGTTCAGCCGGAGATTAAACTCGGCGATAGGGGCGACCGTGACCTCGCCCGAGACCCGGTGCGGGAAGGGCACGGCGAACAATCCGATCGCCATACTGGCACCCGCCAGCAGATAGGCGGACACGCGAACCGGATTGCGCAGCGAGGTACTCATATACTTCAGGTGTTGCACGAACCCGCGGCCGGCGGCCGCGAGGCCGTCTTTCAGCAGCGCGGTCAGCACCACGACCAGCGCAAGTAACCCCCACCCGCCGAAGTTGGCAAGTAAGAACTTGCTCGCCCAGACGAGGATCACGCCGATGAGCAGCCCCGAGTAGAGCACCGCGAGCACGGCATAGGCGAGGTAGATTCGTTTCTCGCGCCGGGGAACCGGGACACTTTCGACCGGCCAGCCAAGCAGCACCCGTCGGCTCCACGCGCCGAGGTAGCCGAACGCGCGCGCGCGAAGGTTCGGGATGTCGAGCCAGTCCGACAGCAAGTAGTACCCGTCGAGCTTGATCAAGGGGTTGAAGTTGAACAGCACGCTGATGCCGCTGACGAGTATGATGATGAGGGCGATGCGGCTGGGAAAGGTGCCGGGGACGGTCACGCGCCAGACGATGACGGCGAGCGCAAAGAGGAGAAACTGGACGAAGGGACCGACCCAGGTGACGGTCAGGCGGTGGGACTTCCGGGGAAACAGCCAGGCATCGGACACGTCGGCGTAGAAACACGGCTGGAAAAACAGCAGCAGGAACCCCATCTCGCGCACCTCGCCGCCGTAGTAATGACAGGCCAGGGCGTGGGCAAACTCATGGACGACGAGCGTCATGAAGACGGTAAGCATGATGAGAGCGATCGACCCGAGCTGGAGGAGGCGGTCCGGGCGGTAGGCGAAGTCGCCCGCGTGGGCGACGAAGAGCGCCAGTCCCACGGCGATGATCGCCAGGCCGGACGCCAGCACCAGCGGATGGTGGACGGGCCGGTACCACGGCAGAAGGCGCTCCAGGAGCCGCCGGGGGTCAAGGCCCTTGAGCTTGATGAAGAGCAGACGGGAGGCCAGGCTGCGCCGGCCGGGGGCGCGGAGCGAGACGCGGGCCGCCTGCTCGGTCCGCCCCTCATCGAGGAACTGCAGGGCGGCCAGCGATTCGATGAAGGCGCTCACTGCGCCGGCGTCGAGGTCGAGCCCGAATTTCCCGCGGAAGCGCCGGGCGATTTCCTCCGGCGCCGTCTCCCCATCGAGCTGTCCGGCCAGCCAGTACTCCGGCTCGCGCAGGCGAAAGTAGTTTCCGCTGCGGGGATCCTTGACCGTGTACACCGTCCGGCCGTCGACCACCGACGGCGCCGCAATCAGATCGGAGCGGAGCCGGGCGTAGGGTGCCATGGGGGCAATCTACAGGGGCGGCCGGGCGGGTGCAAGTTTGTACCGGGGGCTACCGGCGGAGGGTTTCGAGCAGACGCGCGTTGTAGAAATCGACCAGGTCTTCCCGCCGCAGCACGCCCACCACCCTCTCCCCCGGTCCGCCATCGACCACCGGGATCAGCCGGAGGCCGCGGGCGCTAAAGAGCTGGAAGGCCCGTTCGAGCGTATCGTCGGTCCCCAGGGTCACGACCTCCTCGTGGACGATGTCCCTGGCGATGACCAGGCGATCCAGCGTGCGCTGGCTCAGCACGGCGCGGATATCCTGAAATGAAATCACTCCGCGGAGCACCTCCCGACGGTCCATGACGAGGAAATAGGACTCCCGCGACTCCTCGATCTTCACCAGGATGTCGTGGAGGCTGGCCGAGATATCCACCGTCTCGAATTCGCGGGACATGACCTCGGCCACGCGGTGGGAGCGCAGGACGTTGACGTCGCGGCCGCCGCGAATGTCGATGCCGCTCCGGATGAGTTTCGCCGTGAAAATCGAATGCGGGTAGAGCCGGCGGGCGACGAGCGCCGCGAACACGACGACGACCATGAGCGGCAGGATGACCCGGAAGTCGGAGGTCATTTCGAAAATGATCAGGAGGGCGGTGATCGGGGCGTGGGTGGCCGCGGCAACCATCCCGGCCATCCCCACCAGGGCGTACGCGCCCGGAGGGGCGGTCGCGGCCGGAAAGAGGCGCTCGGCGACCGCGCCGAACGCTCCCCCGGCGCCGGCGCCGATGAACAGGGACGGGGCGAAGATCCCCCCGGAGTTGCCCGACCCGAGAGTGAGCGAGGTGGCCAGGATTTTGAGAAAGACCAGCGCCGCCATCAGCCAGAGCGCCATCTCACCCTGCAGCGTCAGCCTGATCGTCCCGTATCCGTCGGCCAGCACCTGCGGGAAAAAGACGGCGATTCCGCCAAGGAGCAGTCCCCCCAATGCGGGTTTGAGCCAATTGGCGATTGCCATTTTCTCGAAGAACTCCTCACAGGCGACCATCATCCGCGTGAAGACGAAACCAACCCCGCCGAGGAGCACGCCGAGCAGGGCGTAGAGGGGCATCTCCCAGCCCGAGACGAGGGCGAAGGTGGGCACGGCGAAAGCGGGATTCGCGCCCAGGACCGAACGGGTCACCACCGAGGCGACGACGGAGGAGATGATCACCGGGGAGAAGGTGGCGAGCGCGAAATCCCCGAGGACGACCTCGAGGGTGAAAATCACGCCGGCAATGGGGGCGTTGAAAACCGAGGAAATGCCGGCGGCCGCCCCGCACCCCACCAGGATTTTGATGCGGTCGCCCGACATGCGGAAGAGCTGACCGATCGTCGACCCCAAGGCCGAACCGATCTGGACGATCGGTCCCTCCCGTCCGGCCGACCCCCCGGACCCGAGGCAGATGGCCGAGGCGATCGTTTTGACGGCTGCGACGCGGGGCCGAATGATACCTCCGAGCCGGGCGACGGCGTTCATCACTTCGGGCACACCGTGGCCCCGGGCCTCGGCCGCGAACCGGAGCACGATCGCCCCCACGATCAGGCCGCCGAGGGCCGGGACAATCGGCAACCACCACTTGAACGACCCCGCCCCGAGGCTTTTGGTCAGCACCTGGTCGGTGAGACCGAAGAACAGGTGGTTGGCGAAGTCGATCAGGGCCCGAAAGGCCAGCGCCCCCAAAGCCGTAACCAGCCCGACAAATACCGAGAGCACAATCAGGATTTCGGTCGGCGACTCCAGGAACCGCTTGAGGATCCGGCTCGTGACGCGGAGCGGTTTCATACGGGCGCAATAACGGGCCGGCCTATGCGGGGGCACAAGTTTTTAGCGCCCGACCCGCGCGAAAAAAGCCTTCTGCCCACGGGGACTTCCCCGCCGACCAACCCGGAAAGCGCTTGACAACTCCCCCCAATTCAATACCTTCAACGTGAAAAAGTTCACTATGTTTGCAGACATTGCAGTGAGGACGACATCATGCGCAGTCATGCCGACGCGGTCATCGTAGGGGGGGGCATCATCGGCCTCTCGGTTGCGTTCCACCTCGCCCGCGAGAAGTACGGCCGGATCATCGTGCTGGAAAAGGAGCAGTTGCTGGGCACCGGGGCCACGTCCAAGGCGGCGGGCGGCATCCGCGCGCAGTTTTCCACCAAAGTCAATATCGAGATGTCCATGCTCTCGGAGAAGCTGTTCCGCCAGTTCAAGGAGGATACCGGCTCGGACGCCCTGTTCGATCAGGTTGGGTACATGTTCCTGCTGCAGACGGAGGCGGAGGTCCGGGAGTTTACGAAAAGCTATGAGTTGCAGCGCTCGCTCGGCCTTCCCGCCGTGCTGCTGAAAACGGATGAGATCCCGCAGTATGCCCCGCACATCAAGCTCGACGGGGTGCGGATGGCGACCTTCTGCAAGGATGACGGTCTGGGGGATCCGCACGAATTTCTCAGCGGCTACGAGCATGCCGCGCGCCGGCTCGGAGTGGAAATCGCCTTTGAGTCGCCGGTGACGGGTATTCAGGTCGAGTCGGGCCGGATCCGGTCGGTGCAGACGGCGGCAGGCCGCATCGACACCCCGCTGGTGGTCAACTGCGCCGGACCGCAGTCCCGCGAGGTGGCGGCGATGGCCGGGGCCGAGCTGCCGGTCGATCCAATTCGCCGCCAGATTGTCACGACCGGCGAACTCAGCTGGGTGGAACCGTATTTCCCGATGGTGGTCGACGTCTCGTCCGGCCTCTATTTCCATAAGGAGTCGAAAGGGATGCTCTTCGGGTGGGCCAAACCGGGCGTCAAGCCCTCATACGACATCTCGGTCGATCCCGAGTACACCGACGAGATCCTCGAGCGGACGATGATCCGCATCAAGGACGAGCTGTTGGACGAGATCGCGGTGGCCAACCAGTGGGGCGGCCTGTACGAGACGACCCCCGATCACCACGCGGTCATCGGCCGGGAGCCCCGGGTCGACGGCCTGTTCTACTGCGCCGGGTTCTCCGGCCACGGGTTCATGCACGCCCCGGCGGCGGGAGTGGTGACGGCGGAGATCCTCACCGGCAAGAGGCCGTCGATCGATATCGCCCCGCTGGCCATCGAGCGGTTCGCCGCCGGCGTGGCGGTGGAAGAGACCAACGTCATCTGAACTTGCGTTCATGAGGCAATAGAACCGGAGATTTGCCGAGCGGCCGTGCGGCCGTCGGCAAGGGAGGAGACATGCGGATACCGATCATTTGTGCCGCGCTGACGCTGTTGATCGCGGCCGGCGCGGCCGGTAGCGACCAGACCGCCGGCTCCACCTGCCCGTCGAGTCGGGCGGCGGAGGCCGGGTACAATCCGTTTGAGGAGTTCCACGCGGTCATGGCGCCGGCCTGGCACCAGGCCTGGCCGGACAGCAATTTCGCGGACCTGTTCGCCGCCGGTCCGAAATTCCAGGAGGCGTTCGGCAAGGTCGCGGAGATGAAGCCGGCGCTCAAGAGCGCCGCACGCGAGAAAGTGTTTGCGGAGCGGCGCGCCGCGCTCGGCGGGCTGGTGCAGAAATACGCCGCGGCCGCCGCCGCCGAAGACAAGGACAAGGTCTACGCCCTCATGCCGGAACTGCACGACGCATTCGAGCAGGCCGCCTCGGCCCTGCTGCCGGTCCACTATCCGGAGTTCGAAGGCATGGTGGTGACACTCAATCTCATCCTCGAAACGCACCTGCCCAAGGGGAACACCGACGGCGTAAACGGCTCGACCGAAACACTGGTGGAGAAGCTCAAAGCCCTCACCCCGGAGACGCTGCCGGAGGATCTGAGAGAACACGAAGCGGCGATCGGGGCCGAATTCGGCGCGATGAGCGAACTGGCCGCCCGGATGCAGAAGTGCTGCGAAAACCGGGACATGGAGACTTACCGGGAGCACATCAAGACGCTCGACGGCAAAGTGAAGGAGTTCATCGCAAAATACATCTGACGGCGCAGACCGACGGATGTCTGAGCGCGGCGGTCGCGTGTCGAGCAGCCGCCGATTCTCCTGGCGGGCGGTCCCGCCCCGGATGGCGCCGGCCGAGGAGGTGGCGCATGGAATCAGGAGGCGACATGAGGGTTCTCCTTTCCCCGGTCTGGGCGGTGACGGCGGCCGTACTGCTTGCATCGGCGGCGGCCGGCACCGACTTGTGGAAAGCCGCCGAGGTCACGTACACGACCTCGCAGGGGCTGGAAATGCACGGCTGGCTCCACCTGCCGGCGGCGGCGTCCCAACCCGGCCGGCCGCTGATCGCGCTGCTGCCGATGATGGGCACTGCTCACGGCGCATACGACCTGTTCCTGGATTCGCTGGCGGCGCGGCTACGGCGAGACACGACGGCCGCGACGCCGACCGTGCTCGCGCTCGACCTGCGCGGCCACGGGGCCTCGACCAGACTGCACGGCAAAGAAATTTCGTACAAAGAGATGGAGCCGGGGGACTGGGCGCCCGCCCCAGGCGAGGTGGCCGAGTTTATCCGCCGCGCGGCGCGGGACCACCCGGAGGCCATCGACTCCCTGAACATCACGCTGGTCGGCGCGTCGATCGGCGCCAATGCCGCCGCGATCGCCGCGCCGATGGTCCCAGGGGTCCGGGGAATCGCGCTGCTGTCGCCGGGCAGCGACTACCGGGGGCTCGCACCGGCGGAGGCACTGAAGGCATTTGAGGGCCGCGTGCTCATCTGCGCCGCCCGCGAGGATCGCTACGCCGCCGAGTCCGCCGGGCGACTGGCGAAAGTGCGGGAGGGACCGGTGCTGCGCATCTTCGAAGGCGGCGAACACGGAACAAACCTGATCGACCGCACTCCCGAGGCGATGAGCGGGCTGCTCGACTGGCTGGAGGAGTGACGCACTTTCGGAAGTCGACGCGGGCGGCCGGGGTCTAGGCCTCCTCTCCCCCGTCGTTGAGGTCGATCATCTTGGTGCCGTCGGAATAATCGATCGACCGGGGAGAGGTCAGGCGCATCAGTTTCTGTGTGACGTCTTTGATCTTGAGGGCGGACTGCTCGATGGTCCGCAGTTTCGCCTTGAGTTCATCGTCGAGATCATCGCGCTTGAGCAGCAGCAGTTGGACGTTGCCGAGGATGGCGGTCAGCGGGTTGTTGACCTCGTGGTTGACCGTCACCGCCGTTTCGATGACGGCGCTCTTGCGTTCCTTGGTGAGTGCAGAGCGCAGATCGGCCTCTTCCCGGTTCTGCGAGCCGGCCACCCAGGTCAGCGCGAGAACGGCCGCGAGGGTTTCCAGCAGAGCCTCCTCGGACACGATTGTCCGCGGCCCCTCCTGCAGTCCTATGACCGCGCCGTAGGTTCTCCCGGCGTAGCGGAGGGGGAGGGTGAAGGCGTGCACGGGCGGGTCGCCCTCGAACGACATGTACGCCGAGGCCAGTTGCTGGGTCTGGCGGAGGCGGTCGAACAACTCCCGCTCGAGGGCATCGAGCCGGCGGCGATAGTCTTCGCTGCGGGCGTGGCTGACATTGAGGGTGAGGACGTGGTCACGGTTCCACACCACCAGGGCGGCGGCGGCCAGCCCGACCAGGTCGGCGCTCAGGCGCAGCCCCCGCCGGTAGACCTCCTGGGGCTCCTCGCCCCCGGCGGCGTCGACCGCCAGGCGGTGAATGAGGCCGAATTTATCGACGGGCGGGCGGTCCTGTGGCCGGTCACTGTTCATCGTGTCTCATTTGAGCAAACGCGGTGCCCCGCGGCGCCGGGCGCCCGCGCGCTGGAGTAACTCTGAGGTACCCTTGAAAATAAGGAGTTTTGGGCCTATGTGCCATGAGTTTTCGCAGCCGGCCGGCCGTGCGGGAGAACCGATCCGCCGGCGGATCGGTGCATTTGTGTTCACAGACATATGCAAAATGCGGCGCTCGAATCGTTGACATTTATCCGAGCCGGGCGTATACTGGGTGTTTTCCAAGGCGCCCATGAGGAGCTAACGGCATGGTAGAGGACGTGATACATGACCACTGCGGCGTCTGCGGGGTATTCGGTCACTCCCGCGCCGCCGAACTCACCTACCTGGGGCTCTACGCGCTCCAGCACCGGGGCCAGGAATCGGCCGGCATTGTCACCTCCGACAACGGCTCGATCCACTACCACAAGGGGATGGGACTGGTGTCCGAGGTCTTCGCCAACCCCCAGGTCCTGGCCGGCCTGACGGGCGGCCGGGCGATCGGCCACACCCGTTACTCGACCACCGGGGCCTCCTCGCTGATCAACATTCAGCCATTCCTGATCACCAACCGCAGCCGCCATCTGGCGATCGCCCACAACGGCAACCTGACCAACTCCACCGAGCTGCGCACAAAACTCGACGCCCGCGGCTCGATTTTTCAGACGACCTCGGACACTGAAATCATCCTCCACCTGGCGGCGCGGTCCCGCAAGAGGACGCGCCTGGAGCAGGTTTGCGACGCCCTGGCGCGGGTCAAGGGGGCCTATTCGCTGCTGTTTCTCACCGAAGACACGCTCATCGCCGCCCGCGACCCCTTTGGTTTCCGGCCGCTGGCGCTCGGCAAGTACCGCAAGACCTGGGTGGTGGCGTCGGAGACCTGCGCGTTCGATCTGATCGGCGCCCGGTATGTGCGGGACATCGAGCCCGGCGAGGTGCTCGAGATCTCGGCCGGCGGGCTGAAGTCGCTCAAGCCGTTCGCGGCGCAGCGGCACGCCATGTGCATTTTCGAGTACATTTACTTCTCGCGCCCGGACTCGAAAATCTTCGGCGAGAACGTCGACAAGATCCGCCGCCGGCTGGGGCGGCTGCTGGCCCGCGAACATCCGGTCGAGGCGGACATCGTCATCGCCATCCCCGATTCGGCCAACACCGCGGCTCTCGGCTACGCCGAGGAGTCGGGCATCCGCTTCGAGATCGGCCTCATCCGCAACCACTACGTGGGGCGGACTTTCATCGATCCCGGCCAGCAGATCCGCGACCTCGACGTCAAGGTGAAGTTCAACCCGGTGCGCGGCGTTCTGTATGGGCGGCGGGTGGTGGTGGTTGACGACTCCATCGTGCGGGGGACGACCTCGAAGAAGCTGGTCGCCATGATCCGCGGCGCCGGGGCCAAGGCGATTCACTTCCGGGTGTCGTCTCCGCCGATCATCTCCCCCTGCTTTTTCGGGATCGACATGCCGACGCGGGAAGAGTTGATCGGGGCGCGCATGTCGGTGACCGAAATCGAGAAGTACCTCAAGGTAGATTCGCTGCGCTACCTGTCGCTGGAGGGGATGCTGTCGCTGAAATCGCTCCCTGACACGACCTTTTGCGCCAGCTGCTTCTCGGGCAAGTACCCGATGGCGATCCCAAAAATCAACGGGAAGGACCGCTTCGACATCAAGAGTTCCGGGCGGTTCGGCATTTAGCCGAAAGCTCGATCGGTCAAATGGAACGGCAGGAGCTTCCGCTCCCGCCTTCGGCATTTTTGTCGCGGCCGTCCCGGCCAATGTCACAGGAACGCGAAGAGCGCTTTCTGCGAAAAAGCCAGCAACTGCTGCGGGAAGAAGCCCAGTCCGAGCGTGCCCGCGGCCGTGACGACCAGGACCACAACCAGCGCCGGCGTGTAGGTGACCGGCGCGAATTCCCGCGCGGCGGCGTCGAAGTACACTCCCTTCACCAGACGCAGGTAGTAGTAGACCGACAAGAAGGAATTCATCACGCCGATCACGGTCAGCCAGAGGAATCCGGATTTGACGGCGGCCGAGAAGATGTAGAATTTCCCGAAGAATCCGACAGTGGGGGGGAAACCGGAGAGCGCGAACATGAACAGGGCGAGAGTCGCCGCCAGATACGGATGTTTCCGACCCATCCCCGGGAGCTCGTCGATCTCGGCTTTGCCGCCGGAGCGTGTCTCCAGCATGGTGACGATGGCGAACGCGCCGAGGTTGAAAAAGGCGTAGGCGATCAGGTAGAACAGGGCCGAGGAGATGGCGTCCTCTCCCCCCGCGGTCAGGCCCACGAGGATATACCCCGCGTGGGCGATCGAGGAGTACGCCAGCAGGCGCTTGATGTTGGACTGGCGAAGCGCGAGGACGTTGCCGACCGTCATGGTCAGCACCGCGAGGACCCAGAAGGCGTCGGTGAGGGCCTCCATCGAGGCGAACCCGAAGACGAACACGCGCAGGAGCGCGGCGAAGCCGGCGGCTTTCGGCCCGACCGAGAAGAACGCGGTCACCGGGGTCGGCGCCCCCTGGTACACGTCGGGCACCCAGGAGTGGAAGGGCACGGCGGCGACTTTGAAGCCGAACCCGATCAGGATGAGAGCCGCCCCCGCGTACATGTAGGCATCCGAGCGGGACAGGATGAAGTTGAAGTCGGCGACGATGCGGCGGAGGTCGGTCGTCCCGGCCGCCCCGAACACGAAGGCAATGCCCATGAGCAGGAACGCGCTGGCGAACCCGCCCATGATGAAATACTTGAGACCCGCCTCGTTGGACTCGAGCGAGCGCTTGGCGAAGCCGGCCATCACATAGAGCGGCACCGACATCAACTCGAGGCCGAGGAAGAGCACGACCAGGTCGGTGGTATTGGCCATCACCATCATCCCCATGGTCGCCAGCAAAAGGAGGGCGTAGAATTCGGGCCGGTGGTACCCCTTGACCGCCAGCCAGCGCTGCGCCATGAGCTGGGCGAGGATCGAGGTGCCGGCGGCGATGACTTTGAAGGCCGAGCCGAAGTTGTCGTTCGTCACCATGCCCCAGAAGCCCGATCCCTGCCGGCCCCAGGAAGCCGCCGCCAGGGCCAGCGCCACGGACAGGCCGACCAGGCTGAGGCCGGGGCTGAAGCGGCCGAGGCGGCCGAGATAGCCGGTCAGGAGAATGACCGACGCCGCAATGAGGAGCGCCGTTTCCGGTCCGATCAGGCCGAAGTCAATGCCGGCCGATGTGAGATCTATCATAGCATTTCCGAGGGCGGCGCCCGGCCGCCCGCACCGTTAGAAGCCTCAGCCGCCGCCGAAGCCTTTGATGACCTGTCCGTTGTCGACGATGACCGGGACGATAGCCTCGCCGCCGGTCAGGGCAAGCACCTTGTCCCGGGCCCCGGGAGTGCGATGGATGTCGATTTCCGTGAAGCGGATCCCCTGCTCCGCGTAGTGCTTCCTGGCCGCCGCGCAGTACGGGCAGCCTTCCTTGGTGTACATGACCACGTTGTTCATTCCGTACCTCTCTCCGGGGCCCCCAGTCCCACCGTAATCGTGTCGCCGCGCGGGGAGATATCGACGGCCGGGACCAGGTTTACCCGGAACTGGTCGTCGAGCTGCACCGTCTGCGCGCGCCCGACCCGCGTGAGAACCTGCTGGGCGGCGGGTTCGATGCGCTCGAAGAAGGGTTTCGGGTAAATGCCGATCCAGAATATGAAGATGACCAGCGGGATCAGGATGATCTTCTCCCGCCAGTCGACATCGGCCAGTTGCGCGTTGGCCGGGTTGGTGACTTTTCCGAAGATGACGCGCTGGTACATCCAGAGCATATAGGCGGCGGCGAAGATCACGCCCGAGGCCGCCAGGGTGCCGTAGACATAGCTGCGGTCGAACGCGCCGAGGAGTATGAGGAACTCGCCGACGAACCCGTTGGTGAACGGCAGGCCGATCGAGGAGAGGGCGACGATCATGAAGATGGCCGAGTAGGCCGGCATGACTTTGGCCAGCCCGCCGAATTCCTCAATGAGGCGCGTGTGGCGGCGGTCGTAGATCATCCCCACCAGGAGGAACAGGGCGCCCGTGGAAACGCCGTGGTTGACCATCTGCATGATCGCGCCCTGGAGTCCCTGCAGGTTGAGGGCGAAGATCCCCAGCATGATGAAGCCCATGTGGGAGACCGAGGAGAACGCCACGAGCGATTTCACGTCCCGCTGCACCATCGCCACGAGCGCGCCGTAGATGATCGCGATGACCGACAGCACGGCGATGTAGGGGAGGTAGGCCACGGTGGCGTCCGGAAACATCGGCAGGCAGATGCGCACGAAACCGTACGTCCCCATCTTCAGCAGCACGCCCGCGAGGATGACCGAGCCGGCCGTCGGCGCCTCCACGTGGGCATCGGGCAGCCAGGTGTGGAAGGGAAAGAGCGGGACCTTGATTGCGAAGGCCAGCGCGAAGGCCCCGAACAACAAGAGCTGCGCCCGGTAGCCGATCGGCATCTCCACGAGCTTGAGCATGTCAAACGAATACTCCCCGGAGTAGCCGTGGTAGGCGAAGAGCAGCCAGAGGATGCCGACGAGCATGAGGAGCGAGCCGAACATGGTGAAGAGGACGAACTTGATCGCGGCGTACACCCGCCGGGGGCCGCCCCACAGACCGATGATGAAATACATCGGGACCAGCATGATCTCCCAGAACACGTAGAACAGGAAGAGATCCAGTGACACGAACACGCCGATCATCCCCACCTGCAGCAGGAGCATCGAGAGATAGTACCCCTTCACCCCCTTGGTGATCGAGTTCCACGAGGCGAGGATGGCCAGAACGGTCAGGACGGTCGTCAGCGCGATCAGCAGCAGCGAGATGCCGTCGATCCCGAGGTGGTAGTGGATGCCCAGCCCGGTGATCCACGGGATGTCGACTTCGAACTGCATCCCCAGCGCCATCGGGTCGAACATTGACCAGAGGAAGAACGACAGGAGCATGGTGATGACGGCCACGATGAGCGCGACCGCCTTGATCGTGTCGTGCCGTTCCTTCGGCGCCAGCAGGAGAGCGACAATCCCGACGAGCGGGAAGAATGTGACGTAGGTCAGAATTTGATTTTCCATCCCCAATCCATTGCAAAGTAGGCGACCAGGAGGACGACGCCGAGCACGAAGAGCGTGGCGTAGCTCCGGACGCGGCCGGTCTGGAGGCGGCGAACACCCTCGGACAGGCCCTGGTAGGCCGCAGCGCTGCCGTTGGCGAGTCCGTCGATCACGATCACATCCACGAACTTCCACAGGAACATCGATAACCCGACCAGGGGCCGGACGATCACGGCCAAATAGATCTCATCGACGTAGTACTTGTTGACCAGGAGGCGGTGCAGACCGGAGAGGCGCTCCCGCCAGCGGGTGGCCAGCTCCGTCCGCTTGCGGTAGAACAGGTGCGCGCCATAGATGGCCAGGAGCACGAGGGCCACGGAGGCGCCCATGAGGGCAAGCTCCATCCCGGTCCCGTAGCCGCCGGCCGAGGCGTGCACCGTCTCCGGCGCCGCTTCCCCCCCGCCGCCGGCCATCACCGGTTCCAGCCAGCGCTCGAACCAGTTGGTCGCGCCGAAGACGTGCGGGATGCCGACATATCCGCCGACCACCGACAGCACCGCAAGGATCACCAGCGGAACCGTCATCGACCGGGGGAACTCGTGGAGGTGGTCCTTCGTGTGCTGGTCCATCCGCTCTTTTCCGAAGAAGGTCAGGAAGACCAGGCGGAACATGTAAAAGGCGGTGAGACCGGCAGTGGCGAAGCCGATCACCCAGAACAGCGGGTGGCCGTGGGCCGACGAGAACGATTTCCAGAGGATCTCGTCCTTGCTGAAGAATCCTGAGAAGCCGGGGATGCCGGCGATCGCCAGGGTGGCGACGAGCATGGTGGCGTAGGTCACCGGCAGATGTTTCCGCAGTCCGCCCATCTCGCGCATGTCCTGTTTGTCGCTCATCGCATGGATGACCGAACCGGCGCCGAGGAAGAGCAGGGCTTTGAAGAAGGCATGGGTCATCAGGTGGAAGATGCCGGCCGTGAACGAGGCTACGCCGCAGGCGAGGAACATGTAGCCGAGCTGGCTGACCGTCGAGTAGGCGAGGACGCGCTTGATGTCGTTCTGGGCCAGGCCGATGGTCGCGGCGACGAAGGCGGTCGCGGCGCCGATGACCGCCACCACGAGCAGGGCGTCGGAGGCGAGGCTGTACAGCACATTCGTCCGCGCGATCATGTAGACGCCCGCGGTCACCATCGTGGCGGCGTGAATGAGCGCCGACACCGGCGTCGGGCCCTCCATGGCGTCGGGCAGCCAGACATAGAGCGGGATCTGCGCCGATTTCCCGGTCGCGCCAAGGAAGAGCAGGAGGCAGACGGCGGTGATGAGGCCGCCTCCGGCGGTGAACACCGCGGGCGCCGCCTCACTCACGGTGGGGAAATGGAGCGACCCGACCTGCCAGAAAATGAGGAACATCCCCAGGAGGAAACCGAAGTCGCCGATGCGGTTGACGAGGAATGCCTTCTTCCCCGCGTCCGCCGCCGACTGCCGTTCGTACCAGAAACCGATAAGCAGGTAGGAGCAGAGGCCGACCCCCTCCCAGCCGACGAACATGAGCAGGAAGTTGTCGGCGAGCACGAGCGTGAGCATCGCGAACATGAACAGGTTGAGGTAGGCGAAGAACCGTCCGAACCCCGGGTCGTGGGCCATGTAGCCGGTCGCGTAGACGTGGATGAGGAATCCCACGCCGGTCACCACGAGGATCATCACGGCGGAGAGCGGGTCGAGCAGGAAGCCGATGTTGACGTTGAAATTGCCGGAGGGGATCCAGGTGAAGAGGGTTTGCTCGATCATCCGCATCGCCGGCGGCAGCGCCCGCAGCTCGAAGAAAGCCAACACCGAGAGGATGAAGGCTCCGCCCACCGACGCGCAGGCGACGGCGTTGACGGCGGGGCGGCGGAGTCGGCCCAGGAGCAGCCCGTTGACGACGAAGCCGATCAGCGGCAAAAGCGGTATGAGAAACAGGTAATCCGACATAGCGTCCCCGGCCCTACCATTTCAACAGGTTGAACCGGTCGATGTTTATCGAGTCCCGGTTGCGGAACACGGTGAGCACCATGGCCAGTCCCACGGCCGCCTCGGCCGCGGCCACGGTCAGCACGAGGAACACGAACGCGTGGCCGTCCATGACATTGAGCGCGCGCGAGAAGGCGATCAGGGCGAGGTTGGCCGCGTTGAGCATGAGCTCGATGCTCATGATCAGGATAATCATGTTGCGGGAGGCGAGCACGCCGATCGTGCCGATCCCGAAGAGCACGGCCGCGACAATCAGGTATGCGGAAACCGGAACCATGCTAGGACTCCACCTTGTGCGTTTGCGGCGGGGCGTCCTCGGCGCGGCCGCGCGTCTCGGCGCCGGCCGGCGGCCCCTCCGCCCGGTCGCGCTTGGCGATCGCCACCGCTCCGACGACCGCCGCCAACAGCAGCGCCGCCGTCAATTCGAAGGGATACAGGTAGCGCGTGAACAGGAGGCCGGCCGTGTGCTCCACCGAACCGAAATCGTCGGCAACCGCCCCGCCGGCGAAGACGCCGACGACGGCGGTTTCGGCGAAGAATCCCGCCCGGATGACAAACACCAGTTCGACCACGAAGAGCAGCGAGACGAGGTACTTGGTCAGCCGGCTGAGCGGGGCCGACCCCTCGCCGAGATCCTCCCGCCCGCGGAGATTGAGGAGCATGATGACGAAGAGGAACAAAACGAGGATAGCGCCGGCATAGACGATCACGAGGACGGCGCCCATGAAGGCCGTTCCGAGCTGGATGTACAGGACAGCCTGGGCGATGAGCGAGACGATCAGGTAGAGCACCGAGGCCACCGGGTTGCGCTGGACGATCATCATGGTGGCGCCGAACACGGCCACCACCGCCGAGAGCACGAATATGATTGCGTCGAGACTCATCGCACCTTGTCCGCCACCCCGTACACCTTGCGCACCCGCCGGTAGAGTCTCTTGAAGGGGTTGTCTCTGCGCGGGTGCGCGACGAGCATGTCGTCTTTCTTCCAGATAAATGAACTCTTGTCGCTGCTGGAGAATTCATAGTCCTGGCCGAGGAAGATCGCTTCCTCGGGGCAGGCTTCCTCGCAGTAGCCGCAGAAGATGCAGCGGAGGAGGTTGATTTCGTAAGTGCGGGCGCGCCGCTCCCCCTTCTCGTTCTCCTCCGGTTCCATGTAGATGGCGTCGGCCGGACAGGCGGCGGCGCACAGACCGCAGCAGACGCACCGCTCGGTGCCGTCGTCATACCGTTCGAGGTAGTGGCGGCCGCGGTAGCGCGGCGCCATCGGCCGCTTCTGCCGGGGATAATCGACCGTCACCGGCTTCTTGAACAGATGTTTCAGCGTGATCAGCAGGCCCTTCGGGGTCTTGATCACGGCGTTGGTCAAGGCAGTCAGTACGTCCTTCATGGCATGCGACCTCTCTCCTTAGAGCATCACAAACGCCGCCGTCACCAGCGAGTTGAGCAGCGCCAGCGGGAACAGCACTTTCCACCCGAACGCCATGAGCTGGTCATAGCGGAACCGGGGGAAGGTCGCCCGCAGCCAAATATAGAGGAACATGAACGCCAGCACTTTCAAAAAGAACCAGAGGAACGGCGGCAGAAACGGCCCCTGCCAGCCTCCGAAGAAGATCGTCGTCCCCACGCAGGAGACGGCGATCATGGCCCCGTACTCGCTGATGAAGAAGGTGGCAAAGCGCATCGACGAGTACTCTGTGTGGTATCCCGCCACGAGCTCGCTCTCGGCCTCGGGGAGGTCGAACGGGGCGCGGTTGGTCTCAGCCACCGCGCAGGTCAGGTAGAGGAGAAACCCGAGCGGCTGCTTCCAGATGAACCAGTCGGCGATCGACGCCTGCTGCTCCACCAACTCGCGCATCGAGAGGGTGTTGGCGATCAGGATTACCCCGACAATGGTCAGGCCGTAGCTGATTTCGTAGGAGATCATCTGGGCCGAGGACCGGACGCCTCCGAGGAGCGAGTACTTGGAGCCCGAGGACCACCCGGCGAGCACGATACCGTACACGCCGAGGGAGGTCACCGCGAAGACCCACAGGATGCCTATGTTGAGATCGGAGATGACGCCCTGGATCGGGCGGCCGAACAGCTCGAAATCGGCGGTGAACGGAATGACGGCGAAAGTCAGCATCGCGGGGACGAACGAGGCGATCGGGGCCAGCGTGTAGGTCACCCGCTCGGCGTTGGCCGGCACGACGTCCTCTTTGAAGATGAGTTTGACGGCGTCGGCCAGCGGCTGCAACAGGCCGTAGGGACCGGCGTAGGACGGGCCGATGCGGTGCTGGAGGTGTCCGAGCACCTTGCGCTCCATGTAAGTGGCGTAGGCGCATCCGGTCAGCACCGCGACCAGAACTGCGAGAACTTTCACCGCCGCTATGATGATGGCTTCCAGCATATCGTCTAGTCAATCACCTTGGAGATTTTCACGCGGTCGATCCGCCGTTTGCGCGTCAGCAGGCTGTTGACCGGGGTCGAGGCGAAGTTGCGCGGCGCGAGCAGGACATCGCTGTCGAGAACGTCGGAAATCCGCGCGGGCGCGACCACCTTGCCGAGCTCCGATTCGATCCGCACCGGGTCGCCCTCGTCGAGGCCGTACCGCCGGGCCAGTTCCGGCGACATTTCAAGGTAGGCCTCGCTGCAGAAGTTCGCCAGCGCGACGGATTTCTCCGTCAGGTGGCCGCTGTGGTGGGGATCATCGCCCATGAAGAGCGGTAGCGGGTACTCCTCGGAGGCCGGCTCCGCAGCCGGCTTGACCTCGAAGAATTCGCCGGAGGGTGCGGCCGTGGCGTCGACCGCCAGCACCGCGTCGATCTCGGCCTGCATCTGCTCCTCGCTCGCAAACAGCTTCCCGCCGAGCTTGTCGGCGACCAGCCGGACGATCTCCAGGGGCGGTTTCGCCTGGTGGAGCGGCTTGATCGCCCGCTCCGCCCGCTGCACCCGGCCCTCGAGATTGACATAGTCGCCGGTGAACTCGGCCCAGCTCGCCAGCGGCAGCACAACGTCGGCCAGCTCGGTCGTGGGCGTCTCGAATAGATCGGCCGCCACGAGGAAATCGAGCTTCTCGAGGGACTCGAGGGCGAACTGCCGGTCGGGGTAGAGCATGACCGGGTTGGCGCCGAGGATGAAGAATCCGTCGATTTCGTCGCGCCGCATCTGGACCATCATGCGGTCGGTGGTGCCCGGCTCGGCCTCGGGGAATTCCCCCCAGAGCTCGGCGAGCCTTTTCGCCACGGCCGGGGCCGGCGTCGGAGACACGCCGAGCCGTTCAGCGCCGGCGGAGTTGGCGTACCGGGCAAGCGCGGCGATCTGGCCGCGCCGGTGCAGGCCGAGGAGCCGGTCGAGATTGAGGGCGGCCGCCCCGATCGCATCGCGGGCGTAGGACCGGGTGACGATTTCGCCGGTGAAGAAGGTGACGCGGCCCGCGGTGGCCAGGGCGCGCGCCGCCAGTTTCACGGTCTCGGCCGCCACCCCGCACAGCCGGCACGCCTCGGCGAGCGTTTTCGGCTCCACCCGCGCCCGGAACACGGCTCCGGCGGAGGGATCGACCAGCCCCATGTCCACGGCCGCCAGTCCGAGCGCCGTGAGCAACACCTCTTCCATGCCGACCGCGTAGACCAGTTCGGCCTCGGCGATGTCGGCCGACCGCACGGCGTAGGGGGTCATCGAGAAATAGCGGGCGCCGCGGAAAGTGCAGGCCTTGCGAATACGCACGTATTCGAGCTGGTGCTCGCGGAGCAGGTCGGAGCCGAGCGTCACGATGACGTCGCTCGCGTCGATGTCCGCGATGCGGAAGGGGCGCCGGCAGAGGAGGTTGAACGGGCTGTCGGCGGCCGAGGGGAGCATGCGGTAGTCGGAGCGGTAGTCGACATTGTTCGACTTGAGGACGGTGCGGAAGAGCTTCGAAAACGCATAGAGGGCGGCGTTGTCGAGGTGCGGCGCAGCCAGCCCGCCGATGCACACCCGCCCCTTGGTCTCGGTGATTTCGCCGAACCGTTTGCGGATGACCTCGAGGGCTTCCTCCCACGACGCCGGCACCTGCTTGCCGTCCCTGCGCACCAGCGGTGTGTGCAGCCGTTCTTCGGAGTGCGCGATCTGGTAGCCGTAGCGGGTGATGTCGGCCAGCCAGCCGTCGTCCACGCCGTCGTTCCGCCGCGAGGTCACCCGGTAGATGCGGTTCTTGTGGTCTTCCTTGTAGAACAGCAGGTTGGCGCCGGTGGCGGAGAAGTTGCAGATCGAGGGCGTCGTCTGGGTCAACCAGACGCGGATTTTGTAGCGCCAGTCGGTGTTGGTCAGCGCGCCCACCGGGCAGATCTCGACGAGGTTGCCCGAGAAGGGGTTGTCCACCTGTTCGCCCGGCGCGGCGTCGATTTCGGTGATGTAGCCCCGCTCGTACGCGCCCAGGTCGTATTCCCCGAACGCCTCCTTGTTGGCGCGGACACACTTGAAGCAGAGGATACAGCGGTTCCGATTGAGGATAATTTCCGGTCCGATCCGCTTGTCGTCGAACGTCGAACCCTCGGCGCCGGAGGTGAAGCGGTATTTCTGGAACTCAAAGCGGCTGTCGTCGTAGCCGTGCCGGAAGGTGAGGTTCTGCAGATCGCACTCGCCGCCCTTGTCGCAGGTCGGGCAGTCGAGCGGGTGATTGAGCAGGATGAACTCCAGCACCGCTTTCCGTCCCTGTTTGACCAGGTCGGAGTCGGTGTGGACGATCATTCCCTCGGTCGCCTCGGTCGCGCAGGAGACCATCAGTTTCGGGAACTTCTCGATCTCGACATAGCAGATGCGGCAGGCGCCCACCGGTTTCAGCTTGGGGTGCCAGCAGAACGTGGGGATGTGAATCCCCATCTGCCGGGCGGCTTCGAGCACGGTGGTCCCCCGGGGGACCGTGACCGGGCGCCCGTCGATCGTGAGCGTGACCGTGGGGATCTCGGCCTTCTTCTGCGGCTGCGTATCTTTGACGTCCTGAGCCATGGTATTCTACTTGAATGCGAATTCCGATTTTACCAGACACCGGCCGTTGTCGATGTGGTAGCGCCACTCGTCCCGCCAATGCTTGACGGCCGACTGAATCGGCATCACCGCGGCGTCGCCGAGCGGGCAAATCGTCCGCCCGAGGATATTGCCGCACACGTCTTCGATCAGTTCGAGGTCGCCCGGTTTCCCCTGGCCCTGCTCGATCCGCCGGATCACCTGTTCGAGCCAGGCGGTCCCCTCGCGGCAGGGCGTGCACTTGCCGCAGGACTCGTGGCGGTAGAAATGGATCAGCCGGAGGATCAGCCAGACGATGCAGGTGTCTTCGTTGAAAACGATGACCGCGCCGGAGCCGAGCATGGACCCGGCCGCCTGGAGCGATTCGTAGTCGAGGTTCACCGTCTCCACCGCGTCGGGCGTCAGGAAGGGCGTCGAGGAACCGCCGGGGATGACGCCCTTGAGCGGCCGGCCGTCCCGCAGGCCCCCTCCGTAGGCCGGGTCGAAAATCAGTTTCTTCAGCGGAAATCCGAGCTCGACCTCGTAATTGCCGGGACGGTTGACATGGCCCGAGAGCGAGAAAATCTTCGTGCCGGCCGACTTCTCGGTCCCCATCGATCGGTACCACTCCGGGCCGTTGGCGATGATGTGCGGGACGGCGGCGAGCGACTCGACGTTGTTCACGATGGTCGGGCAGGCGTAGAGCCCCTCGATGGCCGGGAACGGCGGCCGGATGCGCGACATGCCGCGCTCCCCTTCGAGCGAGTTCAGCAGGGCGGTTTCTTCGCCGCAGATGTAGGCGCCGCCGCCCGTATGCACGACCATCTCGAGGTCGTAGCCGGAGCCGTGGATATTCCGGCCGAGGTGGCCGGCCGCGTAGGCCTCCTTCATCGCCGCTTCCATGCGCGCGATCGGGTGGCCGAATTCCCCCCGGATATAGATGAACATGATGTGGCAGCCGATGGCGTAGGCGGCGATCGCCATGCCTTCAATGATGGCGTGGGGGTCGCGCTCCATGAGCACGCGGTCCTTGCAGGTGCCCGGCTCGGACTCGTCGGCGTTGCAGCAGAGGTAGCGCGGTTTGGGGGAGTCCTTGGGGATGAATCCCCACTTCATGCCGGTGGGGAAGCCGGCGCCGCCCCGCCCGCGCAGCCCGGACTTCTTGACCACTTCGATCACCTCGTCCGGCTTCATGCCGGCGAGGACTTTCCGCCAGGCCCGGTAGCCGCCGTGCCGCTCGTAGGCCGCCAGCTTGTACTGCTCAGGATCCTCGACGTACCGGAACAAGTGGAGCTTCTTGTTGTCGGCGGCTTCGGCCGCGTTGGTGATGACCGGCGAATAGAACATCAGGCCTGGGACCTCAAATCATTCAGGATCTGATCGACCTTCGCAGGCGTCAGATTCTCATAGAAGTCGTTGTTGATCTGCATCATGGGCGCGGTTGCGCACGACCCGAGACACTCGACCGAGATGAGCGTGAACAGCTTGTCCGGCGTCGTCTCGCCTTTCCTGATCCCGAGGCTCTTCTCGAGGTAGGCGATCAGCGAGTCGGCGCCGAGCAGGGCGCAGGAGAGGTTGTGGCACACCTGGATCAGGTACTTCCCGCGCGGCGCTTTCGGAAACATAGTATAGAATGACGCGGCCTCGGCCACCTCGACATAGGGCACGCCGATGACGCGGGCGATCTCCCGGTAGATGTCGTCGTCGACGTACCCGAGCTGCTGGTAGGCGATCGTCAGCGCGGGGAGCACGGACGATTTCCGGCGCGGGTAGAGGGGCACTTTCTCCTTTATCTTTCTGACTGACTCGTCCGACAGAATCATCGGTCCACCTCTCCGAGCACGATGTCGATCGAGCCGATGGCGCAGATGACATCGGAAAACAGCCGGCCCTCGACCAGTCGGGGAAGGCTGGCGAGATTGATGAGCGAGGGCGGCCGGACGCGGATCCGGCGGGGCATCGTCGTCCCGTCGCCGACCACGTAGAAGCCGAGCTCGCCCTTGGGCGACTCGATTGCCTGGTACACGGAGCCGAGGGGAGCCGCGAAACCCTCGGTGATGATCTTGAAGTGAAAGATCATCGATTCCATCTTGTAGAGGACGTCCTCCTTGGGCGGGAGCACGACGCCCGGGACGTGGGCCCGGTAGGGACCCTCGGGGAGGCCGTCGATCCCCTGGCGGCAGATACGGAGCGACTGCCGGATTTCTTCCATGCGGAGCAGGTAGCGGTCGTAGGCGTCGCCGTTATGCCCCAGGGCGATCTGGAAATCGAAATTCTCGTAGCCGGAGTAGGGCTCGTCCTTGCGCAGGTCGCGGGCGACGCCGCTGCCGCGCAGCATCGGACCCGAGAGCGACCAGTTGAGGGCGTCCTCGGCCGAAATGACCGCCACCCCCTTGGTGCGGTTGATGAAGATCTCGTTGCGGGTGAGCAGGCCCTCGTAGTCCTCCAGGCGCGCCGTGAGGGTGGCGATGATATCGCGGACTTTGCGGTCGAAATCCTTGGGCAGGTCGTGGGCAAGGCCGCCGATGCGGATGTAGCTGGTCATCATGCGCTGGCCGCCGCAGGCCTCGTACACGTCGAGGATCAGCTCGCGTTCGCGGAAGGCATACAGGAGCATCGACATGGCGCCGAGGTCGAGGGCGTGGGTGCCCAGCCAGACGAGGTGCGAGTTGATCCGCGTGAGTTCGGCCAGAATCACGCGCGCCCACTTGACTTTCTCGGGGACCTCGATCCCCAGGAGCTTTTCGACCGCGAGGCTGTAGCCGAGGTTGTTCGACATCGGGGCGAGGTAGTCCATCCGGTCGGTGCACGGGAGCGCCTTGTAGTACAGCTTCGACTCCATCGTCTTCTCGATCCCGGTGTGGAGATATCCGACCACGGGCCGGGCCTTGACAACCGTCTCCCCGTCCAGCTCCAGGATGACGCGCAGCACGCCGTGGGTCGAGGGGTGCTGCGGCCCCATGTTGATGGTCACGGTCCGGGCTTCCGCCATTACCTGATCACCTCGGGCGGGTCGTTCTCGTTCCAGCTGAATTTCGGCTGCTCGTAGACCAGCGGGTAGTCCTTGCGCAGCGGGTGCCCCTCGAAATCGTCGGGCGTCAGCAGCCGCGTCAGGTCCGGGTGGCCGTCGAACGTCACCCCGAACAGGTCCCACACCTCGCGCTCCATCCAGTTGGCGCCGTGCCAGAGGTCGACGAGCGACCGCACGTGCGGGTTCGTCTCGGGGAGACGCACTTTCAGGAAGAAGCGGCTGCGGTGGGCCAATGAGCAGAGGTTGTAGACGACCTCGAACCGGCCGTGGACGGCCTCGGAGTGGCCGTGCCAGTCGACGCAGGTGATGTCGGCGAGGAAGCGGACATCGAGTCCGCCCGCCTCCATGAGGGCTTCGCAGATGTCGTAGATCTTTTCCGGATCGACCGTGAACTGCAGATCGCCGCGGAACACCTCCTCGTGGCGGATGGCCTCGCCGAAGCGCTCCCGGAGGAAGCGGCGGATTCGGGCGTCGTTTCCCTCGCTTGTTTCACTTTTCACAATCGCCGGTTCGTGTGTTTGCGCCATCGCCGTTGCCTGTCGCCTGCGGTCAGACCGCCCTGCGGCCCCACTCTTCCCGGGCGTCTTTGAGGGATTCCTTTTCGATTTTCTCGAACAGCTTGAGGATGCCGTCCATGAGCTGTTCCGGCCGCGGCGGGCAGCCGGGGACATAGATGTCAACCGGGATGATGCGGTCGACTCCCTGGAGAATCGCGTAGTTGTTGAACACGCCGCCGCACGAGGCGCAGGCGCCCATGGAGATCACCCACTTCGGGTTGGGCATCTGCTCGTAGAGGGTCCGGACCACCGGGGCCATTTTGTTGGACACGCGTCCGGCTACGATCATGAGGTCGGCCTGGCGCGGCGAGGGCCGCGTGACCTCCATCCCGAACCGGGCGAGGTCGTTGTGCGACGCAAAGGTCGAGATCATCTCAATCGCGCAACACGCCAGCCCGAACCCGAGCGGCCACATCGAGCGCTTGCGCGCCCAGTTGACCATCTTGTCCAGCGTCGTCAGGATTATCGAATCGGGGATTTTCTCTTCTAGTCCCACTTCAGCGCTCCCCGCCTCAGTTCATACAGGTAGCCCACCACGATGATCGCCACGAACACCGCCATCGCCCAGAATCCGTATGACCCAAGGTCGCGGGCGACGACCGCCCAGGGGAGCAGGAAAATCAGCTCGATATCGAACAGAATGAAGGAGATGGCGATCAGATAGAACTTGACCGGCACCGGGTTCCTGGTCGTCCCGACCGGCTCCACCCCGCACTCGTAGGGGTCGGTCTTCCGGCCCAAAACCGTCCGGCGCCCAAAAATCACTGACAGGGCGACCAGCACGGCGGCGATGCCGACCGCAAAAACAACCAAGAGCAGAATCGGGAAGAAGGTGTCAAACATAACTCTCAGCGTTCTCCAAGTCCGTCCCGAACAGTATCCTGTACGCCAACCGTTGTCAAGTCCATTTGCCGTTTCCTAAAATACTCACCGAAAGTTACCCCGTTTCCCCGAGCGAGACACAACTCGTTACTAATAATAAACTTAATATTCATGGGCACGGGGGCCTCCGACCCGTCGGTTGTGAAAAGATTAGCATAACCGTCCTCACCGCACCGACACCGTTAAACCCCGGAAAACCGGGCCGTGTTCCACGACCGCGTGCATCGCTTTCTTATCGTATGGCCCGTACGCATTTGACCGGCCATACACTTCCGCTGTGCGGCAGGCAGGGTCGATAGCGAGATATCCGCCGCCGCAAACCCGGGCGTTAGCTGTGTACAACGCATACAGATCGGGCTCGTGTTCCCAGCCTGAGGGGATGCGGCGTTCGCTGCAGAACTGCGCGACCAACCGAGCGTGGTACGGGTAGTCAGCTAAACGGCCGAAAACCAGATGAATTTCGTCCGCCAACTCGATGAGTACGAATTTGCACCGGATCACGGTCCGGCTGTCCGGCGCTTCCGTGCCGGCCAGGTCGACTACTTTCACCCGGTCGGCCTCCCACTTGCTCATGCTTCCACCCTGATGTGATTGGAGAAGATCCAGCCGCGCCTGCCCTTCCAGGCTTCCACCCGGTAAATGCCGGGAGCGTCGAGCCGGTGGATCAGTTCCTGACCCTCGTTTTCCACGGTCGTGCAGCCGTCGTGCACGAGCCGGATCCTGGCCCGCGCGGGCAGCTCGATCCGCATGTGCGCCGTCTCGGTCAACTCGATCGTCCCCCCGGAGGGCACGCGCCGGCGGCCGTTGTCGGCGCAGAAGAGGAACCGGTCGGCCTGACCCCAGCGGACGTTGGCGCCGAAGGCGCGGCAGTCGCGGATGGCTTCGTAGAGCTGATCCCGGGCGGCGACGAAGTCGCGGGACATCGGTTCCGGCAGAATGATCGTCATGCGGAGGCACTTGAAATGGACCTTGTACGGGAAGATCGCGAACCGGAAGGGCCCGACTTTGATCGGGAAGGCGTGGGCGTCGGCGCCGACGATACCGACACACTTGCGCTTCCGGCTGATCTCATCCCAGCGGCGGAGGATGCGGTCCGAGGGGCCGATCATCGACCGGCGCGGGGCGAAGGCCATGGCCAGGCGGTTGCGCGGCGTGAGCCGCTCCATCCATTCGGACATCTGGTTCCAGAGCTCGATGCCGGTGAAACCCTCGACCGACCAGTCGTCCCACGGGTAGGGGGGAAATTCGGGCATGGAGTTGCGGATCTCGTCGGGATGCGCCATGATGCCGATCGCCCCGTCGGCCGCTCCCGCCGCCACGTACTGGCGCGCAGAGAGCGAGGGCGGATACACGCCGGGGGACCCGAACAGCAGGTAGTGGTGGCGATCCCTCTCGTCGTTGTGTTCGTAGCCGATCACGACGAGCGTGTCGCCGTACATCCCCTCTCCCCCGCGCTGCCGGTTGGAGAGAGTCATGTGGTCGGCGAACATCATGAAATCGAGCCCGACCTCGCGGCCGAGGGCGATCACCTCCTCGAGCGGGAGGGTACCGTCCGATTCGGTCGTGTGGATGTGCACGGCGCCGGTGTAGTGATACCAGTCGCCGACCTTGCGCTTATCCATGGCGGGACCGTTCCGTACGAGGGACTTTGCGAAAGATGATCAATCCGACCGCCATCATCACCACCAGCGACAGTACTGCCACCTTGTACGGCAATTTGGCCTGTCCCGATGGCGACAATGCGAGGAGGTCCGAGGCAAAGCGGCCGAGCGGACGGTCGGCGCGGAAGAGGTAGACCGAGCTGGTCCAGATGAGCGGTCCGGCGACGGCGGCGGCGCGCCCGGAGATAGAGAAGAGGCCGAAAAACCGCCCGAGCTCGTCGTGCGGAACCAGTTCCCCCAAGAGCGGGCGCGAGACCGTCCACAACCCGCCCAGCGCCACCCCGACGACCGACCCGAGGATCCAGACAACCGTCATCGTATCGGTCGATACAAAGACGACGAGCGCGGCGATCCAGAGCCACACGATGCCGGCCAGGAGCCGTTTGAGCACCACCCGCTCGGCGATCTTGCCGATCACCACCGATCCGATCACAGCCGAGACGGTCGAGATGATAAGAAACGCGGTGATCCGGCTGTCGTCCAGCGCGAGCACCACGGAGCAGTAGAGCCCGATGTTGATGACGACCGTGGCGACCGCATCCTCGAAAAAGTAGTCGGCGATGAGGAACCGGAGCACGCCGGGGTATTTCTTCGTGTTGCGGATTCCCTCCCAGACTTCGCGATAGGCCCGGGCCAGGCCGGAAGCCTGCGGCGAAGGACTGGGCCGCTCCCGCACCCAGAGGAAGAGCGGCAGCGAGAGCAGCAGAAACATCACGGCGGTGGGCACGAACGCCCCCGCCTTGCCGCCGGGCGTGACGAAAGGAACCGTCAGTCCGAAGAGCTCGCCGCTGACAAACGGCAGCACCAGCACCATGCCGAGAATCGACCCGACGTACCCCAGCGACACGCCGAAGCCGGAGACGAACCGCGCCGCCGGGCCGTCCGCCACCGAGTACAGCAGCGCGTTGTAGAAGGGCTGGCCGGCCTCATAGGAGAAGTTGGCCAGAACAAACAGAGCGACCAGCACGATCAGCGCTCCCGGCGGCACGAGGGCCATCCCCCCCACCGCGAGGCAGCAGGTGAGCGTGAAGAGAAACACGAAGAGCTTCTTCTTGACCGAGTGGTCCGACATCGCCCCGAAGGCCGGCAGAAGCAGGGCCGCGAGGAACATCGAAAGAGCGAACGGGATATCGAACCAGCGGTCGTCGCGGCCGAGGTCTTCGACGATGTACCGTTTGAGGTAGAGCGAAGTGATGTTCATCGAGTAGATCGTGTTGGCGAGATCGTAGAGCGACCACCCGATGACGTCCTTCCGCCCGATAGTTGAGGCCACGCGCAGTCCTATAGCTGGAGGTCGCTCCGGATTGTCATCATTCCGGCGTGCACCAGGAGGAGGAACTCCTCGAGTTCGAGTCCGAGGCTGGTGCAGGCCGCCATGTTGTCGCGCGAGGCGCCGGCGGCGAAGCGCTTTTCCTTGAAGCGCCGCAGCATGAAGTCGGCGTCGATCACGTCGAGCCGCTTGGCTGGATGCATGAGCACGCAGGCGACGATGAACCCGGTCGCCGGGTCGGTGGCGAAGAGCGCCCAGTCGAGCCGGCTGCGGCATGGCACGTGGCCGGGGTGGGCGCGGATCGCATAGAGCATCGCGGCCGGCAGGTGATAGGGCTGCAGCCAGCTCTCCGTGACGAAGGTGTGCGCCCCGGCGTCGCCGACCGTCTCGTTATAATCGAGATCGTGGAGCAACCCGGTCAGGCCCCACAACCCGACATCCTCGCCCAGCCGCTCCGCCAGCCGGCGCATCCCCGCCTCCACGGCGAGAATGTGTTTGAGGAGATTGGTGTGCCCGATCTTCTCCAGGACGAGCCGGAAGGCTTCCTCGCGGGTGAGGCCGATGTCGCTCCGGTCGGTCATGACGCCCAATAAAGGCCCTGCGCAGAAGCGTGTCAAGGAACGATGCGGCGGCCCGCCCGCTCCCCGCCGCAGGCGGCCGCCGGACCACCGGTCCGGCGGCGCGGTTTTTCCCCGCCGGGGCAGAGAACCTACCTCGGCGTCGCCAGTCCCATCGTCTTCTTGGGATTTATGAGCTTTACCGCCCGGTCCCCGACTTGTTTTTCGTCGCAGCCGCTGAGGATGAGTTCGCGGACCTGAGCCGGGGTGAGCTCCGGCTTCAGGGCGAGGACTTTCGCGGCCAGGTTGACGACCTGCGGCGAGGCCTGGGAGGTGCCGGAGAGCTTCATGCGGTCGCCCCCGGGCACGAAACTCTCGACCTCGAAACCGTTAGCGTAGCAGTCGACGTTGCCGAAGGAGGTGAAGCCGGTTTCGTCGCCGGCCTGGTCGACGGCGCCGACGACGATGATGTTGGGGAGGTCGAAAGCGCTGGGGATGACCTCCTCGAATTTCACGTCATTGTCCTCGTTGCCGGCGGCCGTGACATAGAGGATCTCCGGCGTGTTCTGCATCGCGGCATAGAGCCCGCTCCGGCCGATTTCGAAAATCTGCCGGGCCAGTTCCCGGCGCTCCTCAGGCGTCCCGCCGGCGTTGTGCGCTTCGAGCGCCTGCTCGACGCTCGCGAGCGACCCGCCCCAGCTCATGTTGACCACCCGCACGCCGTGCTTCCGGTAGTACGCAATCGCTTCGTCGGCGGCGGCGGAGTCTTTCCGGGCCTGCTCGAGCGTGGGTTTCTCGGGGACGAGGGTATACCCGAAGGTGAGGCGGGAGGGCATGAGGCGGATGTAGGGGTTGCCGGCCATGGCGATTCCCGCCACGTGTGTGCCGTGGCAGTAGTTGCCGTAGAGGGCGATGTTCTGGATGAACGTCTGGGCCTCGGCCTGCTGCAGCCCGCTCAGTTCCTGCTTGAGCTCCGCCGCTTCCTTACTGTCCACGGCCATGCTGATGTCGGTCAGTCCCTTCATCTGCCGCTGCAGGCGCGGGCGCTCCGCCCCCACTTCGCCGATCGGGTACAGCAGATCCGGGGTTTTGTCGGAGTGGAGCGTGTAGGCGATGCCGTGCACATCGTCGACAAACCCGTTCCCGTCATCGTCACTCCCGTTGCCGGGGGTCTCGTCCGCGTTGGTCCACAGCACCTGGGCGATCGCGGGGATCTCGGTGTCGAGCCCGGAGTCCCAGATGGTCACGAGCACCGGCTGTCCCCCCTCGCTCCCGCTGAGCGCGACCTGGCGCTCGGCCCAGATGTCCGGTTTGTCGACCGCGTGCGCAGCCAGGTAAGCGTCGATCACCCCGGCGATGGATTCCCGGTAGGGGATGATCGTCCGAAGCATGGTGGCGGTTTTCAGCAGCGAGAGCGCGACGTCCTTGCTGATGACGCCGCCGGTCGAGTCGACCAGCGGCTGATATTTCGATTCCGCCAGTCCGAGGACGAGGTTCTCGGACATCATTTCGGCCATCCCCTTGGTCGACCGGAGCTGGGCCTCGACGACATCGTAGGGCAGAGCGTTGACGAGCGCGGCGTAGGCGGTCCGATAGGCCTCTGGGCGCTGAGCCTCCGGCGCCGCCATAGCCGCCGCGTAAGCCCGGCCGGTCAGACCGGTCGTCAGCTTCTGCGCCTCCTTGTCCTCCAGGTCGCGAACGGCGGCGATATGGGTCTCGTAGGCTGCGAAATCCGCCTCCAGGAGCGCGATCGCGCCGAGGTCGGAGTGGTAGTTCTTGATGGTCGTGGCATCGGGGATCTCGTAGCGCTCGAGGTCGGCCAGCAGATCCGCTTTCACGGCCGCCGCGAGCGCGGCGAGCGCCTCCGGATTAACCGGGACCTCAGCGGCCTTGACCGCGATTCGGTAGGTGTGGCGGGGGAGGTCATCGAGCTTCTCGATCTTGATCTTGTCGGCCGCGCGGCCGGTCAAGGCCAGGCCGCCAAGCAGAATCGCGAGAGCGGCGAGGGAGAAGAGCAGTGAACGTCGCATGCGGGCTCCTTATGTCAGACGTGTCGCACCATGTTATTGCTGCGTTTGTACGTTTCGGGGCGGGGTTTGGTTGCGGGCGGCCGGGAAACAAGACGGCCCGCCGGGGAAACCGACGGGCCGCGATTTTACTGTGCACCCACCGTTGAGCCGCCCCCGGACAACCCTCGAGGCAGTTGGCTCCAACCGGGCGCTCCCGCAACACACGGAACGGACTACTTACGGCTGCTACCTTCCGGTCCTGACCGGGTTCATAGGTTTCCGTTGTACGGGACCCAGCCTTCAACACCACTTACCCGTTGGCGAAGTCCGGCGACCGCACCCGCGGGTGGGAATTCGGCCCCGGTATAGCGGGTTCCGGGTACAGGGCACCGCTAACTCCCCGCCTAGCACAGGCTCGTCGCACGAGCGAACAGCCGGTGACAACAATGGCCTCCTTGCGGGAGGCCGGTCCACTGCTGTCGCGCACGCGCTATTTTTAAGTGGAGCAGATCGGGATCGAACCGACGACCTCAACGTTGCGAACGTTGCGCTCTCCCAACTGAGCTACTGCCCCAGGGATCTTCACATCACGGCCCATACTATAATCGTCCCGGAAGGATTTGCCAAGCGATTTTTTCCGGCCCCGTCTCTCCCCCTCTCCTAGTAGAGGAGTCCTGCCCGGAGAAAGAGGGAGGGTGCGATTTTCACGTCCACGGCACTGTTGCCCCCGCTCGGCGCGGCCATGAAACCGAGCTCGAGCACGACCGCCCACTTCCCCCGCGGGAGGAGCACCAGTTCGCTGAACGCCTTGAGAGTGAGGTACGTAGTGGGGCGCATGAAGCCGATGTCGGCCAGGTAGCCGAGCCCGACCGCGGCCCCCGGCCGCCAAGCCAGCCGCTGATGGTGCTTGTAAAAGGCGAGCTTGAACCCGGCCGCCACATCGATAAACCGCTCGCTGAGGGGGTGGAACCGCAAGTCGTAGATGTCGACGGAGAATAGGAGAAGAAAAGCGCGGGTCAGGGGGACATCGAAAAACACCTGTCCGCTGGGAGCAGCCTTGGGATCAAGCTCCTTGCCCGCCACGGCCACCGAATCCCAGGGCGTGGGTCGCCCGGTGAGAGTCAGGGCGCCGGTGTTGATCAGCCCCAGCTTCAGGCCCACCCCGCCGTGGGCGATGACTTTCGGCACTCCGTCGGCCCGCGTCGGCGCCGCCGAAGCGGAGGCCGGGAGCAAGAGCAGGCCGAGAACGAGGGCGCGTCGAAGTTGTTGCCGCACAAGGGGGGCCTTTCGATAGAGGATTTTCTCGCCACATAGACAGGAATTACCTGCTGTTTGTCAATACGAATAGCGGCGCCCTTCGGACGCGGAAAAATTGTGATTGGGAATGAGGCAGATATTGCATATACTGGAGAGTTATGACGTATCAGGTTCTGGCCCGGAAGTATCGCCCGCCGACGTTTGAAGGCGTTGTGGCACAGGCACATGTGACCCGCACGCTGCAGAACGCTGTGCGCAACGGGCGGGTGGGATCGGGTTATCTGTTCTGCGGCCCGCGCGGCACCGGGAAGACCACCACTGCCCGGATCCTGGCCAAAGCGCTCAATTGTGTCAACGGCCCGACCCCCGAACCGTGCGGGGTCTGCCCCGCCTGCCGCGACATTACCGGCGGCAACTCGCTGGATGTGCTGGAGATCGACGCCGCCTCCAACACGGGGGTCGACGATGTCCGGGCTCTGCGCGAGCGGATTAACCTGACCCCCGCCGGCGGCAAAAAGAAAATCTACATCATCGATGAAGTCCACCGGCTCTCGGGGGCGGCCTTCGACGCGCTTCTGAAGACGCTCGAGGAACCGCCGGAGCACGTGGTGTTCATTTTCGCCACCACCGAGCCGACGAAAGTTCCGGAGACGATCCTCTCCCGGACGCAGCGGTTTGATTTCAAGCGGGTGTCCGCGCTTGACCTGGCCCAGCATCTCCAGCATATCGCCGAGCAGGAGGGCATGGCGATCAGCGAGAGCGCGGTGGCGCTCCTGGCGCGGCGGGGGGACGGTTCGGTGCGCGACGCCCTCTCGCTTCTCGACCAGGTGGCGGCTTTCGCCGGGGAAACGATCGGGGAAACCGACGTGGTCGAGGCGCTCGGCCTGGTTGACCGGCAGACGCTCTTCGATTTTACGGGCGCGGTGGCGGCGCAGGACGCGCCGGCGGCGCTCCGGCTGGCCAACGGCATCATCGAGGCCGGCATCGACGTCGAGGATTTCTTCGCCGAGGCGCTCGATCACCTCCGCATCCTCATGATCCTCCTGACCGACCGCGAGTCGGGCGACCTGCTCAATCTCTCGGCCGAGGAGCGGGAGGCCTATCTCCGGCAGGCCGACTCTTTCCGGGTCGGCGATGTGATCCGGCTGATGAAGATGGTCGGGGACGGGCGGCGGGATCTCAAGGACGGTCTTGACGAGCGGCTCGTGCTGCAGGTGGCGGCGGTGAAGATGGCGGCCATGGAGGCGACGGTGCAGTTCGAAGAAGTGCTCTCTCACCTTCGGCAGAACCCCCCGGCGGCCTCCGGGACGGCCGACCTGTTCGGCAACCCGGCAAAAAAAAAAGACCCTGACCGACCGCCGGAGCCGCGGGGAGGCGTAAGCGCTCCGCCGACGCCGCCCATCGATCCCCAGCGAACGCTCGACCTGGCCGCAGTCCGGGCCGGGTGGGAGGGCTTCCTGGCCGAACTCCGGCAGCGCAAAGCCATGCTCTCGTCGCAGTTGGCCATGGCGACGCTGGTCGAGGTCAAGGACAACGAGCTGGCCGTGGTGTTCGGCGCCGGTGGAACCATGCCCTTGCAGATCGTGACGCGGACCGAGAACCTTCACGTGATCACGACCGCGCTGCGAGAACACTACCGCGCGCCGCTGCGTATAAAGTTCAGTCTCGACCCGCGGCGCCAGGGCCCGGGACCCACGGAAGAGAAGCGCGGACTCGACCGCGCGCAGATAGAGAAACTGATCGCCGACTCACCCCGCATCCGCAGGCTCCTCGACCTCGTCGAAGGGGAAGTTATCGGCGTGCGAAAAGTAACCTGAGCGACCCGAAAGGATAGCACCACCATGAGAGGCGGACTGGGCGACATGATGAAGCAGGTTCAGCAAATGCAGGCCAAGATGGCCGCGCTGCAGGAAGAGCTGGAAAACACCGAACTCGAGGCCTCGTCGGGCGGCGGGATGGTCAAGGTTGTCATGAACGGCAAGAACGTGGTCCGCTCGATCACCATCGACCGGGAAGTGGTCGATCCCGAGGACGTGGAGATGCTCCAGGATCTCATCGTGGCGGCGGTCAACCAGGCGCGCGAGAAGGTGCAGGAACTGCAGGCGCAGCAGATGGCGCAGATCACCGGCGGGCTGAATCTCCCGGGCCTCGGCGGCCTGCCCTTCTGAGCGGGACGGAGGCCGGACACCCATGTTCAAATCCGCAGCATCAGTTGAGCGGCTCACCAACCGCCTGGCCCGCCTTCCCGGGATCGGCCGGAAATCCGCGGCCCGCCTCGCCTTCCACCTGCTCAAACTTCCCCGCGAGGAGGCGCTGGAGCTCGCCGACGCCATTCGCGAGGTCAAGGACAAGGTCGGGTTCTGCTCGGTCTGCAACAACATCTCGGAGACCGATCCCTGCCAGATCTGCTCGGATCCGCGGCGGCGCCGCAGCCTCATCTGTGTGGTCGAAGAGACCGCCGATGCCGCCGCGATCGACCGGGTCGAGGGGTTCGACGGGGTCTTCCACATCCTCGGCGGACGGCTCTCGCCTTTGGACGGTATCGGGCCGGACGACCTCAAGATCAAAGAGTTGCTCGCCCGCATCGGGGGCGGGGACACGGAAGTGGTGATCGCCACCAACCCGAATGTCGAGGGGGAGGCGACCGCCATGTACCTCTCCCGCCTGCTGAAGCCGATGGGGGTGCGGGTCACGCGGATCGCGCGGGGGCTGCCGGTCGGCTCGGACCTCGAATATGCCGATGCCGTCACGCTCGCACGGGCGCTCGATGGGCGGCAGGAATTCTGATTGGCCGGCGATGCACCGCACCGGGACACATAGTCAACTGGGACTTCTCGCCGGCCTGACCGTGCTCCTGTTTGTGGCGGGGCGTCTGGCGAGCGGGGCGCTGGGGCCGAACAACTGGTCGTTTACGCACTGGCAGGCGTTGGCGCGTCCCTCGGCCGCCGCCTGGCTCGCGGTCGCGCTGGTGCTCGGCGTGGCTCTGGGCCGGTTCCTGCCGGCGATCGCCGCTTTCCTCCAGCCCCGGCGCAAGGCCGCGGTCGGCGCCACGCTGCTGATCGTACTCATCGTCCTTCTCCGCTGCGATTCATTCGTCGCCGGAGGGGGAAACCTCCGCATTGCCCAGATCGCCCAGACCGCGGACGTGATCCTCCCGTGGTACGAGTACGGCGCCGTGGCCGCGGTCCGGCTGTTCTACCGGTGCGGCGTGATTGCCGGACTTCCGGAGGCGGCGGCCGCCGCCGCAGCCTGGCAGGTGTTCGGTTTCGCCTGCACAATTCTCGCGCTCGCGGCCGCCTGGCGGCTGGCCCGGCTGCTTTCGGACGATCCCACGCGCCGCCTGGGATTGTTCGTCATCGTCTTTTTCGGTCCGCAGACGGCGGTGTATTTCGGCTTCATCGGCCCGGTGCCGGTGATCGCCGCCGCCGCGCTCTGGCTGGCGTATGCGCTGGTCCGGGCGGCGGAAAAGCCCTCCCCCCGCCGACTCGGCCTGGTCTGGGGCGTTTTCGCCCTGAGTGTCGCTATGCACGCGGCGATGGTTTTCGCGCTCCCGGCCGTGGTCGCCGGCACGGTTGGCGGGCTGCGCCGACGGGGGCGGCCGGGCGTCGCGCCGTTTCTCGCCGGAGCGGTCGTGTGGATCGGGCTGCCGGCCGCGCTCTACCTTGTGGCGAATGAGTACCTCCCGCTGAAAGCGTCGCTGCTGCTGGCGGCGGGCAAGCCGCCGCACGGGGATTATTCGCTGTTCTCGCCGCGGCGACTCGGCGACCTGGGCCAGGTGCTGTTCCTGTTGTTTCCGCTGGGTCTGGTCGCCCTGTACGCGCTGATCCGGTGGACGCGCCGGGCGGTGACCGACCTCGCCTGTTCGACCGCGCTCCTCCTGTTCCTGGGGGGACTCAGCGCCGTTTTCGTCATCGACCCGGTGCACAGCATTGTGCTGGATCTTCCCCTGTACGCTCCCTTCCTGGCGCCGGGCGCGGTGTTTCTCGCGGTGAGCCTGCGGGCGACTTCGGGCAGTCCGAGCATCTCTCCATCCGCACTCGGGATGATTGCCGCCGCCTCGCTCATGTTGCCGGCCGGATACCTACCCGTCTACACCCGCCTCGCGACGGTCGAGAGGTACATTACCCCCTACCTGGACCGGCACAGCGCGTACTATCGGACAGCCGCCGTGGCCCTGCGGGACGCGTATTTCTATCGGAAGGATCTGGAGCGCGCGAACTACTGGGACCAGAGCTACCGGCGGAAATCCCCGGACTACCTCAATCTCACCGGCATCGAAGATTTCATTCTGGCCCAGCGCCTTGACATCGCCCTCCCGAGCCTGAATAAACTGATCGCCCGCAACCCGTACTGGGCGGAACCGCGCGCCGTGTACGGGAAAGTGATGACCGAGCAGAGGCGTTTCGATTTGGGCAAGCCGCAGCTCGACACGGCGCTGATGCTCGAGCCGTACAATCCGCGGCGCCACATGAACCTGTACGGCTACTACCGGGACAAGGGGGAGTTTGCCCAGGCGTTGACGGCGGTCACCCGCGCGGCGGAGTTGTTTCCGAACAACGATGAGATCCGCACCGACCTGATGATCATCAGCTACCGCGCCGGGCACGGCGAGCGCGCGCGGGAGCTGGCCGAGCACCTGCTGCGGCTGGACTCGACGCGGGCCTATCCGTACGCCATCATGGGTTTTTTGGCGGAGGAGGCGGGCGACCTGAGCTCGGCCATGGCCAATTTCGAGCGCTTCTGCAGTCTCGCACCCGAGGCTCCGGAAACGCCCCAGATCCGCAAACGCGCCAACGCGATCTATCTCAAGCTTAATCCGGCCGCCCCGTGAACCCCTCCGCAGGGGCATGGCGGCTCCACCCCTGGGTCGGCCGCCGGGCCGTCGAGCGGTACGACGAAACAGCACTTGGACCGAAGCGGTCCGGGTGATAGATTGCCCCGGAGTCTCCCGAGGGTAACCGCATGCAGAAGAGCGAACAACCTGGCCGCTTTCGTTACGCCGGCCTGGGGCGCCGCTTCGCGGCCCTCATGCTCGACTTCGCGTTGGGCAGCCTGGTCTTCTTCCCCGTCACCAAGATCGCGAAGGGGGTCTGGATCCTGAGACCGGAGGAACACGCCTGGCGATACGGGTGGTTGATCACCGATCCCCTGTGCCTAATGTTTCTCGCGGTGATTTTGGCCTACTTCATTCTCTCGGAGGGCCTGCTGGGCGCGACGCTGGGCAAGCGGCTGGTGGCCATTCGCGTTGTCCGGGTGAACGGGGAGCGACCGGGGCTGGGCCGTTCCCTGATCCGCAATGTCCTGCGGGCCGTGGATGCTCTCCCCGCGTTCAACATTCTCGGCATCGTGCTGATTGTTTCCTCGCCGGAAAAAGCGCGTGCGGGCGATCGCGTGGCCGGGACGCGGGTGATCGCTCTGAGGTAATTGGGAGAGGTCGCTCTGCGCTCAGGTGACGCCAGTCCGGCGGTGATCTATCCCCGCGCGCTCAACCGCACGAAACCGTCGAGGGCCGCGACTTTGTACGCCTCCGAGAGCGTCGGGTAGTTGAACACCGTGTCGGTGAAATAATCGATTGTCCCGCCGAAAGTCATGACCGCCTGCCCGATGTGAATGAGTTCGGTCGCCCGTTCGCCGACAATGTGCACGCCGAGCACGCGGCGGGAACGTGGGTCGAAGATGAGCTTGAGCATCCCGTCGTGATCGTTGATGATCTGCCCCCGGGCGAGCTCGTAGTAGCGCGCCATCCCCACTTCGTACTCGGCCCCCTCGGCCGAGAGCGCTTCCTCCGTCTGCCCCACCATCGACACCTCCGGGATGGTGTAGATGCCGAAGGGAAGGAGGGAGTTGATGCACGAGGTGTCGCCGTGGTTGAAGGCGTGGATTGCGGCCAGCCGCCCCTGGTCCATCGAAACCGAGGCGAGCGACGGGAACCCAATGACGTCGCCCACCGCGTAAATGTTCGGCACGCGGGTGCGGTAGAGGCTGTCGACGCGGATCAGCCCGCGGTCGTCGACCTCGATGCCAAGATTCTCCAGGCCGAGATTCTGCGTGTTGCCGACCCGTCCGGCGGTGAACAGGAGGCGGTCGGCCGCGACGCGCCGCCCGCTCTGGGTCACCGTCACCACCTGGCCGTCCCGGCGAAACACCTCCTTCATCCCGTCGCCGAGAACCAGGTTGATGCGGTATTTTCGCATGAGGTAGGCAAGGGCGTCGGCGATCTCGCGGTCGAGGAACGACAGGAGCCGTTCGCGGCTGTCGACAATGGTGACGTTGACGCCGATGTGGCCGAAGATGGAGGCGTACTCGCAGCCGATGACCCCGCCGCCGATGATGGTCAGGGAGCGCGGGAGTTCATCGATGTTGATGATGCTCTCGGCGTCGTAGATGTGCTTGTGGTCGAATTCGATGTTGGGGGCGTGCCACGAGCGGGCGCCCGTGGAGATCACGATCACTTCGCCCCGCAGTTCGATCTGTGCGCCGCGGTCGTTGACGACTTCGACCGTGTGCGCGTCCCTGAGCCGTCCCGTCCCCTGGATGACTTCGATCCGGTGGCGGGCCATGTTCTGCTGGATGATGTCGACTTCCTGCTGGATCACCTGCCCTTTGCGGTACATCAGTTCGGCCACCGAGACGTTGGCGCGGACGCCGCCGACGAGTCCGTAGACGGACCGCTGGCGCAGGCCGGAGATGTAGAGCACGGTTTCGCGGAGGGTCTTGGAGGGGATGGTGCCGGTGTGGATGCAGACGCCCCCCTGGACGGAGCGGCGCTCGACGATGGCAGTGGACCGGCGCATCTTGGCCGCCTCAATGGCGGCTTTTTCGCCGGCCGGGCCGGACCCGATAACGACCAGATCGAATTCGCGCACGATCATTTGATCCTGCCCTCCCCCGCCGCCGGGTTGTCCTCGGCGGGTTCCGCCGCATCGGGACCGTGGACCCGGTCGAGCAATTCTTTCATAGCGCCCGCTTCGGCGCGCGCCTTGTCGAGATTGAGCGCCAGCATACGGGTCGACCCGGCCATTCGCTCGTGCGTCCGGTCGAGGCGCTCGAGCGCCGCCCGGACCCCGCTCACAACAACCGACAGCCGCCGGGTGTTCCCTGCCAGGCCGGCCTCGCGGTAGATCGCGGCCACCGAGGCCAAGAAGGCGTAGAGGTGGCCGGGGGAGCTGGGAATCACCCGTCGCGCCAGGGCGTAGGGCAGCAGGCCGCCCCCCTCGTCGGAGATCAGCCGGGCGTAGACCGCCTCCGAAGGAACGTACATGACCGCAAAATCGGTCGTCTGCTCGTCCGGCCGAATGTACTTGGCGGCGATGGCGTCAATCTGCACTTTGACGGCGCGCTGGAATTCGCGGGCCGCGGCCTCGCCCGCGCTCTCGGCGGAGAGACGGGCAAAGGCGTCCAGCGGGAATTTCGAATCCACGGGGAGGAACCGGTCGCCGAGGCGGATGACGGCGTCCACCCGGCTGCCGTCGCGAAACCCGTGCTGCATGGCATACAGGGCGGGGGGCAGAATCTGGCCGAGCAGGTTTTCCAGGAGGAGTTCGCCCAGGCCGCCGCGGAGCTTGGGCGGCTTGAGCAGATCGGAGAGCGCCTGGATATTGCGCCCGATGTCCTCGAGGTTCTGCGTTTGCCGCTGGAGTTCGCCGAGCCGGTGCTCGATCTCGGCCACCACCGTCAGCCGCCGATCCATGGCCGAGGTTCCTTCGGCGAGCCGCTCGTTGAGTCCGCGCGCCGCGGCGTCGAGACTGGAGCGCAGGGTCGCCAGTCCCTCGAGGTGGGCGCCGACCAGTTCGGCCCGCAGCCGGTCGACCGCCGCCTGCACCGTCTGTGTCTCGGCGGTCTGACGGCGCCGCAGCGATACGGCCAGCCCGACGACGGCGGCCGTCAGCATCGCCGTCAGCACCACCAGGAGGACGAGCGCGGGATCCATGCCGGGTCCGGTCAGTCGGCCAGGAGTTTGTGGTCCTTGGCGGTCGGCGCGAGGCCCTCGGACAGGTCGATCAGGAACCTGACCTGGACTTCCTGCGCCGTCCCACGGTAGGCCGCGGAGGGGGTGATGCCGTAGATGTATTTCCCGACCAGTTGATTGGTGGCGTAATCGTAGAGGCCGGCTTCGTTGGCGTCATAGCGGATTCCCCAGCGGTAGCCGGGAAAGGGCGTCCCGCCCTGGTACTGCTCCTCGAACAGCACCGACTTGACGTCTTTTAACCGCTTGTCGTAGCCGAAGAGGAGATTGCCCCTGGGGCCGTCGGGCCCGTTGGCCGGGAACGAGAGCGAAACCCAGCGCTGGTAGAGGCGCACTTTGACGCCGCCGTCATCGAACCCCCCCTGTTTCCTTTCGACCAGACCGGGGGCGAAGACGGCCCGCTCCGATTCCAGCCGGTCACAGTAGGCCGAGAACTCCATCATCAGGTTGTCCCAGGAACTGACGCCGACCGTCTCGTAGACGACCCGTTTTACCTCCGGCGCGAGCATGGCCGGCATCTCGGTCGACGACCCGGAGAGTTTCAGGTACAGGTCGAAGTAGCGGCTGTAGCCCATGCGGTCCAGCAGGAAGGCGGTGAACAGCCCGGCCACCGGGTAGGCCATGTCGGCCCCGGCCTGTTTCTCGAAACGGTCCATCGACACGAGCGAGTCCACCTGGACCAGCCCGTTCTTGTGCAGGAACGCCCCGAGGTAGACAAGCGACGTGGGGGCTTTCCCCCACCGGCCGCCGAGGTGCACGGCGATCCCCTCGCGCACGATCGGCTGTGTCATGAGCGGGAGCGAGCGGAGCTTGAGGTTGACCAGCAGGTGCACGACCTCATGGTTGTGCGGGAAGGTAGCGCTGATGATGTCGTTGGAGGCCAGGTCGTAGGTGCCTTTGGTCAGGTGCCCGGTGATGGTGAGGACGGTGGAGTCCGACGTGCAGTAGAAGAACTCGATTTTCTTCTCGGCGATCTCGCGCAGCACGGCCGCCCCAAGGCTGAGGGAATCGGCGGCCCGCTCGATGAACCGGTCGGCCTCGTCCAGCAGCACCGGGTGCAGGTAAGCCTCGGCGCCGGGCTGGGTGTGGATACGGAAGTACCTGGTCTCCCTTACCGGCCAGAGCGCCGCCACCCAGTCCTGCGGGTAGGTCAGCCAGAAATAGGTGCTGTCCCAGTAGGCATAGTAGGGGTGTTCCACCTCCTCGCCGTTGACAGTCTTCTTGAATTTCATCCGCACGTACCGGCCGCCGTCGAGCAGGTCCACCTGGGTCACGGCGGGGACGAGGTAGTCCCGCATAACCGGGAGATTGCGTACCACCGGCGAGCCGGCGTCGATTTTCAGGGGAATATCGGTGAAGGTGATATCGAACCGGCCGGACCGCTCGATGGCGGCCTGGGTCCAGAATCCCTCGGCCGAGGCCAGGTTTCCCGAGACGAGCAGGTCGAAATATTCCTCGAGCGTTTCAATCGCGGGCCGGGTCGAGAACGGTTCGGCGGCCGGCGACACCGCGGGCCGGAAGGCGACAAGCAGGGCGGCGAGAACAAACGAACGGCCTTTCATCGATTTTCTCCTGTTCTGGCGCTTGGTGGTACGGTCCCCAATATACATTCTTTGTACCGTCTATGTCCAGCCGGGGGTGCAAAAAAAGCCCCCCGCCGGTCCTTGCGGGGGCGGGGGGCGTAATTGCCGCGGCGGGGTCCGGGCTCAGAACGTGAACCCGACCGAGAACCGGTGGGTGTTGTCCAGCCGCCCGAAGTCCTGCCAGGCGTAGTCGATCACCAGCCGGGTCTCGCTGCCCATGGCCGTCTGGAGGCCGCCGCCGAAGGTCAGCCCCTCCTCCTCGTAGTTGATCTTGTACCCGCCGCGGAGGAAGTACTGATTGCGGAAGCCCCATTCGGCGCCGAGCGCGCCCTGCTGGATGTTGTCGTTCGGGTGCTTCAGTTCCGACGACAGGGTGAGCACCGAGTTCGGGCCCGTCTCGAGGTCGTAGGCCAGCCCGAACCGGAAGACCATGGGCAGATCGTACTGGGTCGTGATGTACGAGGCATCGGTTCCGTCGTCCTCGCGGAAGTCGATGTCGGAGCCCGTGAATTCCATCTCCGGGCCGAGGTTGCTGATGCTCATGCCGAGCCGCAGCGACTTGAACCCGGTGTACAGCTGGGTGCCCATGTCGAAGGCGAACCCGTTGGCGTTCTCGTGGTGGATGCGCTCGCCGACGTACTTGACCGTCGCGCCGAAGGAGAATCGGTTGGTCAGCATCCGCGCGTAGGACAGCCCGACCGCGTACGAGGAGGCGGAGTAGTAGTCGCCGGTCCCCTCGTACTCTTCGAGGGTCGTGATCTCCTGGTCGTCCATGGAGAGGACGGTGGCGCTCACGGCGAAGGTGCCGACGTCCTCGAAGTAGTGGGCGAGGGCGGCGTAGTTGAGATTGACGTCGAGCACCCAGTTCACGTTGGTGAAGCTGACGGCGCTGTTGTCGATCTCGGCGAGGCCGGCCGGGTTCCAGTAGGCGGCGTAGACGTCGCTGACGCAGGCCACCGAGGCGTCGCCCATGGCCTGGTACCGCGAGCCGACGCCGATTTTGAGAAACTGCGCGCCGGCCGATCCGACCTTGGAGAACTCGGCGAACGCGTTCCCCGCGATCAGCAGCAGGGCGATAATGCAAAGCGTTTTCTTCACCTCGTACCTCCTTTACTTGATCACCGCGAATCGGCCGAGGAACTCACCGTAGTCGGACTCGACGTGGTAGAGATAGATCCCCGAGGCCACCTGCTGGGCGTTGCCCGACAAAAGATTCCAGTACGCCTCACCAGTGCCGTCGGCGTGCTCGATCGTCTTCACCAGGTCGCCCGCCAGGGTGTAGATGCGGATCGTGCACTTATCGGGGATGTTCTTGAACTGCAGTTCGCCCACCGCAGTCGCGTAGTTGTTGCGCACGAAGAACGGGTTCGGCGCCACCTTGATGTTCTTCAGCGCCCCGGCGGCCGACGACGCGTTCACGTCGTCCACCTTGAAGGTGAAGCGGTCGTCCGGGCCGTTCATGGGCGCCCCGACCATGGTAAACACATCGCCTTCCGACGGGTTGTACCGGGTCTCGTCAAAACCGATCAGCCACGAGTAGGCGTACGGGAACGCCTGCGGGGTGACCGACGAGAGCGAGTCGTAGGGGTAGTCCACCACGGCCAGCAGATCGTACGGATCCCAGTCGCCGTCCGACTCGAAATCGTACACGGCGAGAGAGACGCGCTCGCTCCGGCTCGTGTTCCAGCACTCGAACGGCACCCAGTAGACGTTGTCCAGCCCGTAGAATCCGTCGAGCATCCAGGTCGCCCGGGTCGAATCGCCCGTGTAGCGGAGCTCGTAGGTGTTGCGGAAGGGCGCGTCGCTGAAGACGTCGTTCGTGTCGCCGGTCAGGGCCGGGATGGCCGGGCCGTAGAACGAACCGGCCACCAGGTTCAGGCCGTTGGCCCCGGCCGCGGTCTGCGCGGTGCTCCGCGGCGTCCGGGGACCGTTGGTCACCACCACGCGGAGGCCCTCGACGATTGGGAAGTGGCCCGGTTCGAGGTCGGTGGCGGTCTGGTAGCCGAGCACGGTGTCGCCGGTGGTTTCGTTGACCAGGTGCCAGTAGGTCTCGTCGACCGAGTCGACGAACACGACCGCGTACTGCTCGCCGGAGCGCGCATGGGCGTTGAACACGTCGGCGTAGACGGCCCCCTCCGAGGGCTGCTCCGCTCCGGAGTACGTATGCAGGAGGGTCGACTGGGCGGTGTAGTAGCCGGCGGGACTGGCCGTCGGCACCACCTTGATGACGTTGCTCACCTCGCCGGCGATGCCCCAGCCGTTCTGGAGGGGATCGACCCCGAGGACCGAGTCGCCGCGGTCGAAGGCCACCAGGCAGTACCAGTACTCGACGCCGTTGACGAGCCCGGTGTCGACAAAGGAGCGCGTGATGGGATCGCCCGGGGCGTTGACGACATACTGGGCTACGGGGTAGTAATCCTTGCTCAGGCAGTTGCTGAACAGTTGGCGTTCGTCCTCGATCTGGACGCCCCAGGTCTGGCCGCGGTCGTCGCTCCGGTACAGCTTGTAGCCGACGAAATCGGCGATCCCGCTCATCGGGTCGAGGCCGACTTCCGAGGTGTCGGACCAGGAGAGGTAGGCCTTGCGGCTGCCCGCTTTGCCGGTCAGCTCGGGCGTGGCCGGCGGCTCGGGGCCGACGAAATTGTTGTCGTACAGCTGCTGGGCCAGTTCGGCGTTGTTGCGGAAATCCGCCTCATCCTGGCCGGCGACGAGCGCGAACACTACCCGCACCGTCTTGCCGGCGGTCAGGTCGATACCGCGGGTGCACTGGACGTAGAACTGGTCGGTCGGCGGCAGCGAGGCATCGAACTGGGCGGAGTTGATCATGGCGTAGCGGCCGGCATCGTTGTCGGGCAGGTACGCCCAGTCGTCGGTGCGGAACGCCGTCATGCCGATGTTGTCCGGCGTCTCGAGCAGTTTCGTCCCCATGATGCCGGTGCGGACCAGGGGCCCCCAGCCGGGGTCGACGCCGACGACATCGTAAATCCAGGCCAGATTCTCGGACTGGTCGAAGGCCACGACATCCTGGAGGCGGCCGTTCTCGCCGGTGCCGTCGGGACCGCCGACGTCGATGTCAATGTAGAGGCCGAACGCGAAGTCGTGGTAATCGGTCGTCGAGGCGTTCGTGATGTCGTAGGAGACGAACAGGAAGTCCTCGTTGTAGCAGTAGTTCCACTGGTAGATCGTCTGCGTCACCTCCAGCCCCATGAGGGATGAGCCGCCGGCGTTGTCGGTGAACCGCAGGTGGGAATCCTGCATGGAGGTCGGGCCGCCGGGCCGGAAGCTGGCGGAGAGGCTGTTGTAGACCTCGTTGTAGTCCCACTGGTCGGCCTCCGAATCCCAGACCCGCCAGCCGCGGGCGGGATTCCCCTCGCCCGCCCCGACCGTGTCGGTCGGATCATAGAGATAGTAGCGGGCGGTGTCCGTGGACAGGAGGATCTTGTAGGGGTTGTCGGCGAAATCAGGGTTGGGGAGGGCCTGGAAATCATCCTCGGTATTGGCCACCAGGGTATCGCCGGTCGGGGTGATGCCGCCCATCCAGAGCATCAATTCGCCGAGGTAATTGCGGCCGGAGTTCCGGGGCCACTCACCCGAGGGCAGGCCGTAGTACCAGTAGCCGCCGATGTAGCCCCAGTTGTCGACGGTGGTGGCGATGTTTCCGACGTTGTGTGTGATCTGATCCCAGGTCGCCGGGTGGGGCGACAGTTGCTGGATCTGTACCGGCGCGCCCGGACGCGGCTGCGGGGGCGCCATCGCTCCCGCCGCAGCCGCCAGCAGGCACAGCGCCGAAACCGAGATCAGACAACCCGCCGTGACGGTATGGTAGAAGGTCTTCATCGTTATCTGCTCCGGTTTAGAAATTCAGCTGCAGCCCCGTTCTGATCGTCCGGGGCGGCGCGTAGTTTTGCGGGTCGTTGTCATAGAGCCGGTCATAGTGGTCGAGCGCCTGTTGGCTGACCGACAGACTGCCCATGTAATCGACCCCGTCGTTGTCCGGGAGGCCGGTGCTGGTGTAGAGGTTCACCACGTTGCGCCGGTCAAACAGGTTGTCCACTTCGACAAACAGGCTCAGCCGCGATCCGGCGCGGAGCGGGAAGTCCTTGTTGAAGCGGAGGTCGACCTTGTAGTTGGCGGGGAGGCGCCAGGCGTTGCGCTCGCCCACCCGGTTGCCGCTCTGGTCGGTCTTGGTGTACGGCAGGCCGGAGCCATAGTACCCGACCAGGGTCAGCCCCCAGTCGCCCGGCAGCTTCTGACCCAGCAGCCGGCCGTCCCAGTCGGACGGCACCCGGTAGCTCAGGACGCCGGTGACCGTGTGGCGCTGGTCGAAGTCGAGGGGGTACTCGGTGAACGGCTGCACGGTGTCGGTGGTCGAGGTGATGTACGTGTAGTAGGGTTCGAGCGCGTACGAGCCATTGCCGGTCGCGATCATGTACCCGTAGGAGACCGACCCGGTGAAGCAGCCGCCGTTGGGCAGCACTTCCAGGGCGAGGTCGATCCCCTTGACCGAGCCGTAGTCGCCGTTGGTGATGCGGGTCACTTCCCGCCCGGCGATCAGGCCGTCCTGCCGCGCCGTCACCAGATCCTCGATGTCCTTGTAGTAGGCGGTGACATTCAGGTGCCAGCGGTTGTCGAGGAGGTGGTCGAGGCCGAGCTCATACGAGGTGGTCCGCTCGGGTTCGAGGTCGGGATTCCCCAGCAGCGGCAGACCGGTGGTGATGTCGCCCTGGTAGTTCATGTAGAGGTACTGGAAGCGGGGCTCCTGGTAGTACACGCCGTAGTTGAAGTGCATCTTGCTGTTCTCCGCGATGGGGAACGAGACCCCGAGGCGGGGGGACAGCCCGTGCTTGGTCTCGGCCTTCTTCCACACCGGCGTCGCCGCGTACGGATCGGCGTTGTAGCTGATGTCGGCGTTGTGGAAATCGTAGCGCAGGCCGAGGTTGACGATGAAGTAGTCGTACTCCATCTTATCCTGCACGAAGAACGACGCGTAGGTCGGCTTGCTCTGGTACTTCTCGCCATAGGGCCGGTCGTTGAAGAACTGCTTGAAGTCCCAGTTGATGTCGTACTGCCGGAACTCGGCGCCCGTCTTCAACTGGTTCCACTTGTTCACCTGGTGCATGAAACGCAGCGAGAAGGCGTCGTACCACGTCTCGCGCAGCCGGTAGGTCGGGTAGTAGTCGTCGCCGACGGTGAAACCGACCACCTGCATGGGATCGGAGTAGTCGGGTTCGTTCAGGTAGTTCTCGTCGTCGATGGTGCCGTTGTACACGCCGGCGGAGTCGACCGCGTAGCCCGGCCATTCGTCCCAGTAGGTATCGAAGAGGTGATCCGGGGCCGATTTCGTCCGGGTGTGGAAACGGTTGACCGCGCCGGTGAGGACCGCCCGCTCGTTGAACGCGTAGTCGGTGCTGAACCCCACCAGGTAGGCCTCCTTCTCGAACACGGGGAGACCATCGAGATTGAAATCATACGACCGGTTGTTGACGTCGCGGTGGTCGTACACCGAACCGTCGGCCGAGTAGTATGTGACGTTGGTTTTGAACTTCCACCCGCTGGCGGGATACATGGTGAGCTTCCCGGTCCCGGTCCACGAGGTGACCTCGTTGTGCGGCAGGGAGGTCGGGTCGGTCAGGTACTGGCCGGCGCTGAAGAAGGTATAGCGCCGGGGGTCGAGCCCCGGGAGCGGCCCGGAGAGGTCGAAGGCCAGGGAGCGGTTGCCGATCCGTTCGAGGCCGCCCCAGTCCCCCTTGTCCACGTCGTAGGGGTGGGTGAATCCTTCGTACATCTTAAGGCGGCCGTGGTACTGCGCGGTGCCGTCGCGGGAGACCGCGCTCACGACGCCGGAGAGGGCCTCGCCGTACTCGGCCGTGTAGCCGCCCGAGGTCAGCGACAGCTCTTCCAGGGCCGAGGGGATGATCTCGATTCCCTGGGTCGCGGTGAACGGATCCTGAATGTTGAATCCGTCATAGAAGTACGTCACCTGGCCGGCGCGGCCGCCGCGGACGTGGAGCGCCTGCTCCCGGTCTTCGACCACGCCCGGGTAATTCCGCAGCACCGACTGGACGCTCACGATGTTGGGGAGTTCCTCCAGCCGGTCGGCCGTGAAGATGATGCGGGTGGCGGTCAGGTCCTGCTGGACGATGGGGTTGGCGGCCGAGACCACCACCTGCCGGCCGAGTTCGACGGGCGCGGGCACCATGCGGAAGTCCAGCGGGGTGGTCAGGTCGATGAGCACCCGCACGCCCGTTTTGGTCACCGGTTCGTACCCCATGTAGGACACGGAGACGTCGTGGGAGCCGCCCGGGAGGTTGATAATGAAGTACTCGCCGTCCACGTCGGTCAGGGCGCCCATGTCGGTGCCGACGACGCGGATGATGGCGCCGACGATCGGCTCGCCCGTCGCGCTGTCGAGCACCACCCCCGACACCTTGCCGGTGACCCCGGCCTCGGCGGCGGAGGGCAGTGCGAGAACGGCGAGGCAGCCGACCACGCAGAAGATCATGTGCAGCCGATTACGCAAGGCAAATCCTCCTCGCATATGTTTCCACAATCGAAAGTTGTTTGCTTCCTCGATTTATGTCGATGGTCCGCGCCGGGCGCGGAACGCAGCTTGCCGGTCTTTTCGAGAGTATCGGCGGCCCCTGTAAATCCTTGACACCCGGTCGGGGATCATCGAGTCCTTTTTTTGCCGGCGCTTTCCGCCGTCCGGATCAAGTTTCCGGGGGGCCGCGCCGATATCTGAGACGTGTCATGACGGCGTCACGCCCGGATTCGACGGGAAGCAACGGTGACGGCTACAACGTCGAGGAAACAGAGAGGATAAGCGTGCTCACCCGATGAACAGCGTGATGAAATGGGCGTTCGCGGCAGCCCTCGCCATGAGCTGCCTCGCCTCAGGAGCAACGCCGGGGAGATCCGAAACTGTCGCCGTGCTGATGAGCGACACGCTCACGTCGACCACGAGGACTCTGCAGGGGGCCAAGAAGACGATTGAAGCGGCCAATCCGGGGATTGAGCTGCGCACGTTCATGATCGGCCAGTCGCCGGCCGGCGACCAGGCGGTCGCCGATTCGGTCCGGAGCTGCAATCCCCGGCTGGTGCTGACCATCGGGAGCACGGCCACAGGGATCGCCCAGCACCACCTGCCGCAGGTCCCGATTGTCTTTGCCGGCGTCATGTACCCGGTCCTCTCCGGGTTTGTGCAGACGATTCAGGAACCCGGCGGGCACATCACCGGGGCGTCGCTGGATATTCCCAACGAAGTTCAGTTCCGCTACTTCAAGAAGATCATCCCGGGGATCGAACGCATCGGCGTCCTCTACACGGCGAACACGGCCAGCCTGATTGCCCCGGCCCGGGCGGTGGCCCGGGGCATGGGTCTGGAATTGCACGCGATCGAGATCCGCGACAGCCGCGAGATCCCGCAGGCGCTCGATTCGCTGGCGTTGACGGTGCAGGGGGTGTGGTCGGTCGCCGACCCGGTGTTGTTCGACCCGCAGGCGACCCGGTACATTCTGCTCAACACGCTGCGCAAGAATCTGCCGTTCATGGGTTTTTCCCGCTACGTCGTGGAGTCGGGCGCTCTCTTCGCGCTCGATTTCGACTACAAGGCGGTGGGGATCCAGGCCGGGCAGATCGCCAACCGCGTGCTCGCCGGCGAGGCTCCCGCCTCCGTCAGCGTCTCGGCCGCCGACGTCATCTGGTTCCACTACAACGAGAAGACCGCCCAGCACATTCACGTGACCATCCCCGACGAACTGGTAGCCGTGGCCAAGGAGGTTTACCGATGAGCTTCCTTGAGCGCATCATGAGCTTCCGCCTGCGCACCAAGTTCGTCGTGCCGATTTCGCTCTTGCTGATCGCCAGCATTCTCACCGTGAGCGGCTACCTCATCAAGCGGCAGGCGGACGGCTTCCGGCGCGAACTCCGCACGAGCGGCGAGACGATGGTCCGGATCCTGGCCATGAACGCCGAGAGCGGCGTCCTCTTCGAGTCGCGCTACGAGCTCCAGGAGCTGCTCCAGATTCTCAACCAGTTCGACGCCGTCACCTACGCCGCCATCTACGCGGAGGCCGGCAAGCCGCTCGCCTCCTACGGCATGTGGAGCGAGAGCGACATCGTGGTCAAGCGCGCGCTCGACCGCGGCGCCCGCGCCGACACCATCGGCGGCGGTTTCTACGTGAAGAATGCCGACGGCCACGAGTTTCTCGAACTGAACTACCCCGTGTACTCCCGGAAAGAAATCCTCTCCCGGGAGACGCTCGGCATGACGAGCGGGATCGACCAGTCGCTCGGCCAGCGCTACGTGACCGAACAGATCGGGTCGATCCGGCTGATCCTCTCGCTGGCCAAGGTCAACCTGTCGATCGCCGAGGCCCAGAAAACCGCCATTCTGCTCACCGTGGTGATCCTCATCCTCACCATCCTCGTCCTGACTTTCTTCGTGCGCGTCGTCACCAAGCCTGTGCAGATGCTCGTCGCCGTCACCGACCAGGTGAGCCGGGGCGATCTCAGCCGCCTGGTGGAGATCAACCAGTTGGACGAGATCGGCCACCTCGCCAACACGTTCAACAAGATGATCGCGAGCCTGCGCCAGAGCCGCGAGGAGATCGAGGAGTACAACCGCAATCTCGAGGAGAAGATCATCGAGCGGACGATCGCCCTCGAGGAGGCCCAGGCCCAGCTCATCCAGTCGGAGAAAATGAGCGCCATCGGCCAGCTCGCGGCCGGCGTGGCCCACGAATTGAACAACCCGCTGGGGGGCATCCTCGGGTACGCCCAGTTCACGCTCGAGAAGATGAAGAAGAATGCCGCGGCCGCGGGCCTGACCAAGGAAGCCGAGAGCTACATCCGCTATCTCACCGATATCGAGACCCAGGCCCGCCGGTGCAAGAACATCGTCCAGAACCTCCTCCGTTTCTCCCGGTCCTCCCACACCACGGAGTTCGAGGACGTGGACGTGAACCAGGTGATCGAAGATACGCGCACCTTTGTCGAGCACCAGCTCCTCATGAATCAGATCTCGCTGACGGTCGACCTGGCCGAAGATCTGCCGTTGATCCAGGCCAACGCCAGCCAGTTGCAGCAGGTCTTCACGAACCTGATCATCAACGCCATGCACGCCTCCCGGTCCGATTCGCAGATCCGGATCGAGTCCCGTTACAGCCCGGCCGTCGGGGAGTTCGGCGGCGCCGTCGAGCTCCGCTTCATCGACCAGGGCCACGGCATCCCCCCCGAAATCATCAACAAGATCTTCGAGCCGTTCTTCACCACCAAGGAAGTGGGCAAGGGGACCGGCCTCGGCCTCTCCGTGAGCTACGGGATCGTCAAGGAGCATGGGGGGGAAATCAAGGTCGACTCGGCGGTCGGAAAAGGCTCCACTTTCACTCTGATATTCCCCGTTCAGAAACACCCGGTCGACGCCGATAATTCTCTAAAGAGCGGGATAGGAGTGTAAGTACTTCCGAACTTGCGGGATGTTTCAATGGATGAATCGGTCAGACGTTCCGTCCTCGTCGTGGACGACGAGGAAATCATTCGCAGTTTTCTGTTTGAAGTGCTCAGCGAGGAGTACGACGTCAGCCTGGCCTGCGACGGCGACGAGGCAATCGAGCAGATCCGGAAGAGGCGCTACGACGTCATCATTACGGATCTCAAGATGCCCCGGGTGTCGGGCGAGGAGGTCGTCAAGTTCGCCTGCGACAGGGATCCGCAGTCGAAAGTCATTGTGATTTCGGGCTTTTCAAGCCTATACACGGTCAGTCAATCCATAAACAACGGCGCCTGCGCATTCCTCTCGAAGCCTTTTTCCATCAAGGAACTGATGCGGACGGTCACGAATGCCCTGTGCGCCTAGGGACACGGCAATGGCACGAATACTGATCATCGACGATTCCGAGGTTATTCGCAACCTGCTGGAAGAGTATTTGACCGACGCCGGGTACGAGGTCGAGACGGCCTGCGACGGCCGGGAGGGGATCGACCGGGCTCTGGGGGGGGATTTCGACGTGGCTTTCTGCGACATCCACATGCCGCACAAGAACGGGTACCAGGTGTTCCGGGAGGTGAGGCGGCGCAAGCCCGGGATGGCGTTCATCATGACCGACTCTCTGCCCGATCAACTGGCCGAAATGGCCCAGAACGAAGGCGCCCACTGCTGCCTGACCAAACCGTTTGATCTGAACCAGGTCCGCCGCGTCCTGGAGACGCTGCTGGCCAAAGCGCGCACGGTATGAGCGGCACGGAAACTCGCAGTATAAATGTCCTCGTGGTCGACGACGAGACCATCGTCCTGTCCCTCGTGCGCGATGCGCTCGAGGACGAGGGGTATGAGATTACGACCGCGGTCGGGGGGGACGAGGCCCTGCAGGCGCTCGACTCCCGGCCCGTCGACCTTCTCATCACCGATATCCGCATGCCGCACATGGACGGTACCGAGCTGGTGCGCCGCGCCCGCGAGCGCAACCCCCACATCGGCGTCATCTACATGACGGGCTACGCCAATCTGAATTCGGCCAAAGACGCGATCAAACAGGGCGCCTTCGACTATATCCTGAAACCGTTCGAGCTGACCGAAATCCGCCAGGCGGTGCACAAGGCCGCGGGGAAACTCCGCGAGCGGGCCGGGCAGGACTCGGGCGAACAGCTCGAACGCCTCTCCGACCTCAACCAGATGCTCGTCACGGTCGGCGACCGCAAGTCGCTGGCGAGCGTCTCCCTTCGTTTCGCCATGATGCATTTCGACGCCACCCAGGGGGCCCTCCTCCACTGGGACCGGGAGCGGACCGCGGTGGAGACGATCACGATTCACGGCGACCAGCTTCAGGAGACGGCGCTGGACAGCCCGGCGGTGCGGGAGTTCATCCGCGCCATCGACCCGGCCTCGTTCCGGGAGCCGGTCATTGTCACGTCGCCGGAGCGGCACCCGCTGGCCGGCCCGGCGGCGGCCCCGGAGATCCGCGCGGCCCTGTTCCCCTCCTGGCTCACCGAAGGGAGCGCCATGGTCGTCATGCCGATCAACCGCGCGAACATTCTGTATGGCATCATCATGATCAGGTGCTCCCCCGACGCCACTGCGCTCACCGGGACCGACACCCGGCTTTTGAACATCGCCGCCGGCCAACTGGCCGTTTCGCTGGAGAATCTGTTTCTGCTCGAGGAGACGCAGACCGCCTACGCGCGGCTCAAGGAGATGCAGGACGAGACCATCCAGCTGGAGAAACTGGCCACCCGCGGGGAGATGTCGGCGGAGATCGGCCATGAGCTGAACAACTTCCTCGGGGTCGTCGCCGGCAACATTTCGCTGCTGGACCACCAGCTGAAGAAGTCGGGCGCGGCCACGGCCGAAAAGTACATGAGCGCCATCCAGACCAACATCGAGAAGATGAAGCAGTTCACGAGCAACCTCATGGACCTCACCCCGATCGCCTCGAAAAAGGAAACGGTCTACTTCGACCAGGTCCTGGCCGAAGTCATCGACTACCTCACGCCGCAGAAGCGTTTCCGGGGAGTGTCCATCGACCACACCGTCGACCACGAGTCAATTCCGTTCGAGGCCGACAGCATCCACATCCAGCAGTTGCTCTACAACCTGTTCAACAATGCGGCCGACGCCACCCGCGGGTGCGCGCGCCGGGAGATTGTGTCGCGCGTCGAGTACCGGCCCGGCGAACCGCACTTCCGCTTCGTCATCCGCGACACGGGCGTCGGCATCGAACCGGAACTTCTCGCCAAGGCGTTCGAGCAGAAGTTCACGACCAAGCCCGACGGGCACGGATTCGGCCTGCTCGTCTGCAAGCGGATCATCGACGCCCACAGCGGCCGCCTCCACGTCGACTCCACACCCGGCGAGGGGACCGCGATCAGCATTGAATTCCCGGTGGCCGGTGCCGCGGACAGCGTCGACGCGACGGCCGGGCAGTTCGCCATCACCGACAAGATCCCCGTCGGCTGACCCGCCTCTCCCTCACAACGCCGCGGAACGAAAGCGGCCGCGCCCCCGGGGACCGCATGCCAGCCGGAGGAGGCCAGCCACGGAGGCCCGGCGCCCCTGCGCCGCCGCATCTCGGGAGCTCTCAGGGGACAATCCGGTAGGGGACGCACCAGCCGGTCCAGGTCAGTTGCGAGTCGGGCGGCTGGGTTCCCGGAATGGGGACGTATTCGAAATCCTGCATGAACAGGAACTCCCACAAACGCCCGGCCGTCCCCGGCATCTGGAGGGTGTCCACGAAGCGCCCGGGACCGGCCGGCTGCATCACGCGCACTTGCTCGCCCGCGGCCGTCGCGGCCGAGAGAAGCCGGTAGCGCGTCCTCAGCGACACATCCCGGCAGTCGGCGACAAGGCGCTCGCCCGGCCCGACGGCGCCCAAGCGATCGAGCCGGCGGAACACCTGGCGGCTCGTCTGCGCCGCGGTGACCGTGGAGCAGGGAAGCGCCGGATTGCTCGTCGAGAGACACTCGCGCACGTACAGATACGGGATCTGGTCGTAGCCCGCCAGGTCGCCGGCGAACTCCGCCCCCGACTCCGTCCGCACCGCCATACTCCCCGTCGGCGCCGCGCCCCCGTTGTAGGCCCACAGTTTCCATCCGACATACGGCTGGTCATCGCCGCCCAGTTTCAGGAAGTAGCCGTAGCGCGTGATCGCCCAAACGTGCGACGCCGTGGCCGTCTCCTCGTCCTCGGTGCGCGACAGCCGGACGTAGAAGTAGTCGTCGACGGTGGCCTCCGAGGCCCAGAGGCGCCCGAAGGGATTGCCGTAGTCATGGTAGCTGCGGTAGTACTCCACCGAGCCGTCCGGCCAGGTGCGTTTCTTCACGGTGTCGATTTCGGTGTCAAGCGTGATGATCCGCCGGGTTGAATCGACGACGATGCGGTACCGGGCGGGATCGTTCGGAATCCGGTATTCCTCGGTGGGGAACAGACCGGTGGTGCGGAAGAGGTCGACGGCATCCTCCGAGGTGGCGAGGTACCGGAGCAGTATGTCGCGGTCGACGACGACGGGAACGTCCTTCTCTCCACAGCCCGCGAGCGCGGCGGCCAGCATGACGGCGCCGGCGGCGGCGCGGATGAACAGAGGCAGTGGTCGCGGCATCGGCTATTTTCCCTTTTTCGGTTTCGGGTTTTTCCGCCCGTCTCCGCGCAGCGCATTGATTTCGTCGCGGATCATGATGGCCGTCTCGAAGTCGAGGTTCTCGGCCGCCTTGCGCATGGCCGCGAGCATGAACGCGAGCTGGTCCTCGCGGGACATGCGGGTGAAACTGCTCGGTTTCTCGAAGCGCGGCGCCTCCTCGGGCGTCTTGCTGTCGGCGAACTGGGTGGAGCGGAGGATCTCCTCGCGCGTCTTGAAAATCGTTTCCGGGTCGATGCCGTGCTCGCGGTTGTAGGCGGCCTGCTTCTCGCGGCGGCGGCGGGTCTCCTCGATCGCCTTGCGCATCGATTCGGTGACTTTGTCGGCGTACAGGATCACCTCCCCGCCCTTGTTGCGGGCGGCCCGTCCGGCCGTCTGGATGAGCGACCGCTCCGAGCGGAGGAATCCCTCCTTGTCGGCGTCGAGAATGGCCACCAGTGACACCTCGGGGAGGTCGAGTCCCTCCCGCAAGAGGTTCACTCCGACAAGGACGTCGAACTCCGCCAGGCGGAGGTCGCGGATAATGCCCGTGCGGTCGATCGCGTCGATCTCGCTGTGCAGGTAGCGCACCCGCAGGCCGAGCTTCTCCATGTAGCCGGTGAGGTCCTCGGCCATGCGTTTGGTGAGCGTCGTCACCAGCACGCGCTCGCCGCGCTCCGCCCGCCGCCTGGCCTCGGCCAGCAGGTCGTCGACCTGCGTCCCGAGCGGGCGGACGGTGATGACGGGGTCGAGCAGACCGGTCGGCCGGATGACCTGCTCGACCACGATCCCCTCCGCCTTGGTCAGTTCGTAGTCGGCCGGGGTCGCGGACACGTACACCCGCTTCAGCACCACCCGCTCGAACTCCTCGAATACGAGCGGCCGGTTATCCAGCGCCGAGGGCAGGCGGAAACCGTGCTCGACGAGAACCTCCTTGCGGCTGCGGTCGCCGGCGAACATCCCCCGCACCTGGGGGATGGTCTGGTGCGACTCGTCGATAATGGTCAGGAAGTCGTCGGGGAAGAAATCCAGCAGGGTGAAGGGGCGCTCGCCCGGCCGGCGCCCCGACAGGTGCCGGGAGTAGTTCTCGACCCCGGAGCAGTACCCGACCTCTTCGAGCATCTCGAGATCGTACTTGGTGCGCATCTCCAGCCGCTGGGCCTCCAAGAGCAGGTTGCGGGAGCGGAAGAACTCCAGCCGCTCGGCCAGTTCTTCGCGGATGCCGCGGATCGCTTCCTGCATCCGCTCGGGCGAGGTGATGAAGTGTTTGGCCGGGTAGATGGCGATCCGGTCGCGCTCGCGCAGCACCTCCCCCGTCAGCGGATCGATCTCCGTGATCCGCTCGACTTCGTCGCCGAAAAACTCGATCCGCATGGCGTGGTCGTGGTAGGCCGGGATGAGTTCGACGGTGTCGCCGCGGACGCGGAAATTTCCCCGCGAGAAGTCGATGTCGTTCCGGTTGTAGTGGATGTCGATGAGCTTGCGGATGACCTGGTCGCGGTTGTACTCCCCCCCGCGCACGAGCGGGATGTACTGGTTCTTGTATTCGACCGGCGACCCGAGGCCGTAAATGCAGGAGACCGAAGCCACGATGATGACGTCCTGGCGCTCGAGCAGCGAGGCGGTCGCGCGCAGCCGCAGCCGGTCGATATCCTCGTTGATCGAGGTGTCCTTCTCAATGTACGTGTCCGTGGTCGGCAGGTACGCCTCCGGCTGGTAGTAGTCGTAGTAGCTGATGAAGAACTCGACGGCGTTGTCGGGGAAGAAAGCCGTGAGCTCGCCGTAGAGCTGGGCGGCGAGCGTCTTGTTATGCGACAGCACGAGCGCGGGACGCCCGTACTGGGCGATCACGTTGGCGATGGTGAACGTCTTTCCGGAACCGGTGACGCCGAGCAGCACCTGGTGCATGCGGCCTTCCCGGAGCCCCGCGAGCAGTTGGGCGATCGCCTGGGGCTGGTCGCCGCGGGGCGAGAACTGGCTGCGGAGCCGGAACGGGGTGTGGCCGGCGGCGGTCGGGGCGGTTGGTTTGGCCATGTGGTTCATCGTCCTCCACTGACGCAGGTGCGCCGCAATATATGCAATACAACCGAGGGGGCAATGGCGATTGTTCGCGGCCGGCCCTGGTGCCGGTCGTCCACAATTGGAACCCGTTGGGCGACCGCGGGTTTAAAAGGTGATTTGGACGTCTTCGACGCAAGTTTGGCCTTGACTTGGCGTGCAAAAGGTATACTTTATGCGGTTTAACCTGATTTGGGATAACAGCTTTCCACGTTTGGAGGAATGTTCATGTACGCTGTCTTCGAAGTCGCCGGTTTTCAGTATAGCGCTCAGGAAGGGGATGTCCTCCGGGTACCCCACCAGAAAGCCGACCCCGGCACGTCGCTGGCCATCGACCGCATCCTCTTAGTCCGCGGCGACGGGGCCACGGCGATCGGTACGCCGACGGTCGCCGATGCGCGCATCGATGCGGAAGTTGTGGGTGAAGGCCTGGCCGACAAGGTGCTCATCTACAAATATAAGCGCCGGACCAAGTACCGCCGCACCCAGGGGCATCGCCAGCGTTTCACCGAGATTCGCATCAACAAAATCCACGCCCCCGGCGCCTGAGCGCAGTTGAGTCGGACGAACGGACCCCGAGCAGGGATTGCTCGCGCCTGTCTCTTGGCGGCGCTGGTGCTGAGCCTGTCGGCTCACGCCCAGAATACCGCGGAGCAGTTTCGGGTGGTCGATATCCAGGTTGAGGGCAACCGGGTGGCGACCCGGTCGCTCATCCTGGGCGTCGCCTCTCTTGAGGTTGGCGCGGTTCTTTCGGTCACCGACGTCTCCGAGTCGATCCGCCGCCTCTACGCCCTCGGCATCTTCCGCGATGTCCGCATCGAGGCCGAGGAGGTGACCGGCGGCATCCGGATTTTCATCATTGTCGAAGAACTCCCCAAGCTGGCCGGGTTGGCATTCGAGGGGAACAAGAAGCTCAAGGACGACAAACTCCGCAAGGAGATCGGCCTGGGCGTGGGCGGCTACATTTCCCCCTACCTGATCGAGAAGAGCCGGGCGAAGATTTTCGACCTGTTCGCCGCCGAGGGATATTTCCGGGCCAAGATCGAGCCGGAGTTGATCTACGGCGCCGATTCCGTCGAGGCGGTCCTGCAGTTCAACATTCGCGAGCGCGACAAGGTCAAAGTCGAGCAGGTCGTGGTCACGGGCAGCCGGCGGGTGGAGGCCGGCGACCTGGTCGGCAGGATGCGCAACCGCAAGCGCGGTCTCCTGCGCACCTCCGACTTCGCCCAGGACAAGTACGACGAGGACCTGCAGAAAGTCATCGACGAATACCACAAGCGCGGTTTCATCGACGCCTACCTCATCAACGATTCGCTGGCGATCGACACGGCCCGCAACCGGATGACCATCTACCTCGACGTCTACGAAGGCCCCCGTTACTATTTCGGCGAGACGTCGTTCAAGGGAAACGAGAGGCTCTCGGCGGACCATCTCGCGAAGCTGCTGAAGCACAAAGCGGGGCAGGTGTTCGACTCCGAGAAGTACGACGCCTCGCTCGGGGAGGTGGCCTCCGGCTACTACGATATCGGCCACCTCCACGTGGAGATTTTCGACGAGCGGTCGACCCGGTCCGACTCGCTCATCGATATCACCTACGACATCACCGAGGGGCTCCCCTCCAACATCAACCTCGTGAAGATCGTCGGGAACTACAAAACCAAGGACCGGGTGATCCGGCGGGAGCTGTCGACGCTGCCGGGCCAGGTGTTTGACCGGACGGCGCTGATCCGGTCGATCCGCGACGTCATGGCGCTGAACTTTTTTGACAAAGTCGAGCCGCGCCCGGTGAACCTCCCCAGCGGCGACGTCGACCTGGTGTACGAAGTGGCCGAAAAGCAGACCGGGCAGGTGTCGGCCGGCGCCGGGTACAACAGCCAGGACAAGGTGGTCGGCACGTTCGGCATGGGCATCCCGAATTTCCGGGGGCTCGGCCAGAACCTGTCTTTCAACGTCAGTCTCGGCAAATCGTACAACTCCTTCTCGGTCTCGTTCACCGAGCCGTGGATGTTCGGCTATCCGACCTCGTTCGGAGCCAGCGCCTTCTCTCTCAACCGCCGCTGGTACGGCGACTACACCGAGGGGCGGGCGGGCGGCTCGCTCCGCCTGGGGCGACGGCTGCGCTGGCCGGACAACTATTTCCGCGTCTACGCCTCCTATGCCCTGGAGCGGACGCGCTACTACGATTTCGACGCGACCTTTGCAGCCTCCAATTCCTACCAATCGCGGTACTACTACAACAACCCGGAGACCATCTCGCCGGCGGATTCCCTCATGGCCGCCCGGACCTATGGGCCGTACCCGGGTTCCATTCTCGAGTACGAAGACTGGCAGACGGCATCGCGGGTGTCGCTGACGCTTCTGCGCGACTCGCGCAACCTTCCGGAATTCGCCACCAAGGGTTCCATCCTCTCGTACACGCTCGAGTTGACCGGGGGGCTCCTCGGCGGCTACTGGGAGTACACGAAGCACGACTTCGAGGCGGCCAAGTTCATCCCGCTCATGTGGGGCTGGGCGCTCGCCGCCAAGGCGCAGTACGGGGTTGTGACGGCCCCGGCTGGCGACGCCCGCATCATGATCTCCGACCGCTTCACGCCCGGCGGCACCGCCTACGACGGCATCGTCCGCGGCTACGACGACGGCAGCCTGACGCCCGACTCGGCCATCACCACCGACACGATCTTCTACTACAGCAATGAAAACGCGGTCATCGGGGTCGATCCGCCCGACGGCAGGTATTTTCCGCTGGACACCACCCGGGTCCGCGGCAAGTACATGTTCGTGGCCAACGTCGAAGTGCAGATACCCATCGCCGCCCGGCAGCTCTACGGCCTGCTGTTTTTCGACGCCGGCAACTCCTGGCTCTACCGCCGCGACATCGATCTGCTCAATGACCTGTATAAGAGCGTGGGATTCGGCTTCCGCATCATCGTCCCGGGCATCGGCACGTTAGGGTTTGACTTCGGGTACCCGCTTGACGATGTTGAAGGCGAACCGAGAAGCTGGAAGCCCCATTTCCAGATCGGAACAACATTCAGATAAGAATACGAGCAAGTGAGGATTCGCATGCGAGTAACAAAAGCTGCATCAGTTCTGTCCGCCGTCCTGGCGCTCACAGTCATCCTGTCCGGGGCGGCCGCCGCCCAGACCCTGAAGATCGGTTTCGTGCGCGACGACCGCATCTACGCCGAATACACCGAGTGGCAGCGCGCCCAGGAAACCTGGGAGACCGACCGGAAAGCGTGGGACGACGAAGCCAGCGCCAAAGAGCAGGAACTTCAGGAGCTCACCGCCGACTACGAGAAACAGCGCCTGATCCTCTCCGACGAGAAGAAGCGGGAGCGCGAGGCGGCTATTCGGGCCAAGCGCGAGGGTCTCGACGCCTACACCAAGCAGATCTATGGTCCGGGCGGCACCGCGGAACAGCGGGAGGCCCAGCTGATCGAGCCGCTGTTGACCAAGATCCGCCAGGCCATGGAGGCGGTGGCCACCGAGAACAGCTACGACGTCATATTCACCCTCCAGGGGATCGGCTACATCAAGGAGGAGTACGACGTCACGGACAAGGTGCTGGCGGCCCTGAACGAAATGGAGTAAAGCTCCGCGCCGCCGCCGATCCCCGGTCGGAGGCGGGCGGCCGCGGGGCGCGAGGACTCATGGCCTTCACCGTTGCATATCTGGCCGAGCGCGTCGGAGGGACCGTTGCCGGCGACGGCAGCGTGGAGATCGGGGCAGCCGCGCCGATCGAGACGGCCGGTCCCGGCGACATCAGCTTCATCGCCAACCCGCGCTACGCGCGCTTTCTCGCCACGACCCGCGCCGGCGCCGTCGTCGTGAGCCCGCAGACCGAGTGCCCCCGGCTCCCCCTCATCCGCCACGCGCAGCCCTACCTTGCCTTTGCCTGCATACTCGACCTGCTCTACCCCGATGAACGCCTGGTCGCTCCCGGCATCGACCCGCGCGCGGTGGTGGCCGCGGGCGCGGTCGTGGACCCGACGGCCGGGGTCGGCGCGCTCTGCCACATTCGCGAGGGGGTGCGCATCGGCGCCGGGACCGAACTCGTGTCCTCGGTTTTTGTCGGGCGCGACGTCGTGGTCGGGGACAACTGCCGCATCTACCCGGGGGTTTGCCTCATGGACGGCACGCGCCTCGGCAACAACGTCATCATCCATTCTTCGACGGTGATCGGGTCCGACGGTTTCGGGTTTGCGCCGTCACCGACCGGATTGAAGAAGATCAAACAGGTGGGGTGGGTGGAGATCGATGACGATGTGGAGATCGGATCGAACTGCTCGGTTGACCGCGGGGCGCTCGGACCCACCCGGATCGGCCGGGGGACCAAGATCGACAACCTCGTGCAGATCGCCCACAACGTCGAGATCGGTCGGCACGCGATCATCGTGTCCCAGGTGGGCATCTCGGGCTCCACACGGGTCGGCAACGGCGTGGTGCTGGCCGGCCAGGTCGGCCTGGTGGGGCACATTGAAGTCGGCGACGGCGTTCAGGTGGGGGCCCAGTCCGGGGTCGCCCGCTCGGTTCCCGCGGGCAAGAAAGTCTTCGGTTCGCCGGCCCGCGATCTGGCGGAGACGGGCCGCATCGAAGCGGCCCTCGTGCGGCTGCCGGAACTGCTCAAACGGGTCAGGCGGCTCGAAGACAAGCTCGGCGGCGAGTAGGTCTCACGTCTTCAGGCGCTCCTCAATCTCCGCGATCTTCTCCCAGTTCGCCTGCATCTGCTCAATAATGCGGACCAGTTGCCGGTGTCCATCCACAACGGTAATCTCCCGCATCGCCTCGAGGAGTTCCCACTGCTGGCGGTTGATCACTTTCCACTGGGCGATTTGGTGGCTCAGATTCGAGGTGGCGAGGTTCAGTTCATACACCAGTTCCTGCACGTGTGGCGCCGGCTTGCGCCCCTGGATTCTGGAGGCCAGGTCGCCGTTGGCCAGCGCCTGCAGGCGGTCGCGTATGACGGTGGCCGGCTGGCGCAACTGGGCCGCCGGCACCATCAGCAGGACGCACAGTGCCGTGATCGCCGCGACCGCCGCCGCGATCATGTACGGGACCAGCGTGAGAGCCGCCAACTCCACGCCGCTGCCGATCTGCTCAAGCGTAGAGCGGGAGAGGGTCCAGTTGAAGGCGATGATGATCAGCGCCGAGAGGGTGACGGCGGACCCAATGAGGAGCATCGCCCGGGTGGCCACCTGCTGGCCCTCCGGGGTATCGGTACGGGGGATGAAGCGCGAGGCATACGACATAGTCTGTCCCTCCTATGATCGTTCCGAGGTAACCTTGTAGTCGGCTCATCGACGGTGGGGCAGGCTGGGCTTAGCCCAATCTCGGCGCATTCTCCGGAACTCGCCTGAACAGTAAAAGGCCCTGTCATCCAATGGATTACAGGGCCCCGTGAAACCGTTGGTCAGGGTTTAATCAGAACGGAAGGTCGTCCTCGGCGGGTGCGGCTCCCTCGGGGGCCGCGGCGTCTTCCGCGGCCGGGGCACGCTCGCCGCCCCCCTGGCCGCCACCCTCCCGGCCGCTGCCGATAAACTGGAAGTTCTGTACGACGATTTCCGAGATGTGCCGCTTGTTGCCGTCCTTGTCATCGTAGGACCGGTTGACAATCCGCCCTTCGATATAGACCTCGCGCCCCTTGGCGAGGTACTCGTTCATAATCTCGGCGGGGCGTCCCCAGGCCACGATGTTGTGCCAGGTGGTCTGCTCCTGTTTCTGGCCCTCCTGGTTGGTCCACCGCTCGGTGGTGGCCAGGGTGAAAGTCGTGACCGGCCGACCGCTGGCCGTGTACTTGAGCTCCGGGTCTTTGCCCAGGCGGCCGATGAGGATTGCTTTGTTGACTCCCATAATCATTTACCTCTAGAGGTTAGGCGCACTCGTTCTCCACCTGCTGCGGCGGCCGCTCCGGAACCACGGCCTGTGCACGAGCTGGGGCGCGCCGCGGTCGAGAGGTCCGCGGGCTCACGCCGGAGCATCTCCGCACGGAACGAACGGGACCTGCCGTGCGTTCATGGGTACAATATTTAGCTTGTCTGCACAAGCGCAATCACATATTTAGTGGCGATTTCGAAAGAATCTATTGTGTGCTCAGCCATGGAAGCTCGCCCGGAAATCGACCTCGACCGCGCCGTGACCACGATCACGCGGTTTCTCACCGGCAAGCTGCTGCAGTCGGGCCTTGACGGCTATGTCGTCGGCGTATCCGGGGGGCTGGACTCCGCCGTGGCGGCTGCTCTGGCGGTTGCGGCGGTCGGTCCCGACAAAGTACTCGGTCTGCTTTTGCCCTACCGAACTTCATCGGCGGAGTCGCTGCACGACGCCCGTCTGATGGTGGAACGGCTCGGCATTCCGCACCGGGTCATCGACATCTCGCCGATGATCGACGCTTACTACCCACGGATCACCGATGAGCTCAAGCGCCGTGCCGGCAACAAGATGGCGCGGGAGCGCATGGCTATCCTGTTCGACGTCGCGCTGGAGACCTCGCGGCTGGTTCTCGGGACCGGCAACCGCAGCGAAATTGCGCTGGGCTACACGACCTGGCACGGCGATTCCGCCTGCAGCGTCAATCCGATCGGCGAGCTGTACAAGACCGAGGTGCGCCTCCTCGCCCGCAAGCTGGCGGTCCCGGAACCGATCATCGCCAAGCCGCCCACCGCGGATTTGTGGAAAGATCAGACCGATGAGGGGGAGATCGGCGTCACCTACCCGCAGATCGACCGCCTGCTGGCCCGGATTGTCGACCAGGGCGTTCGTTCCATGAGTCAACTGGCGGCGGAGGGTTTCCCGCCCACCGAAATATCGCGGGTCGTGTCGCTGCTCAACCGCAACGCCTTCAAGCGCGCCTTGCCGGAGGTCGCCCCCCTGCAGCGAAAGCCGATCCCGGCGAACGTGCAACTCTCGGAATAAGGGGGTCGTTATGCCCGAGTCGCCCGGCCTGCTCTATCTGGTTCCGACGCCGATCGGCAACATGGCCGATCTGACCCGTCGGGCGGAAGAAATGCTGGCCGCCGCCGACCTGGTCGCCTGCGAGGACACCCGGCACAGCGGCCGGCTCCTCAAGGCCCTTGGTCTGAATAAGCGGTTGATCAGCTACCATGATTTCAATGAGCGGACGCGCGCCGAGCAGCTCATCGACCTCATCCGGCAGGGACAGACGGTGGCGGTCATCACCGATGCCGGCTCGCCCGGCATTTCGGATCCGGCCTACCGCATCGTGCGCACCGCCATCGACAACGGCATTACGATCATCCCCTTGCCCGGTCCGACCTCGATCATCCCGGCCCTGACGGCATCGGGGCTGCCGACCGACCGGTTCTTTTTCGAGGGGTTTCTGCCGCACAAGTCGGGAGCGCGCCGCACGCGGCTGGCCCGGCTGACCGAGTTTGACCACACCCTCGTCTTCTTCGAATCGCCCCATCGCGTGGTGCGGTCGCTGGAGGACATCCGGGAGGTGCTCGGCGATCGTCCGGCCTGCCTTGCCCGGGAGCTGTCCAAGCTGCACGAGGAGTTCCTGCGCGGTTCGGTCTCGGAGATCCTGGCCGCACTCGGCGGGCGCACGGTCCGCGGCGAGATCGTTCTCATCGTCGGCGGCGCCGATTCGCTTCGGCAGCCTCGGGAGGAGGGCTGAGCGCGTGGGTCCGGCTCTTTCTCGCTTCTACCTTTTCGATCGGATCCTCTTCGGATACTGCCTCTTCATGGTCGGGCTGCTGCTGGCAGTCGGGCGGCCTCTCGGCATCTATCGGGACGAGCTGCTGTTTTATTCGGCGATGGCGCTTCTCGTGCTGGTGATCGCCGGCCGGCTGGATCCCGCCCGGAGCCGGTTCTCCCATGCGCTGCGGCTGCTCTACCCGGTGGCGATCCTGGTCCCGTTTTACCGGGAGACGGGCGGCACGATGTTTCTCTTTTTTGACCACTTTCTCGATGCCCACCTGATCGCTTTCGAGACGGCTGTCTTCGGGCAGGAGCCCACGCTGTTTATCGACCGCCACCTCCTCCACCCGGTTCTGACCGAGGCGTTCATGTTCTGCTACTTCTGCTACTACCTCGTCATTCCCGTGTTCATGATCGCCGGGTACCTGCGGGGCCGCTTCGAGGTGGTCAAGAGCGCCCTGGCGGCGGTCCTGCTGACGTTCGCGGTCTCGTACGTGGTGTTCTTTCTGTTCCCGATCGAGGGTCCGCGCTGGCGCCTGACCGGCCAGTACCTGCACCCGGTCGTCACCGGTTACGTCTTCACCGATTTGGTGGGGCTGACCCAGCAGTACGGCTCGGTGCGGGGCGGGTGCTTTCCCTCGACCCACTTTGCCGTGACCTTCGTGATCCTCCTGTTCACGGCCCGGTATTTCCGCCGCGGTTTGTGGCTGATGGCGCCGCTGACGGTCGGGCTGGGGATCGGCACCTTTTGGGGGCGGTATCACTACGTGTCGGACGTGGCCGCCGGCGGGCTCATCGGGCTCGCCGTGACCCTGCTCCTCTGGCGCGCGGCCCCGGCCGACCGGGCGGGGCAAATGACAGAAGTTCGAAAACTGGAGGCACAGACACCGCATGCATCCTGAACTCTTCCATGTCGGGCCGGTTCACATTCGCAGCTACGGGCTCATGCTGGCCATCTCGTTTCTGCTGGGGGTGCTCTACATCTGGCGGGTCGCCCGCCGCGACGGGAAACCGTTCGAGCCGCTGCTCACGGTCGCCTATCTCATGACGATCGGCGGCATCATCGGCGCCCGGCTGTTCTACGTGCTGGTCCACCTCGATGAGTTTTCGGGGAACTGGACGCGGACGTTCAACCCGTTTTCCTCGAGCGAATTCGGCATCGCCGGGCTGAACCTCTACGGCGGCGTGCTGGCGGCCATTGTCGCCTCGTTTGTGTACCTGCGCGCGAAGAAGCTCTCGGTCCTGGACACCTTCGACTACTTCGCGCCGACTCTCGGACTCGGCCTGCTGTTCACCCGGGTCGGGTGCTTCCTCAACGGGTGCTGTTTCGGGACGCCCACCGAACTTCCGTGGGGAATCAGCTTTCCGGAGGGTTCGCTGCCGTACTACATTTTCAGCGACGCCCACCTGCACCCGGCGCAGTTGTACAGCTCTCTCTATGGAGGGCTGCTCCTGATTGCGCTGCACTACGTTTTGCGGCACCGCCGATTTGTCGGCCAGGCGGTCGCTCTGCTGTTCATGATCGAGGCGGGCTTCCGCTATGCGATCGAGTATGTGCGCTACTATGAAGATGAAATGCACCTGACGGTAGGATCAATGCATCCGACCTACAACCAACTCGTATCGCTCGGGCTGTTCGTGCTCGGTCTGGGGCTGTATCTCTACCAGAGGCGCCGGGCGCCGCTGTCGCGCGCCGCCGCCCCGCCGGCCGGAAAGCTCAGACCGGCGAAGTAGTCCGCGCGGGGACCGCGCCGAGGGCCCTCTTATCGGCCCGCCTGGCGACCGCGGGACGGCTCCGGTTTTCTTTCAATCCCCGCCGCCGCTCGTGCGCAGGAGCACTCCCTGGGAACCGCAGATCCAGCCGGCCTGGTCGTTCAGGAAGAAGACGTCCTGGAGGGTCGAAGTGACTCCGCTCGCCTGCAGGCGCCATACCTCTCCCCCGTCGTCGGTGCGCAGGATGACGCCGCCGGTTCCGACCGCCCACCCGGTGAGCGGGTTGACGAACATGACCGCGCGGAGGCTCGCCGGGGAGGGCCGCCCCTGGACCTCCCAGTCCTGCCCGCCGTTGACCGTGTGCAGGACCGCGCCGTTGTCGCCGACCGCCCACCCCTCGTTCGCACTCACGAAGCCCAAGTCCCAGAGATCGTCCTGCACCAGGCCGTTCGCCTGCGGGAGCCAGGTCGCGCCGCCGTCGACGGTGTGGAGGATGGTCCCATAATTGCCGACCGCCCAGCCGCGCGCGGCGTCCGCGAACCAGACACTCGCGAGCGCCCGGCTGGTCGTGGAGTTCTGCGCCTCCCACGTGAGGCCGCCGTCGACGGTGTGAATGATCACGCCGTCGTTTCCGACCGCCCACCCGCGGAGGGTGTCGGCGAAATGGACGCCGTTGAGCGCCGCCGTCACTTCGTCCGGGGCGAAGCGGCGAAGCCAGGTGTCCCCGCCGTCGGGGGAATAATAGATGAACGCATTCTTGCCGACCGCCCAGGCGCGCCCGGACGACGCCCACACATCCCCCAGGCCATCGAAGAACTCGTTGGCAGTGCTCACCAGGGAATCCCACGTGTTCCCGCCGTCCGCCGTCCGCGAAATCACGCCGTCGCCGGATGTCGGCAGCAGCCCGACGGCAAGTCCGGCCTGCGTGTCCCCGAACCAGATGCCGAAGAAGTCAAACGAGGAACTCAGGCTGGTGCGCAGCCAACTGGCCACCTCGAGGCGGACCGGGATGCGCCCCGGCGTGCGCGCCGAGGAAGCCTGGACGACGATCGTGTCGTAGTACACTCCCGGCGGCAGGCCCCGGAGATCGACCGACACCTGGACCGTGGTGGGCGCCGCTCCCCCGGCCGGGGAGAACTGGAGCCACGCCTGGGAACTCGAAAGGACGAACGGGAGCGGCGTCGAGCTGGCCCCGAGGATCGTGACCAGTTGCGGCGGCGGATTGACATCGCCGGTCACCGCGCGGAACACCAGGTTCGGCGGGTTCACCTGAACCACGTTGGCGATCGTCACGTGTACCGGGATCGCTACCGGCGAATTGGCGGCCGCGGGGGCCTCGATCCATACCGTGTCGAAATGCTCCCCGGCCTCGAGGCTGCCGGTGGTGAAAGCGATGGCGAAACTGTCGGGGGCCGCCGCTCCCACGGTGTCGACGATCGACCCGTAGTACAGGTAACACCAGGTTCCCTTGCCGGCATAGGCGGAGAACGGGAGCTCGCCGTCGCCGCCGTTGCGCACCTGGACCCACGCGCCGCTCGGGCTGGATCCGCCGTACGAGGCTGTCCCCGACACCGCTTCCGGCGTGACCAGAAGCTCCGGCGGCGACGATTTGACCGAATCCTCGCTGCAACTGCCGATGACGATCGGCAGAAGGGCGGCGAGGAGAATCACCGGAACGACACGGGCGGGTTGTGACATCACAGTCTGCTCCTGGTGCGATGAGTCGCTTGCATGCGTCAAGAAGTCCCCGACCCCTGCCAAAGTCAAGGATCTTGTTCTCCTGACACGGTCAGTCCCATAGTAAAGACGCGGGCCGGGGGGAAATGTTTACTCCGGCCGCCCGGTCCTGGGCGGACCGGTGTCCCAGGCGCCCTTTCCACATCGAAATCTCGGCCCGATCCTCCCCGGCGCAAAAACAAAATCCTTGCCTTTCCGGGGTTTTCCGGTGCACATATCGCAATGCTGCACTTTGTCGGTTACGCGACCGTCGGACTCATCATCGGCACCTTCGGCACCATTATCGGTGTGGGCGGGGGGTTCCTGCTTGTCCCCCTGCTGCTGTGGTTATATCCGACGGCCGAACCGGAGGTGCTG